>CAZBUL010000031.1:0-1089 GCA_964495045.1 uncultured Desulfobacterales bacterium | reverse complement strand
CTGTTTTCCTTCAACAGCCCTCAAGGCGCGTGTTCAGTCTGTGGCGGTTTGGGGCAGATTGAATCCGAAGACGGCGGTCTGTATCGCATCTGTGATGCGTGCGGCGGAAGCCGTCTCAATCCGCTGGCGCTGTCTGTCCGGATCGGCGGCTATACGATCTGGGAGATGATGCAAAGCAGCGCCGAACATCTCGATGACATGATCCTGAAGATTTCGTTCAGCGATGCGCAAAAGCCCATTGCCGAGCCGATTCTGTCCGAAATCCAGTCCCGCCTGGCCCTGTTGAACCAGTTGGGCCTGTCTTATCTGTCTCTGGGAAGAAGCGGAGACACACTTTCCGGCGGCGAAGCCCAGCGGGTTCGGCTGGCCGCTCAGTTGGGATCCAATCTCACCGGAATTCTTTACATTCTGGATGAACCGACTATCGGGCTGCATCCACGGGACAGCGGCATTCTGATCGATGCCCTGAAAACGCTGCGGGATCGGGGTAACACGGTATTGGTGGTGGAGCATGATGAAGAAACCATCCGTCAGGCCGACACCCTGATCGATCTGGGACCGGGTGCCGGACAGGACGGTGGATGGATCGTGGCTTCGGGTGGCCAGGAGGTGATCCGGAACACCGAGGCATCCATCACCGGAAAATATCTGCGGGAGCCGAACCGGCCCTTGACGAGCCGCCTTCGACATTTTCGGGACCAGCCGCAGATAGAGATCCGCGGGGCCTGCCTGAACAATCTCCAGTCCATCGATGTATCGTTTCCGATGAATACCTTGATTGCCGTCACCGGCGTGTCGGGTTCCGGAAAATCCACGCTGGTTAAAGGAACGCTGTTTCCATCCATCCGTTGCGGATTGGAAGACCGACCGGTTCCGGAAACCCTTTGCCGCAGCATCCGCGGTTGGGAGAAAGTGAAGCGCATTCTGGAAGTGGATCACAGCCCCATCGGGAAAACGCCCCGATCGGTGCCGGCGTCTTATGTGGGATTTTATTCCGATATCCGCCAGTTGTTCGCCATGACACCGGCAGCACGCGCCCGCGGCTATCTTCCCGGCCGGTTTTCGTTCAATGTGGAGGAAGGCCGCTGT
>CAZBUL010000030.1:18749-21502 GCA_964495045.1 uncultured Desulfobacterales bacterium | reverse complement strand
ATCTATCGACTTTCAGAAAAATAATTTCGCGGCGTTATCGGTCGGAGATATACTAAAGTATAATCTCCTCCCTGCTGCCTTGCGAAATGAATTTTCTGAAAGTCGATAGATGTTCATGTCTGATAAAATATAGTCAGGATGATTTTCCTTGATGGGCGATCGGTGAATCGAGCGCCGACAAGATAAAAACCACGTTGTCTTTCGAATCGGTTTGTTCAAGAAAATGCCCAGGTTCTCACCAAACCGATCCGATGGATAATCATGTCATTTGAACGGCGGGGAGTACATCAATCCGCCTTTTGTCCACAGCGCATTCAAACCGCGTTCCAGTGCCAGCGGTGTGTTGGGGCCCACATTGCGATCGAAAATTTCCGCATAATTGCCGACCTGTTTGACGATATTGTAGGCAAAATTTTCTTCGAGTCCGAGGGCTTTGCCGTTTCCGGGAACAACACCCAGAAATCTTTGAACCGATGGGTTCGTGCTTTTCAGCATTTCATCGACATTTTTGGATGTGATGCCCAGTTCTTCGGCTTCGATCATGGCCAGAACCGCATAGTTGACGATATCTTTCCACTGGTTGTCTCCATGACGAACAGCAGGGGCCAGCGGCTCTTTGGAAATGATTTCCGGTAAAATGATATAGTCTGTTGGATTCGGGGCCACCGATCTGGCGCCGGCCAATTGGGAGGCATCGGAGGTCAGACAGTCGCAGCGTCCGGCAAAAAAAGCTTTGTTGAGCTCGGCATTGTTTTCGATGACAACCGGTTTCATTTTCATGTTTTTGGAGCGGAAATAATCAGCGACATTCTGTTCGGTTGTTGTGCCGGGAAGTACGCAGACCGTTGCCCCATCGAGCTCTTTGGCGCTTTTGACATTCATTTTTTTCGGAACCAGAAACCCTTGGCCATCATAATAATTGACCTGAACGAAATCAAGCCCCAGTGATGTATCACGGGTAAGCGTCATGGTGGCGTTTCGGCATAGGACATCGACTTCACCGGACTGCAACGCCGTAAAACGTTGGACGGCGGTCAGGGGAATAAACTTGATTTTCTTGGCATCGCCGAGTATGGCGGCCGCAATGGCTCGTCCGGTATCGACGTCGAGTCCTTTCCATTCACCTTTTTCATCGGGAATACCGAATCCGGCCAGTTGACCATTGACACCTACCTGAACAAAACCCTTGGCCTTGACTTCATCCAATGTGCCGGCCCCGACATTGCCAATGCCAACAATCATCATCGCTACGAATGCCCATCCCCATAATTTATTCAATTTCATTGTTTCCTCCTTGTTGAATGATTGGTATATGAATTGCCTTCATTGAATTGAATCATCTTAAACCATCAATTCGATATCATATATACTTTGACCATGGCAAGAGAAAAGGGCCGTGATCATCTGTTCGAAAGGATAACCCAATGTTTCACTGATCGTGAATTTATGTTAGAGCATAATCTCCTGTCAATTGAAATAAGTTGGAAACAATATAAAATCGAAAAAGAAATTGCCTCTACATATCTTTTCCGCCAATATCAATAAAATGAATTTGGAGATAATCGCCCATGAATACCGAAACATGCCGCCAATCATGGAATCCAGAGACGACTATGGATACGCCGAATAATTTATGTGGAATGCTTCCAAAATATGTGACGCTGACAGAGGTGGGGCCGCGGGACGGATTTCAGTTCGAGAAAAAAATCGTTCCAACCAGGCTGAAACAGGAAATGATTATACGGTTGGTGAATGCTGGGTTCAAGCATATTCAGGTGACTTCGTTCGTTCATCCCGGAAAGGTGCCGCAGATGGCGGATGCCGAAAAGCTGCTGGCCGAGCTTCCCAGAATTTCCGGCGTTTCATTCAGCGCGCTTGTGCTGAATAAGACAGGTGTGGAGCGGGCAATCGCTTCCGGTTTGACCCATATCGAGGTGTCGATCTCAGCCAGCAATCGGCACAGCCTGAATAATACCGGTATGAATACCGAATCGGCACTGAAAACGGGAGTGGAGATGGTGGCATTCTCCAAAAGACACGGATTGCAGGTTCGGGCAAGTATTCAGTGCGCATTCGGCAGCGGATATGATGAGACGATTTCGGAAGTTATGATCACGGCCATGGCAGAAGCGCTGATTGCCGCCGGTGCCGATACGCTCTCTCTGGCCGATACCACCGGCCTGGCAACGCCGATATCCGTATTCCGCCGCGTCCATGCCGTGAAATCAATTGCCGGAGAACTTCCAATCGCCATGCATTTGCACGATACCCGCGGGCTTGGGGTGGCCAATGTGCTGACAGCATTAGGGTGTGGTATCGACCGGTTCGACACGGCTCTTGCCGGGATGGGCGGATGTCCGTTCATCCCGGATGCGGCAGGGAATATCGCTACGGAAGATACGCTGTACCTTCTGAATTCGCTGCATGTCGAAACGGGATTGAATCTGTCTCAAATTGCATCCTGCTCCAGAGATTTGGAAGCTTTTTTCGAAAAGCGTTTTCCTGGGAAGCTATATAGATTCAGCATGTAAAAGAAGAGCCAAAAAAATTAGGTGAATCTATCCGCATTCGGTTCTGTTTGATTTTTTTATGAACAATGGGAAATCTTCCCGTTTAGTAGTTTATCATACATAAAATGAGATATTCTCCTTATTGACAAAATTCACAGAAAATGGGAAGTGGCAAAAATGTTATCCTGATTCGTTGGTTCTGTCCGCTGGTGTTGGGTACATGAATTTCGTCGGATGAGTTTT
>CAZBUL010000030.1:6399-18649 GCA_964495045.1 uncultured Desulfobacterales bacterium | reverse complement strand
ATTCGTTGGTTCTGTCCGCTGGTGTTGGGTACATGAATTTCGTCGGATGAGTTTTTTTTCAGAGCAGTTCTAACAGCATTTTCAGAGGAGAATTGTTATGCAAAAAATTACCCAAAAACAGAAAGCAAAGAAAATTCAGTTCTCGTTGACGGCGGCTCATGCCATGAAAGTCTCTCTGGTGGGAGAATTCAATGACTGGAATCCGGAGGCCGACCCGATGCAAAGAGATAGAAATGGCATTTGGACGAAGACCAAAATGCTGCCTCCGGGAAATTTGGAGTATAAATATTGGGTTGATGGCGAATGGATGGAAGATCCGATAAATCTGAGAGTCTGCCCGAATTGTTTCGGAACATTGAACAACATCGTTAAAGTTGTCTGGTGACGATTCTCATTATGAATACAAAGAGGGGTGTATTCTGATGATCGACAACTTGATGAAAATGCTCAAAGATCATAAACTAGTCACTGAAAAAATTCAGGCTCCGCAGATTCATCAAAACAACAGAAAATGCGATCGGTTTTCCATAGGAAATGGCGTGTATGCTTTGGTGTCATGGCATCAGGCCGAAAACCAAATTTTACTTGGCCAACTGATCGATATCAATGAGAAGGGATGTGGGTTGAGTTATGTTTCAGATAGAAACCACGCAGAAAAAATTCAATATCAAAAAAAATGCAGATTAAAGATCGTTGCAACTTATCATGTCATCGAATTGAACGAAAATGTGGTAATTTATGATCACGAACTGCCGCAGTATTCCACCGCCGCGATCGCTGTAAGACGCTGCGGAATCAGATTCGCTTCAAAAACCGAGTAGTATATGGTGTTTGTGTGTTCGTAAGTTATTCCACAACCCACACCGTGCAGTCTCTTGCGATGCGAACGATCTTCCCCGAGACACTGCCGAATAAAAACTCTTCTTTGTGAGACAGCCCCTTTCTGCCGACGACCAGTGTGTTGTACTCATATAAATCGCGTTCTGCCAGAATGCATTCTGCCATCGATGGACAGTATTTGAGTGTCGATCGGACATTGACATCATCGGGTGCAAAATCAGCATCCAGCAGTATCCGGCGATATTCCTCCAACATCCGATTCGCTTCCTGATGCTGGGTGATGTACCATTTTTCTTTGTCCGCTTCAACAGCGAATTCGTCTTCTTCCGGCTCTCGAATGACGTGAAGAATGGATACCTTGAACCCTCGAATTCCCCCCAACAAGTCTGCCACATATTGAACGGCACGCCGGGAATTCTCGGATGCGTCCACCGCGATCAAAATGTTCCGATTCGTTTTATGATTCATGGGTGTTCTCCCGCCGGGTAAAAGTGGCTTTAACTTCGTTTAAATCATCGATGAGTTGGATCGTATTGTCGTAAAACACAGGGGTGCTTTTGGAAAAATGCATCAGAATCCGGTTCAGATTTTCCGGAATATAGGGGAAAATCTTGCTGAGATTGGCCACCCGGTTGTTGAATACGATATTGGTGTCTTCATCACATAACTGACTGAAAACTTGAGGATTGGATGTTTTCAGATTCGGAACCAGCACATCGCCCATGCCGACTAGAAACATGAGAACATTGCCCAGACCAAACAAATCGTATCCATACATATTTTCCCGGTGGCGGAAATTGTAGTCGAAATCAATCCAGCGGCACCTTCCGGTTTCTCTGTCCATCAGGATATGGTCTCTACGGATATCTCCATGCTTTTCTCCCCGTTCGTGCAGAAAACGGATAGCCTCGGCACACTCGATGTAATGATCGAGAATTTCAGGAAAATACGAATAAAAATACGTTTCGTGGTCCATACTGCCCGATAGTTCCCGAATATGGTCGGCAATGGTTCGGCCATAAATCAAATCCAGAATACGAACGACATTGCCTTGTTCGTCTCGAACCGAAAACCCGTGCATGAAATTGGGATGATCGCCGATCAGATTCAGTATTCGGGCCTCTTTCTTGGGACTGCGGAAACATTCGAACTCGATATCACAGATACGGGCAATGAAATTTTCATAAAACACCAGTTTGATGATTTTTGTTTGCCCCGATGTCAGGTCGATGGCACGTTTGACCCAGAACTTGATCTCGTCGTCAAGCCCGAATCGCCCTTCTTTGGCATTATGACGGATCAGGTAGGGGGTGTCGTTGAGGATGACGATATCGCCATATTCGATACGAAAAAAATCACTGGTATCCCTGTACACTTTGAACCGGTGACTGGGTTCCTGAGAACTGGACCAGCGGGCGGCAAGCTGGCGAAGTGATTCCTGGGAAAGATTGTCATGCATGCTTACCTCAGCGAAATTCTTTTTCGTTAAGGCGGTTTCCAGTAAAAAAAATACCGTACTCCATACTTCTCGAAGGTATATTCATTAATGTAAATCGCCTAACTGCCGTTACACCGGAAAACTTCATCAAGCCATTTTTCGACACGGAAATTGTTCGAAGAAATCTTGAATAGGTAATTGCATCTCAAACACCTTGAGTGGATTAGTGACATCATACATTGCCAACTATTTAACATCAAGCGTTTTCCCCACATCCAATCGTTTACGCAACCCCAGATCGGTATTGCGCAATCAGAATGCTCCGAGTTGACAGGGCTTGATTTTGATCCCCATCCCTTCACAGGCATTACTGACCGATATCTTCGATAACTGTAATTCTTCTGCAATATTCCAGGCTTCAAGGCAGGTGAGATGCCCGTTTCCTACTGCCGATTCGATGGCGGTTTTCAGAGTGGCGTCGATGCTGGTATCAGCAATCACGACTTTTTTCTGTGGGCTGTGTCCGAACAGACCGAGTTGACAATGGGTGATTCGGCAATCCATTTGATCGAGTGTTTGGCCAACGGTTATGGGTGCTGTGTTCAACGCTGCGGCAATGGCAAAGGCATCGGCACAGCCGAGTTTTCCATCTGTGAACCGTGCAGTTACAGCCTGTTGGATGCGGGAGTTAATTTCTGTGGATGCGGGGGCGTCCGATGATTTCATGTGGATTCTCCTTATCGATTGAGATTTATATTTGTTTTTCACGAAAATTTGAAGTATGAAAATGAAAGGCCGTTTGTCAATGGTCTGGTTTTTATCGTTCATTTCTACAAGATGATGGATTTATGAAAAACGCCATTCAGCGTAAGTCCACCCGGCAGATTCGCGTGGGTTCCGTGAAAGTCGGCGGCATGGCGCCGATTGCAGTCCAATCCATGACCAATACCTTTACCCAGGATGTGGCGGCTACGGTGGAACAGATTCATCGATTGGAAGCCGCCGGGTGCGAAATTATCCGAGTGGCGGTTCCCGATATGGAATCTGCCAGGGCGGTTACATCCATCAAAAAACAGATATCCATTCCTGTGATTGCCGATATCCATTTCGATTACCGCCTGGCCATTGCTTCAGCCGAAGCCGGTGCAGATGGACTGCGTATCAATCCCGGAAATATCGGCGGTCTGAAAAAAATTCGGGCAGTTGCCGATTGTGCCAAATCGGCCGGAATTCCTATCCGGATCGGTGTCAATTCCGGATCGCTCGAGAAAGATATAGTCAAAAAATATCATGGCGTCAATGCGCACGCAATGGTTGAAAGCGCGCTTCGGCATATCGACGTGCTGCGCTCCATGGATTTTCATGATGTGAAAGTTTCCATCAAGGCATCCGATGTTCACCGAACCCTCGACGCTTACCGGCTGCTTTCCGAAAAAACCGATCTTCCCCTCCATTTGGGGGTGACAGAGGCCGGCACATTGTATTCGGGGATCGTCAAATCCGCGCTGGGCATCGGCATGCTGCTCTACGAAGGTATCGGAGACACCTTGCGGGTGTCTTTGACACGGGATCCGGTGGAAGAAATCCGTACGGGCTATGAAATTCTCAAAGCGCTCGATATCCGTCGAAGGGGCCCAGAAATCATCTCATGCCCGACTTGCGGCCGATGCCGGTTCAATCTTTTTGATACGGTGGAACAAGTTGAAAAAGCGTTGTCCGCCAGCCGTCAGGACATAAAAATTGCGATCATGGGATGCGTGGTCAACGGTCCCGGAGAAGCCAAAGAAGCCGATATCGGTGTTGCCGGCGGAGATGGTACAGGCATCCTGTTCAAAAAGGGAAAAGTGATCGACCAGTTTCCTCAGGAAAAGCTGGTGGAGGTGCTATTGCGCGAAATCGACGGCATGCGCATCCCGTGATCAGATAGCGCCGATCCGGCGGAAAGATGCGATATCTGACCGGATGGTCTCTCCAGATCGATATGCATTGAAACATGACGAATTGTTACGAATGATACAGAGAGGATAATTATGGCAAAAAAAGAAAAAACGGCAATCACTCCTACACGTCAGGAGGATTATCCGGAGTGGTATCAGCAGGTGGTGAAAGCATCCGAAATGGCGGAAAACTCTCCGGTGCGGGGGTGTATGGTGATCAAGCCCTGGGGCTATGCCCTGTGGGAAAACATGATGCGGGTGCTCGATGACATGTTCAAGGAAACCGGTGTGAAAAATGCCTATTTCCCGTTGTTCATTCCGCTCAGTTTCCTTCAGAAAGAGGCGGAGCATGTCGAGGGGTTCGCCAAGGAATGTGCTGTGGTGACCCATCACCGGCTCGAAAAAGGAGCCGATGGGGAATTGGTTCCGGCCGGTAAATTGACCGAACCGCTGGTGGTTCGACCCACTTCCGAAACCATTATCGGCGATGCTTTCTCCAAATGGATCACCAGTTATCGGGATCTCCCCATGCTGCTGAACCAGTGGGCCAATGTGGTGCGGTGGGAAATGCGAACCCGGATTTTCCTGCGAACCAGTGAATTTCTGTGGCAGGAAGGCCATACCGTTCATGCCACCGCCGAGGAGGCCTATGAACGAACACAAATGATGCTCGATATCTATGCAAAATTTGTGGAAGAATATCTGGCCATGCCGGTGATCCGCGGCAAAAAGAGTCTTGCAGAAACGTTTCCCGGCGCCGTCGAAACCCTCTGTATCGAAGCGATGATGCAGGATCGCAAAGCCCTGCAGGCAGGCACATCCCATTTTCTGGGGCAGAATTTCGCCAAGGCGTCCCAGATCAAATTTCAGACACGGGAAGAAACCGAGGCGTATGGATGGACGACATCCTGGGGCGCATCGACCCGAATGATCGGTGGTCTTATCATGACGCACGGAGATGATGACGGGGTGATTCTGCCGCCCATGATCGCATCCGCTCATGTCGTGTTGCTGCCCATTGTCCGTCATGCCGACGAACGGGCGGAAATCATGTCCTATACGCATCGGCTGGCATCCAAATTGAGAGATATGAGCTATCATCATCGCCGGATCCAGGTGGAAATTGACGATCGGGATATCGGCGGCGCCAGAGGCTGGGATTGGATTCGCCGAGGAATTCCAGTCCGGGTGGAAATCGGTCCGCGGGACATGGCCGAGAATTCGGTTGTTTTCTCCCGCCGCGACAAGCATCACAAAGAAAAGGTATCGATGACCCGTGCCCAATTTCTTGCGGAAATCCCGCTGATTCTGGATGAAATTCAATCGACGCTGTATGAGCGGGCCCTCAATTACAGGGATGAGCATACCCGGAACATCGATGACAAGACGGATTTTTATGATTTTTTCACGCCCAAAAACTTAGAGAAACCGGAAATCCATGGAGGCTTTGCGATGGCTCACTGGTGCGGGTCGCCGACCTGTGAGGCTGCCATCAAGGACGACCTCAGCGTGACCATTCGATGTATTCCTTTCGAAAGCAAGTCTGAAGAAGGTCAGTGCATCTGCTGCAAAGCCCGGAGCGGGCAGCGGGTGATTTTTGCCAAAGCGTACTGATCTGTCTTCATCCATAGACGAATAGGGTGCGATCATGATTCGGATCAACGATATTCTGGATAAGATTACTGATTATGATCCTGAAGCGGATACCGGTCTGGTAGAGCGGGCATATATTTATTCAGCCAGGGTGCATGACGGCCAGGTGCGGTTGAGCGGGGAGCCCTATTTATCCCATCCTCTGGAAGTGGCAGGCATTCTGGCGGACATGAGTCTGGATCCGATCAGTATCGCTGCGGGTCTGCTGCATGATGTCATCGAAGATACCCATGCCACACCGGATGAAATCAGTGGAATCTTTGGTACGGAAGTGGTGCATATCGTATCCGGTGTCACCAAGCTGAGTGCGGTGACATTTGACAGCTCCCAGGCCAGACAGGCGGAAAGCATCCGAAAAATGCTGCTGGCCATGGCGGACGATATTCGGGTCATTCTCATCAAGCTGGCGGACCGGATTCACAATATGCGCACCCTTCAATTCCATAAGAGCGAGAAAAAAAAGAAGGAAATCGCTCAGGAAACCATGGATATCTACGCCCCGATCGCATCCCGTCTGGGCATTTACTGGATTAAAAACGAGCTGGAGGATATGTCATTTCGATATCTTCATCCGGAACAATACGAGAATCTCAAGCTTCTTCTCAGCCGGGACATGATAGAGCGGGAGACCTACATCGAAAAGGTGAAGGTGCTGATTCGTACGACCATGTCCGAAAACAGCCTGAAATGTCAGGTGCTGGGACGGTATAAGAATCTTTACAGCATCCGTCAGAAAATGATCAAACAGTCTCTGCCTTTCGAAGAGATCTATGATATCATTGCGTTTCGGATCGTTCTCGACAATGTCACCCAATGCTATGCGGCGCTAGGCTTGATTCACGGTTTGTGGAAACCGATCGATTCCAAAATCAAGGACTATATCGGCAGACCCAAACCCAATATGTACCAATCCCTTCATACCACGGTCATCGGCCCGGACGGTAAACGGATCGAAATTCAGATCCGCACCTGGGAGATGGACAAAGTGGCCAAGTCCGGCATCGCGGCCCACTGGAGTTATAAGGAAGGCCGCCGGATCGAGGAAGCCGTTTCCCGCCAGTTTGCCTGGATTCAGAATCTGATCGAGAACCAAAAGAATATCCGCAATCCCAACGAGTTCATGGAAAATGTCCGGCTCGATTTGTTTCCGGATGAAGTCTATGTGTTTACGCCGCGCGGGGAGGTCAAATCCCTTCCCAAAGGCGCCACACCGGTGGATTTTGCCTATTTGATCCACACCGAAGTGGGCAATCAGTGTACCGGTGCCAAGGTCAACAGCCGGATCGTGCCGCTTCAGTATCAGTTGTCAACCGGTGACAGCATCGAGATCATAACAACCAAAAACCATACCCCCAGCAAGGACTGGCTCGGTTTTGTCCGAACCGTCAAGGCACGGTCCAAGATTCAGCAATGGGTTCGTGCCCAGGAAAAAGACCGCAGTGTCAGCCTCGGTCGGGAAATGTGCGACAAAGCGTTTCGGAAACATCGGTTGAATTTCAATGAACTGGCCAAGTCTTCGGAAATGGACGAAGTGGTGGCCCATTTCGGGTTCAAGGCCGTCGATGATTTGTTTGCGAGCGTTGGATTTGGTAAAATCACTCCGCTTCAGATCATTCGCCGATTTTCCGTCAAAGCTGATCAGGAGGAAGTCCAGGAATCATTTCTGGAAAAAATCATCGGAAAGGTTCGTAAGAAAAAGCACAAGTCCGGAGGTGTCATCGTAAAAGGGATGGACGATATCCTCGTGAAATTCGGCAAATGCTGTGAGCCGGTGCCCGGAGATTCCATCACCGGCTATATTACTCGCGGGTTTGGGGTGACAGTGCATCGTACCAATTGTATCAATGCATTGACGATGAGCCAGGAAAGACAGATTGATGTGCAATGGGATGAAGCGATCAAAGAAACCTATCCGGTGAAAATCCATGTCAAATCTTATGACCGGGTAGGGCTGCTGGCGGATTTGGCGATGACCATCAGCAAGAGCGGGGCGAATATTTTGAGCGCCAACTCGAAAATTGGCGATACGGCGATTGTGGATAGCCTGTTTACATTATCTATTCGAAATACAGATCATTTGAACAGGCTGCTGGCTGAGATTCGAAAGGTAAAGGCTATCCAGGATGTGCAGCGGATCGATCATTAAGGGGCTTTAACAATGCGGCCAGACTTGATGCAGTTGGTACACACCATAATTTTTTGAACTCTGCCGTTGTTTAAAGAACGTACGCGCTGAAGATTCGGGTTGAATCGGCGTTTGGTGACATTGTGGGCATGGCTGACATTACAGCCGATCATGGGCTTTTTTCCGCAAATTTCACAAATCATGGACATGGTCTTTTCTCCGTTATTTCAATTTATCATAATCATTTATTCGAGTTAAAATATAAATAGAATCTCCACATTTATCCTAAAAACCGATTCGTGTAAAGAATTTTATAATGGATCAGGAAGCAGATTTTGGGTCGGGAGCCTGTTTAGCCAGTTCGACTTCGCACCGTGATATATATACAAGCGCCTTCTGGGTGAGACCCACATCGGGATAATTGGTGACGACGGCTTTGAAGCGAACGATAGCCGCTTTGAAATGCTTGCTCTTGAAATAAAATTCTCCCACATAAAATTCGTGTCCGGCCATGTTTTTCAAAGACAGTCGGATATAATTGTCGGCCTGAGCGGCATATTCCGAGGCCGGATATGTTTTTTTGAGGCGATTGAAAATTTCGATCGCTTTTTTGGCGGAAGTTTGATCCCTGTCAACGGTTTCCATTTGTTTGAAATAGCTCATCCCTCTTTGGAAAATGATATATGGGGTCGCTTCGTTACGGGGATGGAGATTCTCGAAAGATTCGTAAGCGACAATAGCCGCTTCATATTCTTCCAGATAAAAATGGGAATCGGCAATCTTCAATTCGGCCAGAATGGCATATTTGCTGAATGGGTACCAATCCTTAAGTTTTTGGAAAGATTCGATGGCAGACCGGTATCGCTGATGGTTAAATGCCTCCATCCCGTCGTTGACGAGCTCCTGGGCGGTTTTTTCATCTGTTTTGGTGTCGATAAACCAGGCGCAGCCCGATGACAGCAGCATCGCCACAAGCGGCAAAATCAGTTTGTATTTCATAGGGGTATCATCAGATGATAAACCGTGAGCAGCAATCAATAGCAAAAAAGCCCTTGGCGGACTCTTTCGGCGCGATTACCGCTCATCCGGAGAAGCGGGAAAAAGGGATGGCCATGACCAATTTTGTCAGGCCAGCACGCTGTTGATCATTTCTTCAAGCTTGGATTTGGCCACGACACCGACCACCTGATTGAACACGTTGCCGTCTTTGAAGAAAATCAGGGTAGGGATCGACCTGATTCCATATTTGGATGGGGTCAACGGATTGTCATCCACATTGCATTTTTTAAACTTCATTTTGTTCCCGAATTTTCCGGCAAGTTCATCCACCACGGGGCCGATAGCCCGGCACGGCCCGCACCAGGGGGCCCAGAAATCTACCAGCACTGGTGTTTGCTCCTGAAGTACTTCAGCCTCAAAACGAGCATCATCGATTTCAAGTACATTTTCCGCCATTTCCTGTTTCCTTTCATAAATTGATTTATTGTTGAAAATGATTATAATGATATGGCTATACAATGTCAATGAACAGAAATGATCAACCGGCGGTTACAGTCCGTGTGTTTCCTGGTCGGTACGCAGTGTGTTGAAAAATGTGGAGGAGACAATGACGCATGCTATCCGCATTGGTGCGTTGATTTCAGGCGGTGGAACCAATCTTCAGGCAATCATCGACGCTTGTGAATCCGGTGCCATCGACGGCAGAATCGTATTTGTCGGGTCCGACAATCCGTCAGCCGGGGGGATGCAGCGGGCCGACAGTCACGGGATTCCCCATTTTGTCGTGGATTATGCCGACATTTTTCATCGATATCGCAGTCAGTCCTCAGCGCGCATGCTGCCGACGGACTTCGATCTTGCAGACGCGCTTGCCAAGCAGCATGTTTTTTCCGCAGATATGCCGGTGCAGCGGATTACGGATTTTCTGAAATCCCGAGCCATTGCTGAATCGGTGCTGCTGAATCTTATGGCAAAATACGAATTCGACCTGATTGTTCTGGCGGGTTTCATGCGCAATCTGTCACCTTATTTCATCGATCGGGTCAATATTCCTCCCGAACGGTTGCGGATCATGAACATTCATCCGGCCATTCTTCCGGCATTTCCCGGAACCGATGGCTATGGTGATACATTCCGTTACGGTTGCAAGGTCGGGGGGTGTACGGTTCACTTTGTCGATTACGGGGAGGATTCGGGGCCCATCATTGGTCAGCGGACTTTTCCTGTTTTGCCGGGAGATACCCTGGATCGCATCATGCAAAAAGGCCTTGAACAGGAATGGATTCTCTATCCGGAATGCATCCAGCTTTTTGCGAAAAATAAATTGCATCTGGTTCGAAAAGAATTTGCGATGCCCGGCGGTAAAGTCTTTTCGCGCACCATTGTGGAAATCGATGCGTGACTCCGATCCGGAACCATTCTTGATCATATTTGCCATGAAAATCAAATGAACCACGAAATACACGAAAGAACGGAACCCAAATATCCTGGAGGGAAACTATGTTAAAAAATATGTTGTCAACAAAGCAGATAACGATTCTCGGCACCTTCGTTGTCTTATTGACCGTATTGTGCCTTTCCGATCTGGCGGATGCCCGATCCAGCAGCGGCGGGAGATCTTTCGGCGGCTCCAGCAGTTCTAGAAGCGGTGGATTTGGCAGCAGTCCGTCCAAATCATTCGGCAGTCCATCGAGTCCGTCTTTACCGCCACCGCCGCCTTCGGGCAGCCGGTCTTTTTCTCCGTCTTCACCGCTTTCCGGAACCGGTGGCAGCAGTTTTCTGCGCGGGGTCGGGGGCGGAATCGTCGGCGGTCTTATTGGAAATATGCTCTTCGGCAGATCGAGCTATGGCGGACATGGCGGCGGAGCGGGCGGTGTTGGCGGCAGCGGGATCGGCTTTTTCGAACTGCTGATTTTGGGCGGGCTCGGTTTTTTTCTATACAAACGGTTCATCAAACCCAATATGGAATCGAAAAATCCCATGGCTCCACCCTTCAATCCTTTTTCCACCGGAACGACTTCTCAGCCTCCTGGTTTTCAGGGGCCGCCGGCGGCGCCTTCAGGGTTTCCACCGGTAGCGCCTTCAGGATTTCCGCCGGCAAATCCTATGGACGGTTTCAGTATGATCAAACAGTCCGAGCCGGATTTCGATCCCGAAAAATTCAAGGAAATCGCTCAGGATGTGTTTTTCAAGATTCAGGCGGCATGGATGCGGCGGGATACTTCTTTGGTTGCAGGCCTGATCGGCCAACAGCTCAAAACGGAATATGAAACCCAGTTTGCCGAAATGAAACAGAAAGGACTGATCAACCGGCTCGAAAATATCGCTGTTCGGAGTATCGAAATTGTCGATGCCGGGATGGAAGGTCAGGAAGTATATGTCAAAATTCTGTTCACGGCCAATCTTCTCGATTATACCGTTGAGGAATCCACTGGAAAAGTGGTCAAAGGTGACAACACCGAGCCCGTCAAATTCGAGGAATATTGGACATTCGCCCGGCCGGTCAGCTCGACGTCGTGGAAACTCGAAGGCATTCAGGTCAAATAATCGGTGCGAGATTACTTTCTTCGCAGGGCCTTGCTGATTGTTCCGACCTTTCTGGGAATTACGGTTCTGGTTTTTGCCATTACCCGGGTCGTGCCGGGCGGTCCCATCGAACGGATGATGCTTCAGGCCCAGCAGATGCAGGCAAAAGATGGCGGAAGAAGTGCGGGAAGTACCGGAGACAGGCAACGCCAACCGCTTTCCGCCGAACAGATTCAGGTCTTGAAAGCCTATTACGGATTCGACAAGCCCATCTGGGTCAGTTATAGCCAGTGGCTGATCAAAGTGCTGAGCGGGGATTTGGGGGTGTCCACCCGATATTACGAGCCGGTGTGGGAGATGATCCGCAGCCGTATTCCCATTTCCCTGTATTTCGGGCTGTTTTCGATGGTGATGGTGTATGGTGTCTGTATCCCTCTCGGCATATCGAAGGCTGTTCGACACAAAAGTCTTTACGACAATATCACCTCCGCTGTCGTTTTTACGGGATACGCCATTCCCGGCTGGGTGGTCGGGGTGTTGCTGCTGGTGCTGCTGGCCTCTCACTGGGAGATTTTCCCTTTGGGAGGTCTGGTCAGCGATGACTTCGAAGATTTCACCCTGTTCCATAAGATGACGGACCTGCTTTGGCATACGGCATTGCCGTTGACTGCATACATGCTGGGGTCGTTTTCGGTTCTCACCCTGCTGATGAAAAACGCCCTGATGGATAAT
>CAZBUL010000030.1:1903-6299 GCA_964495045.1 uncultured Desulfobacterales bacterium | reverse complement strand
GTCATGGGCATTCTGGTCATTTCATCCCTTCTTTTCATGATCGGCAATATTCTCTCTGATGTCTGCGTGGCACTCGTAGATCCACGGGTTCAGTTCGGTTCTGACCGATAGAGGAGATATCCGATTATGACACTCAGTCCTCTCACCCGGAAAAAACTGCTTCGGTTCAAGTCGATCAAGCGCGGGTATTGTGCGTTTATCATTTTTGTGATCATGATCCTGGTCTCCCTCTTTGCAGAGGTTTTGGTCAACAGTCGGGCCCTGGTTGTCCATTATCAGGATCGTTACTTTTTTCCGATATACGGTGCGATGATACCGGGAACGACATTCGGCCTGGATTATCCTTATGAAACCAATTACCGGGAACTCTCCCGGTTATTTCAAGCTCGTGGTGGAACCGACTGGGTGGTGATGCCGCCGGTTCCATTCAACCCTTTTGAAAACGACTTGCGGCCGGATGCCTATCCGCCGTTTCCGCCTTCCATTCAGGATCGGCACTTTCTCGGCACGGATACGTCGGCCAGAGATGTCGTCGCCCGGCTGGTTTACGGTTTTCGCATCGCCATCTTCTTTTCGCTGACGCTGTTGATCGTCAATTACCTGGTGGGGGTAACCGTCGGCAGTGCGATGGGGTACTGGGGAGGGAAATTCGATCTCTTCTTCCAGCGGATTATCGAAATCTGGTCCAACATCCCCTTTCTATATGTCATTATCATCATTTCTTCGATCGTGGTGCCGAATTTTTTCCTGCTGATTCTCATCATGGTTTTTTTTGGATGGACCAGTCTGACGTGGACTCTTCGCACCATCACCTACAAAGAGCGGGCGCGGGAATATGTTCTGGCGGCCAAAGCTCTGGGTGCATCGGATTTTCGTATTATTTTCAAGCACATCATCCCCAATACCGTTTCCGTGATTGTCACGTATGCGCCGTTTTCCGTTTCCGGCGGGATTGTTGCGCTGACCTCTTTGGACTATCTCGGATTCGGCCTGGCGCCGCCGACGCCCAGTTGGGGCGAACTGCTGCAGCAGGGATGGGACAATATGGATGCCTGGTGGATTGTGGGATCGGTCATCGCTGCGATGATTCTGACACTCATTCTGGTGACATTCATCGGTGAGGCGGTCCGGGAGGCGTTTGATCCGAAGCTGCATAGTACTTATGAATGACCGAGAGGGGATTCAATCTGTTATTGTATCACCGCAAAGGCGCAAAGACCGCAAAGAAAAAGCCAATGTCGATGCGTCGATATTTTTTAATGAAACGCGCGGTGCATGGGTGTATTTTTAGTTCATTGGATAACGCTTTAAAAATGCTGTGAAAAATGGGAGTTGTCATGAAATATGTGCTGTGCCTTCTGTCCGGGTTGGTTATTCTGCTGAACTTATCGCTGTCGGTATATGCTGCCGGTCCTGCCTTGCCGGAAGATATCGAGTGGCTGACCAATGATGCGGATCCGACGTATGCATCTGCGGAAGCGGTCAAGGGCGGCACGCTGAATACGGCGATTTTGAGCTTTCCCATGACGTTTCGGACTGTCGGCCCCGATTCCAACGGCAGTTTCCGCAGCGCCATATTGGATAACGATCTGGCGTTGATCAATATCCATCCCAACACCTTGAATATCATTCCGGAACTGGCCACGCACTGGGCTTTCGGCAAAGATAAAAAAACCATGTATTTCAAGTTGAATCCCCAGGCCAGATGGTCGGACGGAAAACCGGTGACCGGTGATGATTTTGCCTTCACCCTCGAATTCATGAGATCTCCGCATATTGTAGCCCCCTGGTACAATGACTATTACACACAGGAGATCGACCGCGTCATAGTATTCGACGATCACACGATTGCCGTCGTGGGAACCAAGGCCGAACCGGATTTGCATCTGAAATTGGGGATCAATCCAACGCCGCGGCATTTTTATGGAACCCTGACTGCGGATTTCGTGTCCCGCTATAACTGGAAAGTCGTTCCCAATACGGGAGCATATCAAATCGACGAGTTTCAAACAGGAAAATTCATCCGCTTCAAACGCAAAAAAGACTGGTGGGCGCAAGACGTGAAGTATTTCCGGAACCGTTTCAATGTCGATCGGGTCCATTATACGGTGGTTCGCGATTTCAACATGCTTTGGGAGTATTTCAAGAAAACCAAAATCGATGTTTTCGGGTTGATCATTCCCAAGTTCTGGCATGAGAAGACGCAGATTCCCATATTCGAAAAAGGATATGCTCAGCGGATCTGGTTTTTCAACGACACCCAGCAGTCGGCCATGGGGTTGTGGCTGAATCAGGATCGGGATATTTTCAAGGACAGGAATGTCCGCTATGCCTTCAGTCATGCCATGAACATCGAAAAAGTGATCGATCAGGTGTTGCGCGGGGATTATTTCCGACTCGAACATGCCTTCATGGGATATGGCCCTTACACCAACGACGCCATCCGCGCCAGACGATTCGATCTGGAGAAGGTGGATCACTACATGAAAGCATCGGGCTGGCAGCGGGGGGCGGACGGGATATGGGAGAAAGACGGCAAACGCTTTTCGGTTGAAGTCACTTACGGGTTCGAAGAGCACACCCCCCGGCTGGTGGTTCTGAAAGAAGAAGCCAAAAAAGCCGGTATCGAGCTGGTATTGCAGCAGAGTGATCCGACAGCGGCATTTAAAAAGTTTCTGGAAAAAAATTTCGATGTGGCGTGGATGGGATGGAGCACGTCGTTGAGGCCCCAATATTGGGAGCATTTTCATTCCATCAATGCCCACAAGCCCCAGACCAACAACATCACCAATACCGATGATCCGGAAATGGATAAGCTGATCGATGCGTACCGGAATTCCCTGGATGAAAAAGAGCGCATTCGCCTCTCACAGGAAATTCAGCAGAAAATCCATGATATCTGCATGTTTGTGCCGACCTTCATGGTGCCGTATGCTCGGGAAGCCTGCTGGCGCTGGTGGCGGCTGCCAGACCCGCCAGGAACCCGGCATTCCGGCAGTCTGTTTGATCCTTTCAACAGCGCGACCGGCGGCCTGTTCTGGTATGACAAGAAGCTTCACGATGAAACACTCGATGCCATGAAATCGGGGAAATCGTTCACGCCGGTGACTCATATCGACAAAACATATCTGAAAAGCACCCAAGGGAATTTGAAGTGAGTTCCTCTCCTGTTCTTGATGTTCAGCATCTGGCTGCGGGTTTCGATACCGAGGCGGGGAGAATTCGGGCGGTGGAGGATGTCAGCTTTCAGGTCCATCGGGGAAAAACACTGGGCATTGTCGGAGAATCCGGCTGTGGGAAAAGTGTGACGGCGCTGTCTATTATGCGATTGCTGCCTCAGCCGGCGGGAAAAATTCTGGAGGGTCGGATTCTTTATCAGGGATCGGATATTGTCTGCCTGTCCGCAGAAGAAATGCGCACCCTGCGCGGCTGCCGCATCGCCATGATTTTTCAGGAGCCGATGACCGCCCTGAATCCCGTTCACCGGATCGGCCGTCAGATTGGAGAAGTCTTCCAGCTCCATGACCGTTCGCTCAGAGAGGACCAAATCCGGCATCGATCCATCGACATGCTGGCCAGGGTGGGTATTCCGGACCCGGATCGGCGCTTCGATGAATATCCCCACCAGATTTCCGGAGGGATGCGTCAGCGGGTGATGATCGCCATAGCCTTGGCGGTTCGTCCTGATATCCTCATTGCCGACGAGCCAACAACTGCCCTCGATGTCACAATTCAGGCGCAAATTCTCGATCTGATGCGGCAGCTTCAGGCGGAAAATGACATGGCGATGATTTTCATCACCCATGACTTGGGGGTCATTGCAGACATTTGCGACGATGTGGTCGTGATGTATGCCGGAACGGTTGTCGAGTCGGCTCCGGTGCAATCGCTTTTTGAAAATCCGAAACATCCTTATACACAGGGACTTCTGGAATCCATTCCCCGTCTGGAGACCCCTGGGAAAATACCATTGCCGATCATCCCAGGCATGGTTCCCTCACTGGATGCGCTGCCGGCAGGTTGCCGCTTTCATAACCGCTGTTCCGTTGCCATTCCTTTCTGCAAAACGTCTTTGCCGTCTCTGACCCCGGTTGGACATCGGCATGAAACCCGCTGCCATCTGGTCTGATCTTCGCAGAAATTTTCGCCGGTTCTCGTTGAAAGAAAACATTCTTGACTTGTCCGGTATAAGAACATACATTGCAAAACCCTTTTCATTCCATCTTTTTGACTGTTTATGAAATTTTACGACATGCTTACAAGGATTTACCATGCATTATGAAGGAATGATCATCCGCCCCCCCAGCGAAGCCAACAGTATCCTGCTTCAGGTGACGGTGGGGTGTTCCCGTAACAAATGTACGTTTTGCGGCACTTATCAGGGAGAGCGGTTCCG
>CAZBUL010000030.1:0-1803 GCA_964495045.1 uncultured Desulfobacterales bacterium | reverse complement strand
CTGGGGATTTTGTATATGGGGCTTGAAAGCGGGGATGATGCAACCCTGAAAGCCATTCAGAAAGGGGCGCTGTCTGAAGAAATGATCCTGATGGGGCAAAAAGCCAGACACGCGGGTTTCAAGCTGTCTGTCACGGTGCTGCTGGGAATTGCCGGCCGGGAGCGGTCGCAGATTCATGCCCAGGAAACCGGCCGGGTGCTGACGGCCATCGATCCGGAATATGTCGGCGCACTCAGCCTGATGCTGATTCCCGGAACCCCGCTGTATGACGATCACAAGGCAGGCCGTTTCGTGCTGATCGACCCGGATGAAACCCTTCAGGAGCTCAGAACCATGATTGCATCTACACATATAACACGCGGACTGTTTCATGCCAATCATGCCTCCAATTATCTGCCGATTCGAGCCCGCATGCCTGCGGAAAAAGAAGCAACCCTGTCATTGATCGATCAGGCATTGGCTGGAAAAGTTGCGCTGAAGCCCGAATATTTGCGAGCCCTGTGATGCAAATGCATTGTAAGGCTATGATTTTATCAGATTCACACGCCCGATGCTTTTGTGCCGGGCGAGTTACAGGATAGAGGCATTCATGGATATCAAGCTGCTGTTGACAACATTTGGCATGGTTTTTTTGGCGGAACTGGGTGACAAGACACAATTGGCCACATTTTGTCTGTCTGCGGAATGCAATTCCAAGCTGTCGGTGTTTCTGGGATCGGCTGGTGCCCTGGTGCTCAGCTCATTGATAGCCGTCATATTTGGCGAGGCGATCAGCCGTGTCATTCCGCCGGCATTTATCAAAATGGGAGCCGGCGTTTTTTTTCTGGTTGTCGGGTTCTGGACGCTATATTCGGCCATTCGAAACGGGTAAGCTCATTCTGCCAGAAACGATTTGATTTTGTTGAGTATGTCGGTTTCATCGGTGCGGCCGAGCGATGTCTGGATGGATCGAAAACACTCCCGGACAATAGCGGTTTTGGGCCGGGAAGATCGCATCTGGGCATCGATCGTCTGGATATCGGAGACCAGTTCCGTCAGATCATTATATGCCAACCCGAGTTTTCCCGCCAGAATTTTTAGGTGATTGATCGTATCGGCGACAGCAAGGGCAATTTTTTCGCCGATGATCGGATCCTTTCCCAGCTTCGTGACGGCTGAACTGGTGCCGGCGATGTCGGCAAAAAGACTCCGGGCCTCGATCAGACCTTCCTCGGTGAGTCCGATGCCGCCGGAAAGTGTTCGGATATCGATCAATCCCAGGCGCATCAGTTCTTCTGACACCGATTTCGAGGCCGTTTTGTCTAAACCGGTCTCATTGCCGATTTCATGCATGGAAACCTGTTTTTGGATGTGGCCGCTGGTTTTCGAGAACAGCGATCTAAAAAACGGTAAGTACTGGTCGGGTAATGGGCTGGATGCGGTCATCGTGTCACTCGTTGATTTTTTCTCGTAATACCGAAGAGCATCGGAAGGTTACAACTCTACGCTGATCCAGCATCATGTCTTCGCCGGTTGCCGGATTTCTTCCCCGCCGTCGGGCCTTTTCGTTGACGCAGAACTTCCCGAATCCACTGATCAGAACGTCATCACCGTTTTCCAAGGCCTGTTTGATGATTTCAAGCAGGGCTTCTACGACTTCGACGCTTTTTTTGGCTGGAAGTCCGATGGTTTCATGAATGGTATCAACAAGCTGTGCTTTCGTGAGCGTCATTGGCGGCGTTCTCCTGTAACTGGACATCAAAAAAATGATCTATAGACTTTCAGAAAAATAATTTCGCTGCGTTATCGGTCGGGAATGGCCGA
>CAZBUL010000029.1:1552-21614 GCA_964495045.1 uncultured Desulfobacterales bacterium | reverse complement strand
ATCAGCCACCAGGAATCCAGAATATAACTCCGGCCGCTCGATGTCATGGCTCCCCATTCCGGGGACGGCGGCTGAGCCCCCAGCCCCAGAAACCCCAGCCCTGCGGCGGTCAGAATGATGCCGGCCATATCAAGAGTCACCCGTACGATAAGTGACGGCATGCACAGCGGCATGATATGCCTCGTGATAATCCGGACGTCCCCGGCGCCTTGAAGCCGAACCGCATGAATGAAATCCGCATTGCGGAGCGAGAGGGTTTCGGCCCGTGCGATTCTGGTATATGGCGGCCATGAGGTGATCGCAATGGCGATGACCGCATTTTCGATGCCCGGCCCCAAAGCCGCCACAAAAGCCAGGGCCAAAATCAATTTGGGAAACGACAGGAAAATATCGGTGATCCGCATCAGAATTTTGTCGGGAATACCCCCCGCATATCCAGACACCGTCCCAACGACAATTCCCACCGGTGCGGCGATCAGCACCACCAGCACGACGATATACAGGGTCGGGCGGGTTCCAAAGACAATCCGGCTGAAAATATCTCTGCCCACCTCATCGGTTCCGAAATAATGGCGTGACGATATCGGCTGCAACCGGTTTTTCAGATCGGTCGAAACCGGATCGTACGGAGCGATATAGGGTGCACAAACAGCCGTGACCATCAGCACCAGAACAATCGCCAGCCCAACCATCGCAGAGGTGTTATGCGTAAAACCCAGCCATCCGGAATACAACCGCCCGGCCCATGCCTGAAAAGCCGATTGCGGCATATCGGTCAACAGCCATTTTTTCAATGAAACCGACTTCCCGTCCAATCCGTCCATACCGTCCGTGATTTTGTCCGTGTCCGTCCTCACGACCTGCCCGCCCGCGGATCCAAAAATCGATACAATAAATCGGAAAACAGATTGATCCCAAGAAATACCGCCCCCACCACTAGCGTTCCGCCGAGCACCGCATTCATGTCGGCATTCAGCAGCGACTGGGTTAAATACAACCCCAACCCAGGCCATGAGAATACGGTTTCGGTGAGAACCGAGCCTTCGAGCAGACTGCCAAAGCTCAAGGCAATGACCGTCAACAAGGGAATCCGGCAGTTGCCCAGGGCATGTCCCCAGATGACCCGCCACTCGGCAATGCCTTTGACCCGAGCCGTCAGAATATATTCCTGCTGCAATTGTGCGATCATAAAAGAACGGGTCATGCGGCTAAGATACGCCATACTGAAATAGCCCAGAAGGGATGCCGGCAAAATGATATGAGAAATTGCATTCCAGAAAACATCCCATTCCCCTGCCACAATACAGTCGATGAGCAGAAACCCGGTGACCGGATCGACCATGTTTTCGTAAAACACATCCACCCGGCCAGGACCGGGCAGCCAGTTCAATCGGGCATAAAACACCATGAGCCCCATCAGACCGAGCCAGAAAATCGGAACGGAATAGCCGAAGAGCGCAACGATCCGGGCCGCATGATCGATCCATTTTCCCTGTTTGACGGCCGCGATAATCCCCAGGGGAACTCCCGAAATCACACCGATGAGCGTTGCGATCACGGCCAATTCCACCGTGGCGGGAAAAATGCGGGCCAGGTCTTCGCGAACCGGCCGGGACGTCAGCACAGACACGCCAAGATCACCCGTCCATACAGACTGGATATAAACAAAAAACTGGCGCCACAGCGGCAAATCCAGCCCCAGTTGAAGGCGCGCCTTTTCATAGACTTCCGCCGAGGCTTTATCTCCAACCACAGCCAGCACCGGATCGATGGGAACCACCCGGCCGATCAGAAACGTCACCAGAAGCAGGCCGAGAAAGGTCAAGGCAATCATCACCAGCAGAGAGAAAAGCCGGCCTGCGGCATGAGATATCCGCTTTCCGCAGATGCTGGAAGCCCAGAACATGAAAATGCCTATGGCTTGGTGATCGATCGGTAAAAATTGCTGTCGAAGGTGGGCCCCAATTCAAAGCCCTTCACCGAAGATCGCTCCGCCAGGATTTCGATTTCCTGAAACATGAAAACAAACGGAGAATCCTGCTGATGTGTTCGCTGGAGTTCATGATACATTTGGACTCTTTTCTGAGAATCTCTTTCCATCACCGCCGCTTCGACCTGCTGGGTCATCTCGGGAATATCCCAGGAATTTCTCCAGGCCATGGTCTTGTAAGGACTCGTATCCGAATTGTCGGGATTGCTGGCAAAGGTCTCTGCATTGGAATGGGGGTCCATGTAATCAGGTCCCCAGCTCCCCAAAAAGATATCATGGGATCGGTTCCGGTATTTGGTCAATATCTGCTTGCCCTCACCAGGAAGAATCTCCAACCGGATCCCCACCGCCGCAAACGTTGACTGCAAGGCTAAAGCGATGGATGCAGACGGCTCCGAGCTCCGGGTGTCCAGGGTAACGGTAAACCCGTTTTCGAGACCAACCTCCTTGAGAAGGCTTCCGGCCATGACGGTATTCAACGAAAATGGATTTTCCTTGAGGGCTCCCAGAAACCCGTCAGGCAGAAAAGACTGATGCACCGCGACCTTCCCATTCAGGATCGTGGATTCCATCCCCGTGTAATCGACAAGATATTTCAGCGCCTGCCGCACCTGGGGAATTTTCAGATACCGGTTTTTCTGGTTGAGGCCGAGGTAGTAGATCGCGCTTTTGGTTCTTTTGCGTATCCGAATATCCGTCCTGCCGGCAAGCCCCATGAGATCATCCGGCTGAATATTCCGGGCAATATCCACATCCCCTTTTTCAAGCAGCAGTCTCTGGGTGGGAGATTGTGGAATATGCCGGATGATGACGCGTTTCATGGCAGGTTTGTTTCCAGAGGCATGATCGTTGCGGGTCAGAATGACGATTTCGGATGGTTTCCATGTTGTCAACGCAAAAGGCCCGGAACCCGCGGAGTGGGTTTTGAGCCAGTCGTAGCCCAGATCGCCGTTTGTTTCATGCTTCATCACTTCCTGCTTATCGACGATGGAAGCCGGGGTCGAGGTGAGGCAATACAAAAAAAACGTGGGCGAATAGGGCTTGTCGAGAACAATTTTAACCGAATAGTCCCCGGTCCGGACAATGCGTTCGTTCATGTTGGCCAGGGTGAATCCAAACTGTGTCAGCAAAAATGCCGGAGATTTGTTCAACCGGATCACCCGCTGAAGCGAAAAAACCACATCACTGGCTGTCAGCGGATTTCCGGATGCAAAGCGGATGTTTTTCCGGATGGTGAAATCGAAGGTTCTGCCGTCTTCGGACACGTTCCAGCTTTCAGCGGCCATGCCGGATATCTTTGTGACATCATCCACATCATAGCCGATCAATCGGTCGTACAGGTTGACCGTCACTTCCGCCCCCGTAAACTCGAAGACTTCCGCCGGATCCAGCGATACGATATCATCGAGTTTCGACGCCATCACGACGGTATCCCGCGGCGTGGCTGCCGACAAATCGCCGGCAACCATCCCGAACAAAATCAGCGCAAGCCAAAGTGATTTTTTCACAAGAATTCCTTTTTCATGAGAATGGCGGAATTGATGTTTTCAAGAACCAGATTCAGGAATTCATTGGACTCCTTCAGATTGTCGATCTCTACATGGCCGATCATCATCATTCAACGTTTCGATTAATCCAATAGGATATCAAACATCTTCCGATATCTGAAGGGGGCATCCAGACATCTGTTCCCTAATTGTTAGATTATAATTCTAACGATCGGATGGAACAAGTTTTTTCCAGACCACCATCATATCGGTGAAACCATCGCCCGTTCTCCGAGGTTGCCATAACGATGGTAATTATCGCATAAGCTCTGTTCCTGGAAGTATTGCAATAGCTCGATCCGGCCTTCCATCATCACCGGCGTGCGGGATATATAAAAGCCTTTTTCGGCCGCCGCTTCCAGAACGGCCGCGGGCACCCGATCCGGATGGGTATAGCGGATCCGCTGAATGGTTGGAATCTTTCGGATCAGCTCCCTGTCGGTCTGCCGC
Source organism: uncultured Desulfobacterales bacterium (assembly GCA_964495045.1). Taxonomy (GTDB): domain Bacteria; phylum Desulfobacterota; class Desulfobacteria; order Desulfobacterales; family Desulfatirhabdiaceae; genus RAAP-1. Next base: position 17,627 of record CAZBUL010000029.1, on the reverse strand, counting down.
ACCACCGGCGTCTCCGTAAGAATCGCCCGGCCTTCACGGGTATCCAGAAATGCCGTGATCTGATTGTCCAACCCCAGTGGAATGCTGACAAACAGCGCACATCCTGAAATCCGGACGGCCGCAATCCGGGCCAGGGTTTCAAAAAGCGTATCGTCGGCATGAATGCGAACCACAACCTTTCCCACGGGAAGATAACGGATAATGTTGTCCTGCCCTCTCAGATGGAAATAATCCTTTTCGATGCGGCATTCCTGTTCCGCCCAATACGTGTAGGATTGTATGGCACGGATGGTTTTTTCCACATCCGTTTCCATGCCGGGAAAACGGCTGCCCGCCAGTTTGATCCGCCATCCGGCGGCCAGCCGTAACATCTCGGTGTCTTGCTGAATCGCACCGACCGGGGGGAGAGCGGTTTCTTCAAAATGCATGAACTGGCTGACATAATTGGGTCCGCCGGCCTTAATTCCCGAACCGAGCGCCGATTTTCGCAAACCGCCGAAGGGCTGCCGCAGAACAATGGCGCCGGTGGTTCCCCGATTGATATAAAGATTGCCAGCCTGTATCCGACTTTTCCACACGGCCTGCTCCCGCTTGTCGAGGCTTTCGAGACCGGATGTCAGGCCATAACCGGTCTGATTGACCAGATCGATGGCTGCCTCCAGATCGTCGGCACACATCACCCCCAGCACCGGTCCGAAAAACTCCGTCCGATGGGTATAACTGCCGGGCTGAACGCCCCATTTGATGCCGGGTGTCCACAAATGCGGATTGGCTCCGATGTTTTCAGGTTGAAGCGCCCAGGATTCTCCGGGTTCGAGTGTCGTCAATGCCGATTTCAGGTCTCCGGAAGGCGGCAGAATCAACGGCCCCATCCGATTTTCGAAAGCCCAGACCGAACCCACCGAAAAACTACGGGCCGTATCCACCAGTTGCTTTTTGAAAACCGGATCGTCATAGACTTCTTTTTCCAGGATGAGCAATGAGGTGGCCGAGCATTTCTGGCCGCAATGGCCGAAGGCCGATTGTATGACATTTTTGATGGCCTGATCCCGGTCACTCATGGCCGTGACGATGGTGGCGTTTTTTCCGCCGGTTTCGGCAGCCAGAAAAACAGCCGGCCGCTCTTTGAGAATCCGCATGCCGGTATCGGTGCCGCCGGTCAGGATGATGAAGTCCACATCCGGATGGTGCGTCAATTGGGCACCGGTGGTGGATCCCGCACAGGGAACGAATTGAAGGACGTTTTTGGAAACACCGGCTCGCCAGAAACACTGGCACAGCTCCCAGGCGACCAGAACGGCCGCCGATGCCGGTTTGAAGATAACCGTGTTGCCAGCGGACAAGGCCGCCAGAATGCCGCCGCTTGGAATGGCGATGGGAAAATTCCACGGAGAAATCACCAATCCCACCCCTTTTCCTGCACTGCGGACATGCGCCATATCGGTGAACGCCTTGGCCGAATACGGATAATATTCCGCAAAATCGACGGCTTCCGATACTTCGACGTCCCCTTCCATAAAGACCTTGCCGGTATTGGCGGCCGCCGCCCCGATCAGATCGGCACGGGCCATACGGAGTTCAGCCGCCACGCAGGAGAGGATTTCATGGCGTTCGGTCATGGATTTCAAACGCCATCCGTCGGGATCGGCTTTGGCGACAGCAACCGCCTGCTCGACATCCCGTTCATCCGCCAGCACATAGCGGGCGATAACCGGCTGCTCAGCCGTCTCACCGATGCGGGAAATATCGAAACATTCTCCGACGGTTCTGTTATCCCGGATTTCCGTACCCCCCACAACCACGGGAATGGTCGGCGCATCGCCACTGTCCGGAATTTTTTTCCATTTATCCCGGATGGATTCCGCCCACTGCCGGTTGGCTGGAAGCGCCCAGTCCGTATCGACATCATTCACAAATTCGTTGGTATAAAACGTGCCGATTTGTTTTGTAAACGTTTCGGTCTGTCGGTTCTGGGTCCGCCGCGGCATTCGTGACACCCGGCGGCGGTGTTCGTAAGATTCCAGAAACTTTTCTTTCAAAAATTCCCAGGCAGGGGAATCGGTTTTCAGGTTGAACGAATGCCGCAGAAAATTTTCTGCGGCTGTATTCTCGTCGAGCCGGCGGATCAGATATGCAATGGCATTGATGAACTGCTCTTTTGTCGCCACCGGTGCGTACAGCAGCATATCTCCGGCAGACGCCTGGATGGCACGCCGCACATGATCGGCCATGCCCTCGAGCATTTCAATGCTCATGAAATCACTGGTGCCGTAATGTTTTGCCAGAACAGCCGAATATGCCAGCTCGAACAGGTTATGCGATGCGATGCCCAGACGAACAGCCTGGATATTCTCGGGAATCATGCCGAAATCGACCATGCGCTTGTAGTTGGCATCCACGTCCAGCTTGTTGTCGTAAGGGGCCAGGGGCCAGTTATGCAGGCCGGATTCCACCATTTCCATCTCCATGTTGGCCCCTTTGACAATCCGAATCTTGATGGGCGCGCCACCGGCGGCTACGCGTTTTCTGGCCCATTCGGTCAGCGCGATCTGAATATTGTATGAATCCGGCAGGTAGGCCTGAAGCACGATACCGGCGGCATGCCCCTTGAATTCCGGTTGATCGAGGGTCTGGGTGAAGGCAGCGCAGGTAATTTCCAGATCCCGGTATTCCTCCATGTCCAGATTCACGAATTTGGGGGATTGACCGCCATCCCTGCGGGTGTAACGATTGTTTTGGGCTGCACGGTATAATTGGGAGAGACGTTCTTTGAGGACTTCTACGGTATGTTCGAAGGCCAGCGAACTGATTTGGGAGTATATGGTCGAAATTTTGACCGATATGTATTCGATCTCCGGATTGCGGAGGTCTTCGAGATAGGTTTCGAGACGTTCGGCCGCCTCGGCTTCACCCAGAACGGCTTCTCCGAGGTGGTTGAGATTCATGCGAACGCCTTCGGCCCGCCGCTGCTGCAGATGACGATGCAGTGTTTCGCTTTCTCCGGCGATGATCGAGCGGCGGCTGTTGGCGCGCATTTTTTCGATGATCTGCGGCACCGAAACAGCCGGAACGTGTCTTCCCAGACCCAGGAAAAGACGCATGAGGAGTTTTTCCGTTGCCGTGAAGAATTGGGGGATGCCGCTCGTCCGCATCAGGTTGTTGATCTGGTCGGCCACCCGTGCCACCGATCCGGAGCGGAAACCCTGATCCATCATCCTGGTGAGAATCACCTTGTCCATGGGGTTGTTCAGCAGGCGCATCATCATTTCCTGAATGGCGCGCTCCTCCGGGGTCAGCAGCTCATTGGCCCGTTTTTGCCAGGATTCGGCCAGATCGATGGCTTCCTGAGTCAGGGTGTCGGTCATACAGTTGTTCATCAGAGAGTTCCTCCACAAGGGGATCATGGGGTAAAAAATTTTCGAAATAGGGGGGATGTTTCCATGCAGAGTTTGAAGAATGGAAATGTACATCAACGAAATTACGATTTTTCAGGGGGCGAGTTGAAGGAAATGGAGAAATCTCAAACTCCAATACCCCAACAGCGCGGTAATCGGGAGTGTGAGAACCCATGCCCAAACCATCCGTTCGACGATTCCCCATTTGACGGCGCTGAACCGTTTGGTGGCGCCTACGCCCATGATGGATGTCGAAATGATGTGAGTAGTGGACAGCGGAATGCCCCAATGCGAGGCGAATTGAATCACCAGAGCGGCCACAGTTTCCGCGGCAAACCCATGGATGGGCTGCAATTTGACCATTTTATGTCCGAGTGTCCGGATGATCCGCCAGCCGCCAGCCGCCGTTCCGGCAGCCATGGTCAGGGCGCACACGACCTTGACCCAGGTGTGGACTTCGAATTTCGGGCACTCCAGAAACCCCAACCATCCAGGCAGTTCATGGAATATTCCGGACTGAGTGGCGGTATAAAGAGAAAGGGCAATGATTCCCATCGTTTTTTGAGCATCGTTGGTGCCATGGCTGATAGCCATCAGGGAGGCACTGGCCAACTGCAATTTGTTGAAAACCGCATTCACATGACGGGGGGTCTGCCTTCTCAATATCAGCAGCAACAATCCCATCAACAAAAAGCCGCCGATCATTCCCACTATTGGTGATAAAATCATGGGAACCACGACCTTCGGCCAGAGACCTTCCATCGTGTGGGTTACCGGGTTGTAGGAAGACCACCGGATAACGGACCAGTTCTGATGAGCGGATGCCAGCGTTGCTCCGCACAATCCCCCGATCAAGGCATGGCTGGAGCTGGACGGCAGGCCGAACCACCAGGTCAGCAAGCCCCAGATAATAGCCCCTACCAATGCACAGATGATTGTCTGGATCGTGACGAATTGGGTATCCACCAGCCCTTTTCCGATGGTCGTTGCAACCGCCGTTCCCCATAGCGCCCCGAGCAGATTGCTGACCGCCGCCAGCAGAATGGCCTCCCGCGGCATCAGGACTTTCGTTGAAACCACCGTGGCAATGGAATTTGCCGTATCATGAAACCCGTTGATATATTCGAATATCAACGCCAAAAAAATCACACAGGAAACCAGAATCATAAATGTCTCACCGGCAGCGGCAGGATGATGCCTGCCGACCAAAATTCACGAATTTTTCAGAACGATATGAAAAACCACCTTCCCGGCATCCCGGCAGCGATCGATGGCTTTTTCCAGCAATTCATACAGATCCCGCAAAATCGTCAGCTCAAGTGTTTCATGCTTGCCATGATACAAAGAACACAGCAGATCGAGCATCAATCGGTCTGCATCCCCTTCCAGCTCATGCAGACGGTCTCTCTGATCCTTGATCTTATCAAGCTTGGGATTCTGACGCAGGGATCGCACCATTTGCAGCAGAGTTTCGGCGGCCTGAGTCAAAATGGATATCTGCTGGGAAAAATCGCAGCCATGAAGCTGATCGTAAAAGAGGATAAACCGCTCACTGAATTTTTCCAGCATTTTCGGAATTTTATACAACGCATCGGAGAGAGACTCGATATCTTCGCGCTCGATTGGCGTAACGAACGTTTTACACAGATGCTCATCGATATCCTCGGTAATCCGCTTGCCTTTGCGTCGGGCTTCTTTGAAATCGGCCAGCGCCGCTGTTGACTCCGGATCTTTCATTAACTGGACCAATGCATTGACATTGTTACAGACCTGTTGGGCGCTGTCTTCCAGAAAATCGAAGAATTTTTCATCTTTTCCTAATAATCTCTGCAACGAAAACATAACTCGATATCCATTTTGATGGTTACACAGTCATGGAATAATACTTCTACATTTAATCAAGCTTATCACAAATCGACAAAATTGAACAGAACAAGATTTTTTATGTCTCTTTTTGATTTCAACCATTTTTTCAAATGGAACATTCAGAAACAAAAAAGGGCATTTTCCTTTTAATAGGAAAATGCCCTTTGAACATTTGTCAATATATTGAATTAAATCTTAACGACGTTTTTTGCAGCAGGTCCCCGGCTTCCCTTTTCCACATCGAATGTGACCCGATCCCCCTCGGCTAAGGTTTTAAACCCTTCCATCTTGATGGCTGAGTGATGGACAAAAACATCTCCGCCCTCTTCCTGCTCGATGAATCCAAACCCTTTTTTATCACTGAACCATTTCACTATTCCTTTTGCCAAAACACGACCTCCCTTAAAAAAATGTTTATTCGGGCCCCTGGATTTCAGATCGGGCAACAGAACTGCGTTCTTTGGACAGGAACCCGTTGGTAGGGAACCTTTGAACCGAAATAAAAGCCGGGAAAATTATTATAAAGTATATCTTAACATTTTGCGAGTGGTCAAGAAAAAAACTATTGCGTTATCAATTTTTCGATTTTCGCAGTCTTCTCCAGACTGGCAATATATGAATCCAGTTCTGTTTTGACTTTCTCCTGCTTCAAATACTGGATCAGTTGGTCTTTAACATCGGCAAACGGCATGATGCCTTCCGGCTTTTTGTCTGTCAATTTGATGATGTGATACCCGAATTGCGTTTCCACAACGCCGCTGGTCTGGCCGGGAGTCAACGCCAGGGCGGCGTCTTCAAAAGGTTTAACCATCTGGCCCTTGCCGAAATAGCCGAGATCGCCCCCTTTTTCCTTGCTGGGACAGTCGGACTCATCCTTGGCCAGCGTGGCAAAATCGGCACCGGATTTCAGTTTTTCCTGAATCGTATCAATTTTCTTACGGGCTTCGTCTTTTTTTGCCTGATCATCTTTGGGATCGACCTTCACAAGAATATGACTGGCCTTGATCTGTTCAGGCTGTTTGAATGCTTCAGGGTGGGAATCATAGTAGGCCTGAGCGTCCTGATCCGCTACCGTGATTTTATCGACCACCTGTTTGTCGATGAGCGCCTGAATGGCCAGATCTTCCTTGAGCTGCGTCTTGATCTGCGATTCGGTCAGCTTCATCTTGGTCATCATATCGTTGAATTCGGCATCTCCTTTGAAGCGCTGTTTGATTTTGGAGAATTTGTCATTGACCTGTTCATCCGTAACAGCAATATTCAGCTTTTTGCTTTCCTGGTTGAGAAGCTCCCGATTGATCAGGTTATTCAGTACTTCCATCCGGGCGGTTTTGAGCTGTGTCTCATCCATGGGGGCTCCAGATCGAGCATGGCGCTGGATAACACCTTCCATTCCCCGGTCGAGGTCTGACTGCACAATCGGGGCGCCATTGACAATCGCCACTTTTTTGCTCGATTCATTCGCCGAGGCTGCGGTCTGCTTTTCATCGGGAGCTTTGGTGCCGGTTTTGGCCGGAGGTTTGGCAGTTGTCTTCTTTTCAGCAGACATTACCGGAAAGGCCGCACCCGCCTGAATCATCAAAGCAACAGCCGCCAGCGTCATTACATGTTTCCATCGTTTCATTCAATTGATCTCCTTCTTGGATTGGGGTGGTATATATTTCCTGTTGATTCTCTTTATATAAAAACGATTCAGTTCATCGTTCTGTATCGGAAAAACGGATATCAGCCTTTCTGAATATCCGCCAGAACCGATTCCATCATCGTTTGAATTTGTGTCAATCTGTTTTCGGTGGCCGCCTCGAACCGAAGCACCAGTGCCGGCTGGGTATTCGAAGCCCGAACCAGCCCCCAGCCGTCTTCGAAGAGCACCCGCGCCCCGTCGATATCGATGACCCGATGCCGTTGTTTGAAATACGCCGTGACTTTTTTCACCACATCGAACTTGCGGTCATCCGGACAGTCCACGCGGATTTCCGGCGTGGTGAAGGTTTTGGGAACATCCGACAGGAGGGCCGAAAGGGGTTTGTCTGTTCGGGACAGGATTTCAAGCAGCCGGCACGACGCATAAGTAGCGTCATCAAAACCGAGATACCGATCCGCAAAGAAGATATGACCGCTCATCTCTCCGGCCAGTTCCGCCCCTTCTTCCTTCATCTTGGCTTTGATCAGGGAATGGCCGGTCTTCCACATGACGGCCCGGCCTCCGTTTCTTTCGATATCGTCATACATGGTCTGGGAGCATTTCACTTCGGAAATGAAGGTGGCACCGGGTTTGCGGGACAGAATTTCCCGGGAAAAGAGAATCATCAGTTTGTCTCCATAGACGACATTCCCTTTTTCATCGACCACGCCGATCCGGTCGCCGTCTCCATCATAACCGATTCCCACGTCGAGTTTTTTTTCACGGACCAGCGCGATGAGATCCGTTAAATTCTTGAGCACGGTCGGATCGGCCTCGTGATTGGGAAAGGTGCCGTCCATGTCGCAGTAGATATCGTGAACTTCGATATCCATCATTTTCATGATAGGCACCGCCACCACACCCGCCGTACCGTTTCCGGCATCGACGGCAATCCGAAGTCTTTTATCGAGGGAAATGTTGTTCCGGACAAAGGCTTGATACGCCGGCAGCACATCCGCGGCGGAAAGAACGCCCCCGGATGCCTCGACAAACGCCTTGTTTTCGATGATCCGCCGAATGCCCTGAATATCCTCACCGTGGATGGATCCGGAACCCAGACACATTTTAAACCCGTTGTATTCGGCCGGGTTGTGGCTGGCGGTCACCATGACACCGCCTTCCTGATCGAGATGATGAATGGAAAAATACAGCACCGGTGTGGGGCAAACGCCAATATCGACAATCTGACAGCCGGTGGTCAACAGCCCCTCGACCAGCTTGCTGCTGTAACTGTCGGAAGAAACCCGGCAATCTCTTCCCACGGCGATCCGGGTGCAGCCGTTCTGTCTCAAAAACGTTCCAATTCCCTTGCCGATCAGCACCACATCGGCCTCTGTCATATCTTTTCCCGCAATGCCGCGGATGTCGTATTCTCTAAACATTTCCGAATTCATGCGTCACTCCTTATCACCGGCCATCAGCGGTAATTGCGATAATCGATCCCATACTGCTGGGACTTATAGGCGAATTTTCGAACGGTTGTCTTGACGAGCTGCGCGGCAAGGGTCACATTGCCCCGGGTATTTTTCAGCGCATCGATGATCATCTCTTTTTCGAGGTTGGCAACCGCCTCCTCCATGGACAGGGAAGGCAGGGTACCGGTTTCGGTGCCGGTCTGAAGGGTCGGCGGCAGATGATAGCTGTGAACGACACCGGCATCGCAGACCAAAACTGCCCGTTCGAGGCAATTCTCGAGCTCCCGGACATTGCCGGGCCAGTGGTAATTCATGAGCATATCAATGGCCGGTGTGGAGAACCGCCGGATATCTTTGCCGTTTTCTTTGCAATATTTTTCGAGGAAATAATCGGCCAGCAGCAGGATATCGGTCTTGCGCTCCCGGAGCGGCGGCAGATAAATCGGAAAGACATTCAACCGATAATACAGGTCGCCGCGAAACGTCTCATCTTCGATGGCCTGTTCCAGATTCTTGTTGGTGGCCGTAATCACCCGCACATCCACTTTGATGGTCTGGTGTCCGCCGACCCGTTCGAACTCTCTTTCCTGAAGAATCCGAAGCAGCCTCACCTGAACATCGAGCCCCACCGCACCGATTTCATCCAGGAAAATGCTGCCTTTGTGGGCCATTTCGAATTTGCCTATCTTCTGTTTGATGGCGCCGGTAAAGGCGCCTTTTTCGTGTCCGAACAGTTCACTTTCAATGAGATTGGCCGGAAGTGCGGCACAATTGACTTTCACGAACGGATTTTTTGCCCGCAGACTGTTGTAGTGAACCGAACTGGCCACCAGCTCCTTTCCGGTTCCGCTTTCCCCGCGAACCAACACCGTGGCATTGCTTTTGGAAACCTGGGAGATCATCTGAAACACCTCCCGCATCCGGCTGCTGTTGCCGATGATATTCGAGAAACTGTATTTGGTTTCCAGTTCATTGCGCAGCCTGCGGTTCTCTTCACGCAACTGCTCTTTTTCCAGGTGGATGATCTCTAAATTGATGACATGCCGGGCAATCATGGTGGCGATAACCGAAAGCAGTTTCTCGGCATTTTTCAGCGAGTAATTTTCGTCGTACTGATGATCGACACTGAGCGCACCGATCACCTGATTGCCTTTCTTGATCGGAACACAGATGAAGGAGATTTCCTGTTCCTGCTTTCCCCGCCGGGCTTCGGTGCGATTGAGAAACAGCGGTTCTTCGCTGATTTTGGGGATGGTGACGGCCTGCCCTGTCTGAATCACTCGGCCGGTAACCCCTTCACCCAGTTTGTATTTGACCCGCTCCATCGCGGAACGGGAAATACCGTGAGCCACCTCAATGGTGATTTCATTGGTAACGGAATTGAGAATGGTGACGGTTCCACGAATCATGTTGATCGAGATAGACAGCGTATCCAGAACCTTATAGAGAGATTTTTTCAGGTCCAGATGCTCGTTCAATGTTTTGCTGATCTCGTACAGCAGGGTGACATCTTCGATTCGTTTCATGGCATTTGATTGGATATTAATTATTTCAATTCAGATCCGCGCATGCTATGCCGGATTAGGGGCATCGGATACGGATGATATATAGGACAGAAACGACACCATGGTTTTTCCATAAGTCCGCTGATCATAAAGATCGAGTTCAGGCAGATCGAGTTCAGGATAATGGACTGACACAGGCTCCCGAACGGAGTGTTCGATAACGATACAAGCCCGTGCCGCAAGGGAAGCACTCTGCAGTAGATGAATCAAGGTGGGATTTATCAAATTTTTATCGTAGGGTGGATCCATGAAAACAAGACTGAACAGCGGCCGGATATTCTTCAAAAAATTCAAATTATGGGTGATATCCCATCGCTGCACCCGTGCCTTGTTTTCGAGATTGAGAGACCGAATGTTTTGTGTCATCAGAGAAATGGCCGGCGGGGAATCATCCACGAGAAGTGCGGAATCCGCGCCGCGGCTCAACGCCTCGATGGCCATGGCACCGGTTCCGGAAAAAAGGTCGAGTACCGTGGTCTGCCGAATACGAAATGCCAGGATATTGAAAATGGACTCTCTCAGACGGTCGGACGTTGGCCGGGTTTCTTTTCCATCGAAGCGATGCAGCCTTCGCCCCTTGAATTCCCCTGCAATGATTCGCATTCGCCTCAACCTGCATCAGATTTTGCATTTGGCTTTCACCTTTTCGACGATCCAGCCGACCCATCGATCAATCCCTTCGCCGGTGCGGGCGGACAGTTCAAACACAGGCATGCCGGGGTGGATCTGAGCGATATTCCGAACCGCTTCGTTTTTATCATAATCCAAATACGGCAACAGGTCAATTTTGTTTAACACCGCCACATCACACACCCGAAACATCAGTGGGTATTTGAGCGGCTTGTCTTCCCCCTCGGTGACACTGAGCACCACCGCTTTGGCGTCTTCTCCGATATCGAATTCCGCCGGACAGACAAGATTGCCCACATTTTCAACGATGAGCAGATCGATGTCCGCCAGATCGAAATCTTCCGCAGCCCTGGCAATAACGTGAGCGGCCAGGTGACAGTCTCCGCCGAACACATCGGTATTGACCTGCATCACCGGTGCGCCGGTTTTGGCCAGGCGGTCGGCGTCGTTTGTCGTGCTGACATCCCCGACGATCACGGCCGTGCGGATTTCCGGCATCAACTGACCGATGGTTTTTCCCAGCATCGTTGTTTTTCCAGAACCCGGCGAACTCATGACATTGAGAACGAACACATTTTTCTCCGCAAACAGCTTGCGGTTCTGCTCGGCCATGGTGTTGTTGACATCCAGGACTTTTCGCACGACTTTTATTTCCATATCCATTCCTTTTTCTGACATGTCATCCCCAATATTGAGGGGGCAGCCCGCTACAGCCCTGCGGCTCTTCAGACAATCACGCCGCAACACGCTTCGGGAATTACAACCTCACCGTTTCCGGATCTGAAATCAAGCTCTCATCGATTTCGATGGATGAAATATCCAGTTCCTGCCCCGAAATCAAAACGATCGACCCGCTCTGACAGTGCGGACACGAAAAGGCCGGCCCCTCGATGGTCCAGAGATGATCGCAGGATCGGCACCGGGCATTCACGGGAATTTCTTCAATATGAAGCACCGCCCCGGCGATCGCAGAATCTTTGGAGACGATATCGAAACAGAACCGAAGACTATCGGGCACCACGGAAGACAATCTGCCAATTTTCAAATGGATGCCATCCACCCGGCATCCTCTCAGATGCTCGGGGATGGAAGCGCTGGCAATTTCGACCACCTGCATGGCAATGCCCATTTCATGCACGGGATACCATCCTTATCTTGAATCTGTTATTTTTTGAAATTGATTATTATAATTTTCATTTTTCTTTTTGTAAATGGAAACATTTTGTTTCAAAATAGTGGTAATCATATTCAGCTTCCCTTTGTTGACTTTGCGGAATTTCTTTACTATTTGGATAAACTATTTATGATGAATGAACATCACCAACAGGTTGCATCACCGATCACAAGGAGAAACCATGAATTCTGCAGAATGGAACCCCGGAACCCTTCTGGAAACATCCGGTGGATACTGGAAAACCTGCACCCTGCATACCGCTGTTCAGCTTGATGTTTTTACATGGATAGCCGATCGGAAGCTTTCAGCAGAAGACATTGCCGAAAAAATCCATGCCGATCCCAGGGCTGCCGCCATGCTCTTGAATGCGCTGACCGCCATGAACTTACTGGAGAAATCCGGCGGCCTTTACGCCAACACCCCCGAATCGGATCGGTTTCTATCCAGGAACTCCCCGGCCTATATGGGATATATCATCAAACACCATCACCACCTGGTGCCGTCCTGGAGTCAACTGAATCAGGCCGTGACGTCCGGCAAACCGGTTCGGACACGTTCCATGCACAGCAGCGACGACGCCATGGAAAGCTTTTTGATGGGCATGTTCAACATGGCCATGATGACCGCCCCGCGCATCGTTCCCGCCATCGATCTGATGAACCACAAATCATTACTGGATATGGGAGGCGGCCCCGGAACTTACGCCATTCAATTCTGCCTGAACAATCCCGGTCTGCATGCCGTTGTTTTCGATCTGCCCACCACGAGACCTTTTGCCGAAAAGACCATCAACCGATACGGTCTGTCGGAACGCATACGGTTTCAGGAAGGCAGCTATCTGCATGATGCGATCGCAGGCCAATACGATGTGGCCTGGCTTTCCCAGATCCTGCACGGAGAAGGGCCCGAAGATTGCCAATCCATGATTCGCAAGGCGGTATCCACTCTGGTTCCCGGCGGCATGATCCTGATTCATGAATTCATTCTGAATGACGACATGAGCGGCCCGCTGTTTCCGGCCCTTTTTTCATTGAACATGCTCCTTGGCACCGATGCCGGACAATCTTATTCCGAGCGCCAGATTCGCGACATGCTGGCCGAAGCCGGTGTCCACAACATTCACCGGATTCCCATAGACAGTCCGAACGATTCAGGCATCATCGCCGGAACAATTTAACCATGTCGGAAAGATTTACGTGAAAATTCTGGTAACCACGAAATACACGGATAACACGAAAAATGTATCATGAAATTTTCATACTTGGGGGTGAAGCCCAGCATGATTCAAGATTAGGCTTATTCGTATGTTTCGTGTATTTCGTGGTTGACAGTTTCTCAGCAGGATAATGATATGACAACCGATTTGAATGCCGATGTCCTGATCGTCGGTGCCGGAATCATGGGCTTGACGATCGCCCGGGAACTGGTCCGCAATGGCTGGGAGAATATCGTCATCATCGAAAAAGAAGCGGAAACCGGCAAACATGCCTCCGGCCGCAACAGCGGGGTGCTTCATGCCGGCATCTATTATGCACCAGACAGTCTGAAGGCCAGATCCTGTTTGAATGGCAATTTTCTGATGAAAGCCTATTGCCGGGAGAAACGACTTCCCTTGTTGGAAACCGGCAAAGTGATCGTGGCCCGATGCGAGGAAGAACTGCCCGTGCTGGAAACCCTGTTTGAACGGGCCGTTGCCAACGGTGCCAACGTGGATATGATCGACGAAAAAGAACTGGCCGCCATCGAACCCAACGCCAAAACCGTTCGGAATGCCATATTCTCCCACGACACGGCGGTTGTCGATCCCAGGGAAATTCTCCACGCCCTGCAAACCGATTTGACGGAATCCGGCAACGTCCGGTTTTTCTTTAACTGTTCGTTTCAATCCGTGGTTGACAGCCATGCCGTCCAAACCCAACACGGCCGCATCCGCTTCAAACGGTTCATCAATGCCGCAGGCGCCCATTGCGACCGGATTTCCAAAGCATTCGGCATCGGCACCCAGTACCGTCTGATTCCGTTCAAAGGCATTTATCGCAAGCTGAAGCGATCCAGCGCCTGGCGAATCCGCGGCAGTGTCTATCCGGTGCCGGACATCCGCAATCCCTTTCTGGGAGTACATTTTACCCGGAACATTCATGGGGATGTCTATCTGGGGCCCACGGCGATCCCGGCATTCGGCCGTGAAAATTACGGGGTGCTGCAAGGCATGGATCGAGAGGCTATTGATATTTTGCTCAATGATGCGCATCTTTTTCGAGTCAATGCAAAATTTCGCACCGTCGCCCTGACCGAACCCCGAAAATATTTCTTTTCATGTTTTTTTCAGGATGCTGCGGCCCTGGTTCAGACCTTGGAGCCTTCCGAGGTCGAGCCGGCCGCCAAAGTCGGCATCCGGGCGCAACTGGTGGACTGGCAAACCGGGGAACTCGTCCAGGATTTTCAACTGATTCAAGACGGCGACTGCCTGCACCTGCTGAACCCCATTTCACCGGCATTCACCAGCTCGATGGATCTGGCGCGGAAAATCGTCCGGATGATGTAACCCACACGACAAATTGATAAAAAAGGACATTTCATGACACAGGAAGAACAAGTCGAGGCCATCACCCAACGGGCCCGAAAGAATTTTTCAAAAGGTTTCAATTGTGCGGAATGCGTGCTGGAAGCGGTGGTCAACATCGTTGACACCGGACTTCCCAAAGACATTCTGAAACTGGCGACCGGTTTCGGCGGCGGTGTCGGACTTTACGGAGACACCTGCGGCGCGATAACCGGTGCGATCCTATCCGTTGGGGCCGTCCACGGCAGAAGCGCGCTGCCCGAAGGAGATGATCCCAAGGCGGCTGCCAAAATCGCCGCCCAGGAGCTTTACGGCAAACCCGGCCTGTATCGGCTTTTCAATCAAATCCCCAATCGAATCCAGGAAAAATTCGGCAACACCCTTTGCCGGGAGTTGACGCAGCCCTGGAAAGAAAACTGGCTCTGTCGCGACCATGCCCTCCATTGCCGCGAAATCATTACTGAATCGGCCAAAATTGCCGCCGAACTCATCCTCTCGGATAAAACCGAGCTGGCTTCCCAGCCGTTCGGCGCCAATGTCGAAAACCTGACGGATCCTCCCGCAGCCTGCTCCATCAAGGGCTGAGGAACGTCACTGAATCAGGGCGGCGCCCTGAACTCATGATGATTTCTGTCCGTAATCAGTTGTCAGCAACAAACGGATATATGCTTTGAACGGTTATAAATCGTGCTTCCTTTAACGTCTTCCCCGCTGAGGGGAGGGAGATTTCCTGCTCCTCCCCCCAGCGGGGGGAGGCTGGGAGGGGGGCCGGCCGAAACGATGATCAAGGCCATTTTTTCACGCACGAAGACACGACACCACGAGTTATGTTTTCCGTGTGTTTCGTGTCTTCCGTGGTTTATAATAAAGGATTTTCTTTTCAATGTTTTTCGACTGGTTGACAAAAATTTTCGGCAGCAAGAACGAACGGGAACTCAAACAACTCTGGCCGGTGGTGGACCAAATCAATGCCCTCGAACCGGCTGTGCAGGCCCTCACCAATGACGAACTGAGAGCGCAGACAGTCACATTCCGGGAGCGGATCGAAAAAGGCGAAAGCCTGGATGCTCTGCTCCCGGAAGCCTTTGCAACGGTGCGGGAGGCATCGATGCGGACATTGAAGATGCGCCATTTCGATGCGCAACTCATCGGCGGTATGGTGCTGCATCAGGGAAAAATCGCCGAAATGAAGACCGGTGAAGGCAAGACCCTGGCCGCCACCCTGCCGGCCTATCTGAACGCCCTGACCGGCAAAGGCGTTCATATCATTACGGTCAACGACTATCTGGCCCGGCGGGACACCGAATGGATGGGAACGATCTATCATTTCCTCGGGTTGTCGGTCGGCTGCATCCTTCATGGTTTGGACGATCACGAACGCCAGACCGCCTATCACTTGGATATCACCTATGGAACCAACAACGAGTTCGGTTTCGACTATCTGAGAGACAACATGAAGTTCTACAAGGAAAGCCTCGTTCAGGGAGACCTCAATTATGCCATCGTGGATGAAGTCGATAGCATTCTGATCGACGAGGCCCGAACACCGTTGATCATTTCCGGACAGGCGGAAAAATCCACCAACCTCTACTACGAAGTCAACACCGTCATCCCAAGGCTGACACGAGACACGGATTATGTCATCGACGAAAAAGCCCGGTCTGCCGTGCTCACCGAAGAAGGGGTGGCCAATGCCGAAAAACTGATCCGGGTGGACAATCTCTACGATCCCCGCAACATCGAAACCCTTCATCATATCAACCAGGCCCTCAAGGCCCACACG
>CAZBUL010000029.1:0-1452 GCA_964495045.1 uncultured Desulfobacterales bacterium | reverse complement strand
GATACGGAAGCCGCGGAATTCAAGAAGATCTACGATCTGGATGTGTCGGTAATTCCCACCCACCGGCCCATGATCCGTCACGATTATCCGGATATGATCTACAAGACGAAACGCGAAAAATTTGAAGCGGTGATGAACGAAATTTCCGAACTCCATCAAAAAGGCCAGCCGGTTCTGGTCGGCACCATTTCCATCGATGTCTCCGAAGATCTCAGCCAGAAACTGAAAAAACGAGGCATCCCTCACACGGTGCTGAACGCCAAAAATCACGAAAAAGAGGCGGAGATCGTGTCCATGGCGGGGCAGAAAGGCGCGGTGACCATTTCCACCAACATGGCAGGACGCGGAACGGACATCGTCCTGGGTGAAGGCGTTACCGAACGGGGCGGGCTGCGCATCATCGGCACCGAACGCCATGAGAGCCGGCGCATCGACAATCAGTTGCGCGGCCGATCCGGGAGGCAGGGCGATCCAGGGTCGTCCCGATTCTATCTGGCTTTGGAAGACGATCTGCTGCGGATTTTCGGGGGCGAGCGCATGACGAGCATCATGGAACGGCTCGGCATGGAAGAAGGCGAGCCCATCGAGCACAACCTGATCAGCCGGGCCATCGAAAATGCCCAGTCCAAGGTGGAGGCACACAACTTCGACATCCGCAAGCATCTGATCGAATACGACGATGTGATGAACCAGCAGCGGGAAGTCATCTACAAACAGCGGCGGGAAGCCCTCAACGGCAAGAGTCTGAGACCCGACATCGAAGAGATGATCCGGGAAAAAGCCGAGGAAATCGCCGGCACATACTCGGACGAAAAGGTGTCCCCCGAAGAATGGGATCTCAAGGGCCTCGACGAATCCGTATTCAACCAGTTCAATTTTCATATTCCCATTTCCGACGACCTGCTGGATGGGCTCACTCCGGAAGGGCTGGCCGAAGCCATCGCCGCATCCGCCCTGGAAATTTACGAGAAAAAGGAACAGGAAATCGGCGAAGCCAATTTCCGGCAGCTCGAACGCTATGTGATGCTCAACACGGTCGATTCCCTGTGGAAGGATCACCTGCTGTCTATGGATCATCTCAAGGAAGGCATCGGCCTCCGGGGGTATGCCCAGCAGAATCCATTGATCGTGTATAAAAAGGAAGGGTTCGAGATGTTTCAGGACATGATCTCCCGCATTCAGGAGCAGACTATTTCGATTCTTTTCCGGATTCAGCCGGCGGAACCCGAACGCATCGAAGCCGTTCACAAACCCAAAGAGCAGAATCTGATTTTTTCCGGTTCCGACAGCGAACCGCCCAAGAAAAAGCCGGTCCGCCGAGCCAATGAAAAAACCGGCCGTAATGATCCTTGCCCCTGCGGCAGCGGTAAAAAATTCAAGAAATGCTGCGGCAGCAAATAAGGCAACTCACATGAAATAATATCCCAGATCGAAATTTTTTTTAATTCACAT
>CAZBUL010000028.1:17270-21879 GCA_964495045.1 uncultured Desulfobacterales bacterium | reverse complement strand
CAGCACCTCGATCAGCCGGGGAAGGGGCATCGGGCTGAATCCGGCGATCTCGACATTTTCCTGGAACAGGGGAATCAGGATTTTTTTGGCTGGACTGCCGGCAATGGCCTCGGCGATCCTCGGGGATACTTCACCCATCATGGCATGGGCCAGAACGATACTGAGCGGACCGATAATGACATCGACCCTTTCGGCGGTGCGGACAATGGCATTTTCGCCGGTCGCCCCGCGGTTGGCTCTGGCCTTCAGCATCTGGGAGGTGGCAATGGCGTTGGTGCCCAGCGCGATCACCTCGATATTTTCCTCGAAGACTTCCTTGAGCTTTTTGATCACGGCACTGCCGATCCCGCCGCCCTGCCCATCGATCACACAAATACGTTTCATTACAACTCCGTTATTCTCATACAAATAGTATCGTTATAATTTATCGGTTTTGACCCGGTTCCGGCGTTGGGATTTGGATAGCCTGCGGGATGGGCCTTTTTTTCGGGTCGTCGGCACCCATCCGGCATTCAGATCGGTATCGGGTTCACGATCCGCCATGTAGCAGGCTGTCAAAAGCTTGCTTTCAAACTCCGGGGAGCTGAGGATCGCACACCCGGATGCGGCCGAATGGCGGACAACATCCCGATCCGAAGACACCACGATGGCCTTTTCCCTTTCGCCGGCCGCCATGCGCTTGATAACCGTATCCGCCAGCTCGCCATATCGGGAATACACGACACAGACGCCCTGAACCCGATCCCGCACCGGACAGTCCAGCGGAGCCCTGGAACCATCGAAAACAACGGTGATATCGTGGTGCTTGATCCGCCGGTATGCCGAGAGCATTTCCACCAGCGCATCCCTGCCGGCCTGAATGTTTCGGCTGTCCAGGCTGCCGAGAAACCCGGACTGGCGGATCAAGTTGTAGCCGTCTATGATGATGTGAAGAGACATGCCAGGCCGTCAGGCGCGTTTGAGAAGACCGATCAGTCGATCCAAATCCTCATCGGTGTAGAACTCGATTTCCACCTTGCCTTTTCGGCCTTTGCGCTTGATGTGAACCCGGGTGCCGAAATCCTGGGATAGCCCTTGGGCCAGATTGCTCAGATATACATCCACGGATGTGGGCGGCGGGGGAGTGACTTCGGGTTTTGCGGTCTTGAGCCGTTTGATGAGAGATTCGGTTTCACGGACGGACAGGCCTTTGGCAAGAACGGCTTTCCAGGCGGCGTTTTGTTGGGCCGGGGTATCGGCGCCGAGAAGGGCTCGGGCATGGCCCATGGTCAATATTCCATCGAGGATGCTGGCCTTGATCGGTTCCGGCAAGTGACGAAGCCGCAGGAAATTGGCAATGGCCGGCCGGCTTTTTCCAACCCGAACCGACACCTCTTCTTGCGTCAGTTGAAATTCGTCCATCAGCCGGTGATAGGCTTCAGCTTCTTCAAGGGCATTGAGATCTTCCCGTTGAATGTTTTCGATGATCGAAAACTCCAAGAGCTGGCCGTCAGATATATTCTTGACAACCACCGGCACCGCATCGAGGCCGACCATTCGGGCCGCCCGCAGACGTCTTTCCCCGGCGATCAGCTCGTAGCCGGTCTCGGCTTTTCGTACCATCAAGGGCTGAAGGATGCCCTGCGCCTCGATGGAACGGCTCAATTCTTCGAGTTCTTCCTCGGTGAAACGAATCCGGGGCTGATAGGGATTGGGGCGGATCAACCGGATGTCGCAGGTGAAATAGTCTCCGGAAGACACCCCTTCATCCGGATCGATCTCCGGAATGAGCGCTTCGATACCTCTTCCCAGCGCCATTTTCTTTTTTCTTACAGACCCGACCGTATTCGGGGATTGTTCGGTTGCCATGTTTGCAGAACCCGATGTCATCAATGATTATTTGTCTAAAGGCTGTTCGATGATTTCCCTGGCCAGATCCATATAACTGACAGCCCCGGCCGACACCGCATCGTAGAGCAAAACGGGTTTACCGAAGCTGGGCGCCTCTCCGAGACGGACATTGCGAGGAATGACGGTATGAAACACCCGATCCTTGAAGTATTTTCTGGCCTCGTCCGCCACCTGACTCGACAGATTCGTGCGCTTGTCGAACATGGTCAGCAGAATCCCGCCCAGTTTGAGATGAGGATTGAGACCTTTCTTGATCCGCTTCATGGTTTGCAGCAACTGGCTGAGGCCTTCCAGCGCGTAAAATTCACATTGCAGGGGAATCAGGAGGACATCGGCAGCCGTCATGGCGTTTACCGTCAGGAGCGTCAGCGAAGGCGGACAGTCGATGAGAATATAGTCGAAAGAATCGTTCAACCCGGAAAGAAACCTTTTGAGAACGCTTTCCCGGTTGGCATGGGAAAGCATTTCGACTTCGAATCCGATCAACTCGACCCGGGCGGGAATCATTTTCAGACCGTCGATTTCGCTGTCTTGAACGATTTCTTCGGCAGATGATTCGCCGATCATTCCATGATACAGCGTATGGGCCAGACCGGTCTTGTCGATGCCGACCCCGGTGGTGGCGTTGCCCTGGGGATCACAATCAACCAGAAGCACTTTTTTTCCGGAAACCGCCAGGGCGGCTGACAGATTGATGGCCGTGGTCGTTTTGCCGACCCCGCCTTTTTGATTTGCGATACATATTGTCGTTGCCATAACACAGACGGTATCATAAAAATTGCTGTTTGAAAAGTCCCACCGAATATGTCATGGTAGATATGATTCAATGTATCAGGGAGGGCCTTTCAGGTATGAATTTCAGAAATATCGTTCGGGGATTGCTGGCGGTGCTGTTGATTGTTTTCCCGTCAACCGCCCGAAGCATCACCATCCAGGAAGAAGAAGAGCTGCGCCAGAAATTTATGATGGAAATCAATGCCCATTATGAAATCATCCACGATTCCGTTATTTCTGATTATGTCAACAACATCGGAGAGAAGATTCTTGCCATTATTCCCACCCAGCCTTTTCAGTACCGGTTTTATGTCATCAAAGAAGATGTTTACAACGCGTTTGCCGGTCCGGGAGGTCGGATTTTCATCAACAGCGGGCTGTTCGAAGCCCTGGAGAACGAAGATGAAATCGCCGGCATCATCGCTCACGAAATTTCTCATGTCGTCTGCCGGCATATTTCCCAACAGATGGATCAATCCAAAAAAGTGGGTCTGGGCGCGCTGGCCGGCATCGCAGCCGGTGTGCTGCTCGGCGCCACCGGCGCCGGATCGGTAGGCAGTGCGGCAGCCCTCGGTTCGATTGCGGCAGCCCAATCCCTGATCCTGTCTCACAGCCGGGAAGATGAAATGCAGGCCGACCAGCGCGGGGTGGAGTTTCTGGTGCAGGCCGGATACAACCCCAAAGGACTGATGACATCTCTGACGAAAATCCGCAGCAAACAATGGTTTGGCAAAGATCAGGTTCCCACCTACCTCATGACCCACCCGGCCGTCGAAGACCGAATGTCCTATCTATCCGCCTGGATCGATGCCAATCCGTCGCGTCTCGATCGGCTTCCCCGGCGCTCGAACACCGCCTTCGACTGGGTCCACACCCGGCTGACAGGCATGTACGGACCCGAAAAAGAAGTGCTCAAGATATTCAATGCGTGGGCCACTCGAGAGCCCGACAACCCGATGGCCCTTTACGGTGATGGACTCATCCTGACCCGAACGAGCAACCGCCATGCGGCCGTCGAACGTTTTCGAGCGGCCCTGACCCAGCGGGCATTCGACCCGATTCTCTTGATGGAAATAGGTCGAACCTATTTTTTAGACGGACGGTATTCCGAAGCCATCGGGATTCTCCAGAGCGTTCTCGACTTATCTCCGGATCAAACAGAAGCCCTTTTCTATGCCGGCCGCAGTTACATGGAGTTGGGAAAATTTCAGGATGCCTCCCGCATGCTGGAATCTCTGCTGCACACCACCCCGGATTATCCGGATGCCATGTTCTATCTCGGCAGCACGTATGGGTCGCTTGGCCGTACATCGGAGGCCTGTTATTTCCTTGGCCTGTATTATTTTACACGCGGCAATTTCAGGAATGCCGTCCTGCAGCTCGAAAAAGCCCTGGAAACGACATCCGATCCGCAAAAGAAGGCGGACATCGAGAAAATCCTCGAAGCAGCCAAGAAACAGCATACGGTCAAAGCCCGTGAATCCGAAGCGAGAAACCGTTAATCCGAGATGAAGAAACCTTTCATTTATCTGATTCAGTCTGCGTCCGACATGTCGTTTCCGATGCTTCCGGATGAACGGAACGACATTCTTCTGCTGACGTGGAAAACACCATCCTCTTGGAACGATGCGATTTTTTATCCCAACAGTACATGGAACGAAGGCCGAAACCGCCTGCTTAAAGAAGCCCTGGCCCGAAGCACCGATTATCTTTATTATATTTTTCTGGACGGAGACTGTATCGTCAAGGAAGACGCGGACCTGGCCCGTGCGCTCAACGTTCCTCTTTGCGGCAATCCGTTTCGGACGTTTGAACGCTATCTTCTCGAATGGGAACCGGCGGTGGGCTATACCCGGTATTCCTGGCAATATACGGAACCGGACGCCGAAGTGAACCTCGGCTACAATTTCGATGCACTTTTCAATGCCTTTCACCGGGAAACCCT
>CAZBUL010000028.1:10122-17170 GCA_964495045.1 uncultured Desulfobacterales bacterium | reverse complement strand
ATCCGTTATCGCCGACTGGATTGCCTGCCGACCGAATCGACGGGCTCCGGCGGAACGGATACCCCCCTGCCCCGCCGCACCGCTGTCTGCATGTCGGGCCGATGTTCCGGGCTCGACATGACGCATAAATCCATCCGGGAGTGTCTGCTGGACCGTATCGGGGAATACGATCTCTTCATGTATGTTTCGAAAGATACAACCAGCGATCTGGCCGCGTTGCTGAATCCGACCGTGATCCAGGTTGAATCCGATCTTCCAATCGGTGAAGGTATGTTACTGGATGGCGTCAACTGCCGACTCAAGCGCGGGGTTCAGGCTTATTTGCAGCAACTGCACGGACTGAAACAGTGCAACCAACTGCGCATCGCTCACGAGAACGCAACCGGCATCCGCTACGACATCGTCATACGGTGCCGACCGGATCTGATGTTTACAAAACCGCTTGATCATTTACCCCTTCTGGATTTATCCTATGTGCACGTTCCGGATTTTCACGGGTTCGACGGCATCAATGACCGTTTCGCCATCGGCCGAACCGAACCCATGAACGTCTATATGAACAAACTCGACGCGTTCCATGATTATGTCGTGGACTGGTTCAAATATCGAAAGGATGCCCTGGCCGTCAGTGCCGAAATGTTCACGGCCGGTCATCTTCGCAATCACAACATTCCGGTTCGGCCTTATCCATTCCGGTTCAACCGGGTCCGTGGAGACCGGATCAAGAACGATATTCCGGAAAACCTCTAACGGAAAACGGCATCATGCGGAAACGTTCCCTCTTCACATCCGAATCCTCCGAAACCGAACGGGTTGACCGGCTGATCGTTCTGCCGTTCATGAAATCCGTAGATATTGCGGTCAAGAGCATTCGCGTGCGATTTTTCAGGTCACTCATCACCACTATCAGCCTGGTGCTGGCGGTGTCATTTCTCAGTTTCACCCAGGTCGGTTCCGATTTGGCCAACGGGCTGCTGTCCACCCGAGATCCGGCCCTGCGTCAGGCGCTGATCCGGTCCGGGTATGATCTGCAGCCCGATGACATCAGCGTGGGAAACAGCCCCAAGCAGCGGTGGATCATCGTACTGTCTCTTCTGGTCTGTGTCGTCGGGATCGTCAATGCCCAACTCATGGCCGTCACGGAACGGTTCCGGGAGATCGGCACCATGAAATGTCTCGGTGCCCTGGATCGTTTCATTTTGAGGCTTTTTCTGCTGGAGGCAGGCATTCAGGGACTGATCGGATCCGCTGCCGGTGCAATTGTCGGCGCGGCTTTCGCCATGGTCAATTTTTTGATCCGGTTCGGCGTCGAGTCCCTTTCCAACCTGTCCTGGACCCAGGCCGGGCTGTCCGTTGGCAGCGCTACACTGGTCGGCTGCATCCTGAGCCTGATCGGCGTCATGTATCCGGCCATTGTCGCCGCCCGCATGCAGCCGGTCGAAGCCATGCGGGTCGAACATTAACGACGTCCGGAGAAACCGTCATGACAGATTCCAGAAAAATTGTCCGGGTATCCCAGGTGACCAAAACCTTCAAACTGGGCAGGCTGGATGTGATGGCCCTCAAAGGGGTCGATCTCGAAATCGCTGCTGGCAACTACATTTCCATCATGGGGCCGTCGGGTTCCGGCAAGAGCACTCTCTTCAACATGATCGGCGGGCTCGACAAGCCGACCACCGGCAAAGTGTTCATCGACGAGGTGGATATCGCCCAGCTCGACGCTTATGAACTGGCCTGGCTCAGATGCCGCAAGATCGGGTATATTTTTCAGACATTCAATATCATCCAGGTCATGACTGCCCTGGAAAATGTCACGCTGCCCATGACATTTGCCGGCATGTCCGATGATGCAGCGGTGCAAAAAGGCATTAAACTGCTCGACATGGTGGGTCTGGGGGATCGTTTTCAACACAAACCCTTCGAACTATCCGGCGGTCAGCAGCAGCGGGTGGCCATTGCCCGCGCGTTGGCCAACGATCCGGCTATCATTCTGGCCGATGAACCCACCGGGAACCTCGACCTCAACACCGGTGAAGAGATCATCTATCTGCTCAAACAGCTCAGCCGGGAGCGGGGTGTCACCATCATTTCGGCTACCCACGACATCAAGATGCTGAACGTATCGGATCAGGTCGTCTGGATTCGGGACGGCCGTATCGACAAAATCGAAAACCGCGACGAGTTGTCCATCTCGATCGGTCAGATCGATACCCGGCCAGGTCTCGGCTCTATGGGCGAAGCTTGATGATATGAAGCATTTTTCGAAACTTTCCGGAATACCGGGCATGCACCGAACCCTGCAAAGCGGGAACAAACTGTTTCGGATGACGGCATCGGCTGTATGCTGCGGCTTGCCGGCGGCCGTTGTCCTATTGATGGGCACCCTCCTTATATGGGCTGCCAGCGCTTCTGCCGGAGATTTTGAAACAGATATCCGAACCCTGTCGGCGTTGGGAGACCGCAGTACGGGAACGCCAGGGTGTCGCTCGGCCGCCCAATATATTCAGAGGCAATTCCAGGAAGCCGGTTTTTCCGAAGTTGGCATGCATCGGTATGCGATTCCCATGCTTCAGCAAGGAAACAGCCGGTTGACGATACCCGGAAGTGATCTTGAGCCCGCCCTGCATCCATTTTCGGGGAATGCTATTTCACCCCAAACCATTTCTTCCCAAGGTCTGAAAGGACCTCTGCTCTATGCCGGCACCGGCAATCTATCCGAAATGAACGGCAAAGTCATCGATGGGGCCGTCTTGCTGATGGAGCTCGACTCCGGAGATAACTGGATTCAGGCCGCCTCCCTCGGTGCCCATACCGTAATATATATAGATCGGGGAAATGTCTCACGGGCTTTGTTCGAGGACAAACAAGAGCTGTCCCCCATCCATTTCCCCCGTTTTCGGATGGCTCTGGAAGAAGCCCGCCGCTGTTTCGGAGATTTTGAAACCGTGCCGGACGGCCGAATCCTCCCTGAAATCCGTCTGGATGCCGAAGCCCGATGGAAAGAGGTTACCGGAGAAAATGTCTATTGCCTCATTCCCGGAAAAAATCCCCATCTTCAAGAAGAGCTGATTCTCATCGAAGCCTTTTACGACAGTACGGTTTATGTACCGGGGCTGTCTCCGGGTGCCGACGAGTCCGTCAGCATCGCCACCCTCCTGCAACTGGCCCGCCGGTTTCAGGAAGCACCGCCGGATCGTTCCGTCCTGCTGGCTGCCACCAGCGGGCATGCCCAGACATTGGCCGGGTTCCGGGATCTCGTCTGGAGTCTGCGGGCATCTCCCAAAGATCTGCGCAAACAAAAAAAACAGTTGCGGGATCTGACCCGCAACACCCGAAAAGTCTTGAATGCTCTGGAACCCAAATCTGCGGAATCCAGCGACAGCACCGAACCAGAAGACTCTCCCGTGGAATCCCTGGTCAAAAATGCCGTCATTGACGAAATCAAGACCCAGGTCGATGACATTTCCCGCGAATTGATGAGACTGAGACTCGAACAGCAGATCTCCGACAATCAGGAAAAAATCCAGGAACTGGCCAAAGACAGATTGATACTGCGCCAACTGGGCTGGATGACTTCCTTCAAACGATTGTCTCCGGAAGAGCAGGCGACTCTGGACAGGCTGATGCCTTCGGCCGTCCAGCGGCAAAAAATCATCCTTCGGGATGCGACCGCTCAGAGCAAGCTTCTTGACAATGCCCTCGACTTTCGGTCCATGATCAAGAGCCGGGAACTGATGGTGGCCATATCCCTTCACCTGTCGAGCCACGGAGACGGATTCGGCGCCTTCAGTCAGGGATGGCTGTATCCCATAAAACCCAGTGTCAACCGCTCGTCGATCTATACGGCTCTGGATGCGGCCATGCACCGGTTCAGTCCTCAACTGCCGCTCTTTCGGGACACCCTGCGGTCCAGCAAACTGCGAACCTGGCAGAGTTATTTTGCCGATCGTCCGTTTTTCGGCGGAGAGGTCAGCACTTTGGCCGGCTATATCGGAGCTACCCTGGCCACTGTCCATGATGCCCGAAACCGCTGGGGAACCCCGGCCGATATTCCGGATGCCATGGACTGGGCCTTTGCAGCCGAGCAGTGCAGACAGATCTCCACCCTGATTTCTGGTGTGGCATCCACCCCTGTTCTATACGATGAAAATCTGCCGCAAAACGGATTTTCCACAGTCAGCGGCCGGGCCAATTTCATCCGGCACGGCGAGCTGTTCGCCGATCAGCCGGCACCGGGCACGGTTTTGCTCTCCTATCAGGGAAATGCCCGTTACTATGCGATGACGAACAGTATGGGACAATTTCAGATGCGGGGGGTTGCCGACAAACGGCATGTTCTCGACAAAGTGATCATCGAAGGGTACCGGTTCGATCCCGACACCGGCAGCGTGACATGGGCTATCGACAAGGAGCAGACCGGAAAAGAAGCCTACCGCCTGAAGATGCAGCGGACGGCCATGCAGACGGATTTGATCATGTTCGCCTGTAAGGGAACCACCCTTTTCAATCTGTTGGAGCCGCGCACGTTTCGGTACATGACCAAAATCAACCTGATCGACGGCCGGCGGGAAGCCGCCCCGCTCAAATACTGGTACAGCCGGATCGACACCCGCTCGTCGGTGCTGACATCCATTTTTCTGGAACCCGAAACCCGTCTGAAACTGACATTGTCGGATTCGGTGCTTCACAAGAAAATGATCCTGACCCATGCTGATCCGGAGCATTCCCAAGGAACAGGGTATCGGATCGACGACTGGCCGATTCTCCATCGCACCGAATATCGGGCCGCCGCCGATATGTGGGCGCTGTTGACCCCGCGGATCGATAATCTTGAAAAACATGGCATTTACAACGAGCAGATCCGAAAACTTCAGCAGGAAGGCATGGCCGCCCTGAAAACAGCTGAAACATCTCTGGCGGACCTGCATTATGACCAGTTCGTCGAATCGGCGTCGGCCTCATGGGCACTGGCCAGCCGCGTCTATGACGATATCGAACAGACCCAGAAAGACGTGCTTTTCGGCGTATTGTTCTATATCGCCCTGTTCGTTCCCTTCGCTTTCTGCATGGAGCGGCTGCTTTTCTCCTTTTCGAATATCTATAAACGAATCATTGCATTCAGCGTCATCCTGGTTCTGGTCATTGTTCTTATCTACCATGTCCACCCGGCATTTCAACTGGCATACAGCCCCCTTGTCGTGATTCTGGCATTCTTTATCATCGGTCTGTCTTTCATGGTAACCATGATCATTTTCCTGCGCTTCGAGTCGGAAATGAACCAGCTCCAGAACCGGGCCAAACCGTCGGCCACCGGAGAGCTCTCCCGCTGGAAGGCCTTCACCGCTTCGTTTTTTCTGGGCGTCAGCAATCTCCGCCGCCGCCGCATCCGCACGGCCTTAACCTGCGCCACACTGATCATTCTGACTTTTACCATCATGAGCTTTACGTCGGTCAAGAGCATGCGGCTGCACTCCCGGATTCAATATCAGCCGCATACGCCGTATTCGGGATTTTTGCTGAAAAACGTCAACTGGCAAGACATTCCCAAAACCGCCCTGCCGGTGCTGACCCATGCCTTCAATGATGCCAGCGTCATCGCTCCCCGCGTGTGGCTGGAAGACGAAGACAAAACCCGCTCCGAAACCGTTCCGTTCCGGTATGGCGACCGCCGCTTCGAAGCTCAGGGAATGATCGGCTTGTCGGCCGAAGAACCCGGTGTTACCGGGCTCGACCGCACTCTTGTTGCCGGCCGCTGGTTCAGGCCTGAAGAGCGCCAGGCTGTTCTGATATCCGACCGCATGGCACAGGAGCTGGGGATATCCTTCGAACATCCGGAATCGGCAAACGTTCTGATATGGGGCGTGCCATTTCAGGTGACAGGCATTTTTTCCGGCAAACTCCTTCAGGATCAACCTGATCTGGACGGAGAGCCCCTGACACCGGCCATCTTTCCCCGTGAAGCCACCCAGGAACTGACCGAAGTCGAGATGGATGCCATGGAATCCGGAGATGATGTGCGATCTTTCCAGAGCCGCTATCAGCATATCTCCGGAGACCTTACAGCGATCATCCCCGCCCGGACACTGTTATCCGTCGGCGGGAAACTGAAGGGGGTCGCCATCAGTCATCCCGAGAATACCGACACCCGCAAAACCGCCCAGCATCTGGTGGACCGTTTCGGGCTGGCTCTCTTCAGCGGCGAGCCGGATGGCGTGCTGATGTACAATGCCAGTGATGCATTGAACTACAGCGGTGTTCCCAACATCATGATCCCGATCCTCATCTCCGTTTTCATCGTTTTGAACACCATGATCGGCAGCGTCTATGAGCGCAAGCGGGAAATTGCCGTCTATACATCCGTCGGGCTCGCCCCGTCTCATGTCAGTTTTCTCTTTATCGCCGAATCTCTGGCCTTTGCCGTCTTGAGTGTCGTCATGGGCTATCTTCTGGCCCAAACCAGTGCCGGGCTGTTTGCCGGCACATCCCTCTGGTCGGGAATCACTGTCAACTACTCCTCGCTGTCGGGTGTGGCCGCCATGGTGCTCGTGATCCTGGTGGTGCTGATATCGGCCATTTATCCCTCACGGGTGGCCGCGGAGATCGCCATCCCCGATGTCAACCGATCGTGGACCCTTCCGGAATCATCTGGCAATCTGCTGGAAATCACCCTGCCTTTTCTGATGAAATACCAGGAGCACCGCAGCATCACCGGTTTTCTGTACGATTATCTGAAAGGCCATCAGGATGTATCCCACGGACTGTTTTCCACCGGGGAAATAACGTTCAGTGAAGTCTGCCCGGTGCCGCCCGTGTTGGGAAATAAGGACAACTGTCAGGGGGAAGATTGCGGCAAGAGCACCTGCATCGTCGTCAATGCCCATGTCTGGCTGGCGCCGTTTGATTTCGGCATCATGCAGCAGGTGATATTACGATTCTGCCAATCGAAAGAAGAGCCGGGGTTTCTGGAAATTCAAATTCAGCTCGAACGCCAGTCCGGAGAATCGAATGCCTGGAGACGGATCAACAAGACATTTCTGAATGCCGTCCG
>CAZBUL010000028.1:1913-10022 GCA_964495045.1 uncultured Desulfobacterales bacterium | reverse complement strand
AACGGACAGGAAAACCGGCACAGCGATGTCTGGGTGCCGTTTTCGGCGGTTTGAAACGCCGGCGCAATCACGCCGTTCATGTACAGGTAGGCGCACCATTCGGCGTCGATCGAAAACGGCACATCGGATCGGGAAAACAACTCCAGAACATGCGAGACATAGCCTTTGCGGACTTTTTTGACCAGATTCAGGACAGTGTTGTTCCACTCGATCGTCATGGCGGCATGATGCACCGTTTTCCAGGCATTGCAGTCGATGGCGTGATCCTTGCCCGGATTGTATTTTTCGGTCAGCAGCTCCCCGAACCACCCCACCAGACCCGGTTGGCCGTGGGTCGCATCATATACATTTCGAACAACCTCCGGATCGACGGCCTGCCCGCTTTCCAATTGATACTGATCGAACAGGTCCGTCACTTCATCCAATGTAAAATTGGGGACATGAAGGCTCCGCTGGATGTTGAACGGTGAACCCCGCTCACTGTCCACCCCCAGAACGGCACGGACACCGATCAACGCCAGCCCGTGAAGCTGATAACTGTTCCGCTTCAAATAGATATCTCGGAACAATGTCACCAGCCGATCAATCAAGGATGGGGGTAAACTGTCGAACTCATCGATAAACAGAATCAGAGGCCGCTTGAAACAGGGGTTGTCTTTGTGGAAAATATACTTGAAAGCATTCCAGGAATCCGGAGACGATGGGAGATCAAGATCAAACGACTCTTCGATCAGAAAATCCACCTGTTTCAGAAACGCTTCAGGTGGGTCATCGGGCAGCAGAATCGTTCCCTGCATGGACATCATGCCGATGGTAAATCGATCCGGGTATTGCACCTCGATCCGTTTTTTGACCTGCTGCATCAACCACGTTTTGCCCGTCTGCCGGGGCGCCCAGACCGTGAAGTAATGACCGCCTTTTTCCGGATAGCCGACAAGCTGTTCCATGCATCGATCGACCAGTTCGGTTCGCGGAATACAGAAATGGATGTCTTTATCAACGGGGCCATAAGAGTGAAATCTGCGCATGGGTTCATCCTCTGCTGTACTGAAACGATTCATTGATTTCGCTTGATATAATTTTCGATCCGCCTCTCGACATACGAGCTGTCTATCCGCATGGCCATTTCATAGAACTGTTTTGCATCCGAAATACTCCCCATTTTGTAACACACAACGGCCATATTGCAGATCGCCTTGATATATTTGGAGTTGAGAGCGATGGCCTTCGTGAAACATTCATAAGCCAGTTCCAACTGATTCGATTTCAGATAGATCACACCCAGGTTGTTGAGCGGAACCGGGTAATCTGGAGACTGCGAAATCGCCAATTTATAACAATCGATGGCATTGAGATAATCTCCACTTTCGTAATACCGGAAACCGAGCCGATTGAAATCGCGTCCATCCGTCTGATTCTCACAGGACGGTGGAGGATTCTGAACAGACAACGCATTGGATGGAACGGAAGCTGTCGAATGCACCCGGCTGTCTGCATCACTGCAACTACCGGAATTTTGCCATAGAATAAGAAGATATCCGAATATTATCAGGCATTTTTTCATATCAACAAATGCCGGTTCGTTTGAGCGGATTATACTTCGAGAAAAAACGGCAGGATGATCGGATGGCGGTGGATGGTGAAATCAAAATATTTTCGGAGGGCTGTTTGCATCCGCGTGCGGATGAGACCTACCCGGCCCGGTGTTTCGAGTGGAATATCTTCGACAACTTCCAGAATCACACAGACGGCGTCTTCGAGGAGATGACCGGTTTCCGTTTCGAACACGAACCCTTTCGAGAACACTTCAGGGCCGTAGATCACGATGCCGGTGGCTTCGTCAAAAGCCATCGTGACCCCGACGATGCCGTCCTCCGACAGCACACGTCTCTCTTTGAGAACACTTTTACCGACATCCCCGATGCCTTTGCCGTCTATCATCGTTCTACCGGTATCGACCCGGTCCCGAACCCACGCCTGGCCATCGAGTTCGATAATCTGACCGTTTTCAACGAGAAAAATGTTTTCTTCAGAGATTCCCAAATTCATGGCCAGGCGGGCATGCAGGACAAGATGGCGGTATTCTCCATGGATCGGAATGAAATACCGGGGCCGGGTCAACTGAATCATCAGCTTCAGCTCTTCTTGAAAAGCATGACCGGACACATGGATATTGGAGATTTTTTCATAAATGACATTGGCCCCCTGCCGAAACAGGTTGTTGATGATCTTGGCAATGGCCCGTTCGTTTCCCGGAATGAATTTCGATGACAGAATGACCGTATCATCCTGCTTGATCTTGATTTTTTTGTGAATGCCGCTGGCCATTCGGGCCAGAGCGGACATGGGCTCTCCCTGACTGCCGGTGGTGATGATGATAATTTCATGGTCCGGATAGTTGTTGATCTGATTGATGAAAATTTCCATACCATCGGGAATGGTCAGATATCCCAATTTTTTGGCGATATGAACACTGATCTCAATGCTTTTTCCATGAAAAGCGATTTTTCGGCATCGTGATGCTGCAATTTCCACGATCTGCTGAATCCGAACGATGCTCGATGCAAAAAGAGCGATGATCATCCGTCCATTGCTTTGCAAGGCAATCTGCGCCAGATTGTCGCCAATTTCCCGGTCCGATGCCGTATATCCTTTTTTTTCGACATTGGTGGAATCGGAAAGCAGTGCCAGCACGCCTTCCTCTCCGCATCGGGCAAACCGCGCCACATCGGTATTCATTTGGGGAAGAGCGGACAGGCTGATTTTGAAATCCCCCGTATGAACGACCATACCTATCGGTGTATAAATGGCCAGACCAACACAATCCACAACACTGTGACTGACGCGGATGAACTCGATTTCAAAAACGCCGAGTCTGATCTTGTCGCCCGGAACAACACTGTGGAGCGTCGCATACTGGAGAATACCGAATTCTTCGAGCCGATGACGGACCATGCCGAGGGTGAAAGGGGTGCCGAAAACCGGCACATTGATTTCTTTGAGCAGGTAGGGAAGTGCTCCGATATGGTCTTCATGCCCGTGGGTCAGAATGACGCCGCTCAGTTTGGACCGGTGTTGTCTGAGATAGTCGATATCCGGGATCACGAAATCGACGCCGAGCATGTGATCTTCGGGAAACATCAGCCCGGCATCCACAACGAAGAGAGAATCGTTGTACTCGAAGGCCATCATGTTGAGGCCG
Source organism: uncultured Desulfobacterales bacterium (assembly GCA_964495045.1). Classification (GTDB taxonomy): domain Bacteria; phylum Desulfobacterota; class Desulfobacteria; order Desulfobacterales; family Desulfatirhabdiaceae; genus RAAP-1. The sequence goes on along the minus strand of CAZBUL010000028.1, from coordinate 6,820 downwards.
ATCTCTCCCAATCCGCCCAAGGGGATGATTTTCAGACTCACGGCCCGGTTTTTCCTTTCTCGAAATTTTCCACGATGACCCGGTGAACCCTTTCGAGCAGCTCATTTTTGGTGGAGCGGGAATAGTCCTTTGTTTCGATGGGTTCGAAGATTTCCACCGTTACGCTGCCCGGCCGAATCATCAGCCCGTTTTTCGACATGATCCGCCACGTTCCGTGAATGACAACCGGCACGATCGGCACACCGGACTCGACCGCCAAAACGAAACCGCCCTTTTTGAATTCTTTGATGGATTGATCCCGGCTGCGTGTGCCTTCGGGAAAAATCAAAACCGATCGGCCGTTTCGGATGATCTGAGCGGCCCGGGCCAGACTTTCGAAAGCGGATTTACGATTCGATCGGTCAATGCTGATATAACCGGCCCGTTTCATGGCAAAACCAAATAAGGGAATATGAAACAGTTCCGCCTTGGCCAGCCAGCGAAACTGCACTTTCAGATGCGCCAGGATGACCGGAATATCGAAATTACTCGAATGATTGGGCATAAAGATATACGGTTTATCCGGATCGATGTTGGAAAACCCTTTGACGGTGACATGAATGCGGCTGGCAAACAAAATGGACCGCCCCCACGCCCGGGCAACAATGTGGGGTAATTTCCCCGTTTTATCGAAAAAAGAAACCAGAATGGCGGCCGTGCCAAAAATAATGATCACCCCCACCACCCAGACCATGATGAACGCCGTATATATATAGTAGATCAGATCGGAAAATTTTATGAAGTGCATTCGATTTCCATTGTCATGGACGCTCTCAGATGGCGATTTCCAATTGGTGGAACATGTCGTCAACCGTTTGGATCAGCCACTCCCGCTGGGCAGGTGTTGCATAGCCCATGCAGTCACAGCGCACCTGATGCAGGGTTCGCACCAGCAGTTCACACGACAGGGAGGACGGGCCAAGCTCCAGGGCAAAATAAAATGGCCGGCAATCCGCATGTTCGGACTGAAGGCCCGCCTGCAAGTCATCCGGCAGTACCAGCCAATACACATCGGGAATACCGGACGGCTGTAAATTCATATCCAGATACCCCTTGACTTTGAAATAGTCGCTGGGTCTCAATTGATCAATAACATATTGTTTCATGAACCAAAATTAACATAATATCCTATCTCGTGCAAGAGAAACGACCGGCCCCGTGCAAACATCCTTGACCTGATTGTGGGGTGTGTACTATTAATTGCCCATGCAAAAGGAAGTCTTGAACGTTGAAACACCGGAGGGCCTGCGAATTATCGAGCGCATCCCGGTAGCTGCCGGGTCGGTCATTCTGATCGGATTCATGCTGCGGGTCTGGGCTGGGCTGCACACCGTCATCGTCAACCCGGACGGTGCACTCTACATTCAGCAGGCCATGGCCATCCATGACAAAAACTGGATCAGCCTCAAAACCTGTGCCCTAACCTTCATTTCAGCCTATCCATTTCTGATCGCCGTCGGATACCGGCTGGTTCACGACTGGATGCTGTCCGCCCGGATGATTTCCCTGATTTGCGGCACAGCCATGCTGATTCCTCTTTATCTCATCGTGAAAGAATGGGTGCGCAAAGACAATGCCATTCTGACGATTCTCGTATTTGCCGTCACCCCTGTGCTGGTCTCAAACAGTGTCGAAGTGATCCGTGACCCCATTGGCTGGTTTTTTCTATCGGCCGGAATCTGGGCCGTGATCCACCGCAACACGCCATGCCGCCACGGGTTTCTGCTGGCAGCCTCATTGTGTTTTCTTGCGGCGGCCTGGGCACGGATCGAATCCATCCTTTTCATGGCGATCACCCTGGCGTATTTGCTTTATGACAGAAAAAACACAAAAACCATGGATATCCTGTTTTTTCTGTCTCCGCTGCTTGTGATCTTTTTCTTTTCGCTTGTCGGCATGATGTTTTCCGGGCTGTCTTTGGGGGATCTGCACCGCGGCAAGGAAATTGCCGGGAAATTCATCGAACCGATCCGCCAATACCGCCTCATGGCAGACAGCCTCAAAACGCTGGTCTGGTCGAGCCCGAATCCATTTGTGGAATTCTTCCTTCCCGAAGTCCGAAACCACATTTGGCTGATTGCCATGGGAACGGTATTGAACCGCTTTCTGGAAGCGTTTTTCTACCCCTTTGTCGTCTTTTATTTCCTGGGCCTGTCCGGAATCCGAAAATACCGATCGGATACCAGACTTCTGTATTTAACAGCTCTGACACTCAGTGGTCTATCGATGCTGTATGTTCATACCCTTCAAACCTGGATGCTGTATTACCGGTTTTTCGGCATCGTGATGATTCCCGCAGTCGTTTGCTGTGCCTTCGGTATGGAAAAACTGCGTGACATCATTTCCCGAAAGTGGTCGAGTGAACCGGTCATTGTTTTCTGGGTGCTCTTTATTGTCATCATCGGTATCAGTCTGCCCAAAAACCTTAAATCCGGAGATACCGACAAATCGGTGTTCATCCAGATCGCAGACACCATTTCACGGCATGCTCCCGATGCGGCGGCCATCAAAACAGCTACCTCCCGTCACACCCAGATATGGATATCCTTCTATGCCAATCTCCATCGTGCCGGCACCCCGCCCTGCCCCCTCGATGAAGCAAACTGCTGGGAATTTTATCCGGATGATCCCGCGCTGTTCAGAAACCGGCTGCGGCAAAATGGGCTGCAATTCGTGCTGTGGGAAGAAAAGCACTGGCTTTTCCACAATTTTTCTCTATCGGACCTGATGGGTTCCGCCGATTACCGGGAGCTGGGCCGCTGGCACCACCGGGATACCGGACAGATGATCCTCTTTGCGGTCAACGGCCCAACCAACTGAAGGTGGATATGAACCATCCCGGAAAACACCCTGCCCGCCATGAAACCCCAGAATCACGGCCATCGATCGCCGTGGTGATCCCGCGTTACGGCCGTATCGGCGGGGCCGAAAATATGGCGTTTCAGTTATGTGAACGCCTTGCCGATTTCTTCGATATTCATGTTTTCGCCAGAAAATGGGACTCAGGCCCTTCCCGGATGACGTTTCACAAAGTGCCCATGATCCATTTTCCGCGGTGGCTTCAGCCCATCAGTTTTGCTGCTTTCGCCGATCGGAAAATCTCCAGAATGCCCGTTGATTTGATTCACAGCCACGAACGCATTCTCCGCATGGATTTACTGACCTTTCATGGCATCCCGCACCAGAAGTGGATTCAGGACATGCGGAAAAAATCTCTGAGCGAGTTTGACAAAGCCACCTGCTGGGCAGAAAAAAAAGGGATCGAAAATCCGGCGCTGAAAATGATTTTGCCGGTGTCAGCATTGGTGGAAACCGAACTGAAACGTCACTATGCCTTTCCGGATGACCGCATATCCGTGTTAAATCCCGGTGTCTCTTTCGATCGGTTTGCCCGCATGGATGCCGCGGCCTGCCGGGAACGAATCCGCAGCCAGCACGGTCTTCTTGCATCGGATACGGTCATCTGTTTTGCCGGAATGAATTTCGAAATCAAGCGGCTGGATCTGGTCATTCAGGGAATGGCCGGTATGCGTAGCAGGGGCATCTCCCCTTCCCTCCCCAAATTGCTGATCATTGGCCGGGGAAACAAGGGCCAGTATCAGAAAATGGCCAACGATCTCGGCATCGGCGATCGCATCGTTTTTGCCGGCGTCACAACCGAAATCGAAGCCTATTACCCGGCATGCGATCTGTTCGTGATGCCGTCGCACATGGACACCTTCGGGCTGGTGGTTCTGGAAGCCATGGCCGCAGGACTGCCTGTGATCATCAGCGCCACAGTGGGCGCCCGCGATGTGGTCGTTCACGGAGAAAATGGACTGATTCTGCCGACAACACCGCGTGTTGAGGACATGACAGAGTCGCTCATCCGGCTGATGAATCCGGACATCCGCCGCCCGATGGGAGAAGCCGCCCGAAAAACGGCGGCCGACCACGACTGGAACAAGGTGGCCAACACCCTGGCCGGTATTTACCGAAACATCATGATCCCCCGGAAAAATATATGGGATGGATTTCCCGTCAGGAGATAGCATGCCGTACCCGCAAATCGACATTCACCGTGTTCGCACCGGCTCGGCCAGAGAGCGGATATCCAAGGTGACCACATCCCTGGAAGCCGGCCCCCTGCGGCCGGGCATGACCATGCAGGAATTTCTGGCTGCCCTGCCCCGAATCCTGAAAGCCGATGATTTGAAAGCCGTCGCCCGTGCGGTTGTCGAGGCCAAGCTAAAGAACAAACCGGTCATCGCCATGATCGGCGGTCATGTCATCAAAACCGGTTGCAGTCCGGTGCTTGCCGGACTGGTTGAAAGCGGGTATATTTCCCATCTGGCATCCAATGGCGCAGCCGCCATTCACGATACGGAACTGGCCCGCTTCGGACATACTTCCGAAGATGTGGCGTCCCAGCTTGAAGACGGGTCGTTCGGCATGGCCGAAGACACGGCGGCTCTGGTCAACGAAGCCGCCAAACAAGCGGCAGCATCAGCCGCCGAAGGGTTCGGGGAAGCTGTGGGAAGGCTCCTTTTCGAGGAATCGCCTCCGCATCTGCACCGCGCTCTGATCTATGAATGTTTCCGGCTGAAAATTCCCTACACCCTTCATGTGGCCATGGGAACCGATATCGTGCATCAGCATCCTTCGGCCAGCGGGGCTGCCATCGGAGAGGCGTCGTTACGGGATTTCCGCATTTTTGCGGCATCGGTTTCCGGGCTGGGGAATGGCGGAGTGGCTCTCAATTTCGGCAGTGCAGTCCTGATGCCGGAAGTTTTTCTGAAAGCGCTGGCGGTCGCCCGTAATCTCGGATATGCGGTCACCCATTTTACGACGGCCAATTTTGACATGACCCAGCATTACCGGCCAACCGT
>CAZBUL010000028.1:0-1813 GCA_964495045.1 uncultured Desulfobacterales bacterium | reverse complement strand
ACATCCGGCAATTCTCCCAATGTTCTCGAAGCAGTCAACACGGCCGCATCCATGGGCATCCGCACCATCGGCCTTCTCGGGCGAGACGGCGGCCGTTTGAAAGAGGCGGTCGCATGTCCGGTAGTCGTTTCCCATGCCCGAACTGCCCGCATCCAGGAAGCGCACTGCTTTATTTTGCATTTTTGGGCGTCCTGCGTGGATGAAGGAGTACGGATTCCGTCACCATGAATTTATCCGCCTTGTCTCAAAAACGCATACTGGTTGTCGGGGACATCATGCTCGACCGCTATCTGTGGGGAGATGTCCGGCGGATATCGCCCGAAGCCCCTGTGCCGGTTGTTTGCGTCCGCCAGCAGTCCGAGGTGCCGGGCGGTGCGGGCAATGTAGCCTCCAATCTGGCCGGACTAAAATGCCCGGTAACCCTTCTGGGGATTTGCGGCAGCGACGACGCCGGAAAGCGTCTGAAGAATATTCTTCAGGAAAAAGGGATCACGCCGCTGCTTCAGGAAAGTTTGGCCCGGCCCACCATCACCAAAACCCGTGTGATGGCCCGAGGGCAGCAGCTCCTGCGTCTCGATGAGGAAGAACCCCGCAATCTCAGCATGGAAACAGCGGAAAAACTCATCGCGCAATTCGACGATACCGCCCCCGCGTGTGATGTCGTTGTTCTCTCGGATTACGGAAAAGGGATTTTTCAAACGCCGGAACTGTGCAAACATTGCATCCATTTTTGCCGAACCCGCGGGATTCCGGTGCTGGTCGATCCCAAAGGAGCAGACTGGACGCGGTATCACGGAGCTGCGTGTATCACCCCGAACACCGCCGAACTGGAACTGGCCGCAGGCGGCTCTTTCGAAGAGAGCGAAGCGGAACTTTTCCGGACGGCCGCGGCCATCCGCCGGGAATACGGTCTGGAATGGCTGCTGGTCACTCGGGGCGCCAACGGTATGATTCTTTGCGGAGACAGTCCTTCCCCATGCGTCATCCCGTCTCAGGCCAGGGAAGTGTTCGATGTTTCCGGTGCCGGAGACACGGTCATCGCCACCCTGGCCGCCGGTCTTGCATTAGGGCTTTCATTCACCGAAGCCGCACGACTTTCCAATCTGGCGGCCGGTATTGTGGTGGGAAAACTGGGCACTCAGCCGATCACCCGTGCCGAGCTTAAAACCGCCGTTACACTGAACGACATCCAGCGACAGAGCGCCGTCAGTTTTAAGACGGCCACTGTGGAATCTGCAAAAATCCTGATCAAGTCCTGGCAAAGTTCCGGTCTGAAAGTGGTGTTCACCAATGGCTGTTACGATCTGATTCATCCCGGCCATATCCATCTGCTGCATCAATGCCGGGAACTGGGAGACCGCCTCGTTATCGGGCTCAATACGGATGCATCGGTCCGGCGTCTGAAGGGAACAAGCCGCCCGATCGTATCGGAACAGGACCGGGCAGCCATCGTCGGTGCCCTGGGATGTGTGGATCTGGTGGTTCTCTTCGATGAAGACACGCCGCTGCGATTGATCGAAGCCATCACCCCCGACATTCTGGTGAAGGGTGAAGATTACCAGCTGGATCAGGTGGTGGGAAGAGATGTGGTGGAATCCTACGGCGGCCGTGTCTGCCGCGTTGCCCTGCTCGAGGGATACAGCACCACCCGGATTGCCGACAAAATCGCAGCCTCACATCGAGGTTGTTGAGTTTTGATGAGAATATAAAATTTATGAAAACAAATGTTGCATGGTTGGGGCGACCGGCAGATCGCCCTGTGGTATAGACTTTCAGAAAAATAATTTCGCTGCGTTATCGGTCGGAGATATAC
>CAZBUL010000027.1:19026-21935 GCA_964495045.1 uncultured Desulfobacterales bacterium | reverse complement strand
ATCATGGAAAATAACATTTTTCTGGGCAGTCCGGAATTCGGTGTCTCCGATGACCAGAGCTGTTATTTATGGATGGATCAGGATGGTTTCTATCGGACCGATTTCGATTATAATATCCCCTTTGATGGAAAAACGGGTAGTTATTTACAGGGCAGTCATGATCTATTACAGAACCCTCTGGTAGTTGATGCGACCTTGGACACTTTCGACGGTCGTCTGAAGTCCGAAAGTCCGGCCATAGACAGTGGTTTGGCTGTGGGGAGCCTTGGCGGACTCATTCCCGCCGACGATCTGAACGGCCGTATCCGCCCTGTTGGAAAAGGTGTCGATCGGGGGGCTTATGAATATGCTGCGGCTGCCACCCGCCGTTTCTGGGGAGCCTGGCCCGATGGCATCTGGATGTGGAATCGGTCTGCGAATCAGTGGAGCCGGATGGCCGATACCGCCGCTGTCCAGATGATTGCAGCCGGAGACGTGGACGGAGACGGTCTCGATGATCTGACAGGCGTATGGGCATCCGGTTTATGGGTATGCTATGCAGCCGATGGACAATGGATAAAATTGACTTCCAACCGGCCGACCTGGTTGACATCCGGTGATCTGAATCATGACGGACGGGATGATGTGATCGGCAACTGGAAATCGGACGGCGTGTATTACCGGAACTCAGTGACCGGAAACTGGATCAAGCTCACCACACCCGCCAGACAAATCGCTGTCGGGAAGCTTGGCGGTGTGTGGGATGATCTGATCGGTGTCTGGGATTCCGGTCTATGGATCCGTTCGAGTGAAACCGCTGCCTGGCAGAAAATCGATCCGTCCATACCTGTGTGGATTGCGGCCGGTGAAATGACAGGAGACGGCCGGGCGGACATCGTCGGGAGTTATCCTTCCGGCACCTGGTACCGGAATTCGGTCACATCAGCGTGGGTGAAACTGACGACGCCAGCTACACAGGTTACTCTTGGAGATATCAACGGCGATGGCCGGGACGATCTGATCGGTATCTGGCCGGATGGTGTCTGGGTGCGGTATGCCGTATCCAATCAGTGGCAGCGGATAACCTCATCCAAACCCATCTGGATGACAACGGGCAGAACCCGATGACCGCAGCGAATTTGCTGCCCACGGATAGCGGATGACTTTATGTCCTTAAAAATAATCGACAAAAGGAGGTATCCCGATGGATAGAAAATTGGCCGTTTTTCCTATACTGACACGGTTGGCACTATTCCTGGCAATCATCTGGAGCTGGCTGGCCGTCACTTCATCCGTAGGCGTCGTCTTGGCGGCAGCCGACAATCCCAATCCGCCATCATCCCCTGTCAAACTGATCTTCATCCATCATTCCACCGGCGGCAACTGGCTGGCCGATGCCAACGACAGTTTGTACGGAGAATTGGGCAAGGCGCTGATGAACAACAATTATTATGCCAGCGCCACCAATTACGGATGGGGGCCCGACAGCATCGGAGACCGGACGGACATCGTCAACTGGCCGGAGTGGTTCACCGGATCCAATACCACAGCCATCTTAACCGCACTCTATGCCGAAACCGGACAGAATTTTCAGGATTTCGGTGACTGGACACGCATGGCGACAGACCCAGGTGGGCCGAATCAAATCGTGCTCTTCAAATCCTGTTTCCCCAATTCCAATCTGACCGGTAATCCCACCGATTCACCCTATACCGAACCCAATGATGAATTATCTGTTGCCAACGCGAAGGCCGTCTATAACCGCCTTCTGACATATTTTGCCACCCGGCAGGATAAACTCTTCGTTGTCATCACCGCCCCTCCGTTGAACGAAAGTGAATATCCCGAAGACACCCAAACGCCGGCGGCTCGTGCCGCCAATGCCAGAGCTTTCAACAAATGGTTGGTCAACAACTGGCTGACCGGTTATAGCTATTCGAATGTGGCCGTGTTCGATTATTACAACGTGTTGACCAGCAATGGCGGCAACGCCAATGTCAACGATGCAGGCAGCAGCACCGGCAATCATCACCGGTGGTGGAACGGTGCGGTTCAGTATATGCAAAGCGTGAACAACAATTTCCCCGCCTATCCCAGCGGAGACAGTCATCCCAGCACCGCCGGTCATCAGAAAGCCACCGCCGAATTTCTGCCCTTGATCAATGTCTTCTATCACCGCTGGCAGGGCGGCATCAACAACCCGCCGGGAAAAGCCGTTTTGATTTCACCGACGGGTACCATCACGACGAACAAACCCGCCTATACCTGGAATGCGGTATCCAATTCGTCCCAGTATTATCTGTGGGTGAACGACGCCACGGGAAACAAGATCAAGAAATGGTTTACTTCCGCCGAAGCTGGATGTGCATCGGGTGCGGGCACCTGTTCGGTGACGCCGACCACGGCGCTGTCCAACGGAAACGGCCAATGGTGGATACAGACCTGGAACAGCTATGGTTATGGCCCCTGGAGTGATGCCAGGAATTTTGCGGTCAACGCTGGCACCATCCCCGGTGCGGCAACCTTGGTTTCACCAACCGGTGCCATCACGACCAACAAACCGGCCTATACCTGGAATGCGGTATCGAATTCAACTTATTATTATCTGTGGGTGAACGATACCACGGGAACCAAGATCAAGAAATGGTTTACATCTGCCGAAGCTGGTTGTGCAACAGGTACGGGCACTTGTTCGGTGACGCCGACCACGGCGCTGTCCAACGGAAGCGGCCAATGGTGGATCCAGACTTGGAACAGCTATGGTTACGGCCCCTGGAGCAGCGGTAAGAATTTTACGGTCAGCTCTGGCACCAAACCCGGTGCCGCCACCTTGGTGTCTCCGACAGGTACTATTGCAATCAGCAAGCCTTCTTATGTCTGGAATGCGGTGTCCAATGCCACCTGGTACTATCTATGGGTCAACGATTCAG
>CAZBUL010000027.1:15851-18926 GCA_964495045.1 uncultured Desulfobacterales bacterium | reverse complement strand
TTCAATCCATCCGGAGATCCTTCCGGAGCGCAGGATGGATTTCCCGGTTCGCTCTTTATTATGGGGCATAACCGGATGCCGTACAGCGAACTGCCCGATGGCAATCAGGTGGCCGAAGTCAATATTCCTGTTCCGACCATTCAGACTCAGGTTAGCGACCTGAATCAGGCGGCATTCCTTCAGAATTTTCAGAATGTAGCCAACGGATATTTTACCAATCTGGATGAAATTCCGCGGGTGGGCATGGCCTATTTGAATCATCAGGCGACCGGTCCCAAGATTCATTTATCATGGGGGCAAAACATTCAAGATGAAGTTACGGCATCCCATGCCTGGTTCAGTCCGACCCTATCGACACCGAACATGAAGGGAACATGGTTTATCGGCAATCAGTCCATTTACAGCGTCAATGACTATATCTTCGAAATCCCCTCCGGATGGGCGGATACCCATGTCGGCGGAAGATTTCTGGCAACCGGCCGTTTCAAAGACGGCGGATGGTCCGGCATGGGGCCGGCCTTGTTCGCCTATCGTCCTTGGATTGATGCATCCGGAACCCCGGCCGCTTCCGGTACCCATCTTCAGGAAAAAACGCTGCTCCTGTATGAAAAATCGACGAATACCGACACTATCGAAAAATCGCTTCAGGGATATCAGCATCCGGATGAGTGGTCCGGCGGCGAATGGATTACCACCTCATCCGGAAAAACAGGTGTGCTGTTTGCTGGCAACAAGAGTATCGGCACCAAATACTGGTATGGATTTCTCAATCCGCAGGGAGCTCAGTATCCCTGCATCGACGGCGATCTGATCGGGCAATTCACGCTTTGCCGGCTGGCCAATGGTCAGCCCTGTCCGCAAAGCGATTGGACGGAATGTTCCGGACATACATCGTCACGGGGCTGGTGGACCACCCGCTGGGAAGCCCGCATGATCTTCTACGACCCGGCGGATCTGGCCAAGGTTGCATCGGGAGCACTGGAATCCTGGGAGCCACAGCCTTATTCATATTTGAGTATCCATAATCGAATGTATTTGAATCCATCCGGTATCGAGTTGGACGAGATCGGTTCCGGGGATCAACGGCGGTATGTTATTGGAGATGCGGCTTTCGATCGTGCCCATGGCCTGCTTTATGTGCTGGAACTCTTTGCGGATCAGGCCAAGCCGGTTGTTCATGTGTGGCGGATAAGCTGATGACGAAATCGGGAAAATCTCAATAATACAGGAGGGCATTATGAACACTCGAATATCAATCCGAATGATGTTCTCGATGTTGGCGCTCTGCATGTTGTTTTCCGGACAGATCCTGGCAGCCGAATATTCGGCAGCCATGGAATACAAACAGACCATGGTAAAGGTTCTGCAAGAAAGCGATATCCAGGGGTGGCCAAGCGCATTGCCCACAACACCCCGATATCCGGAATTTATCATCGTGAGTGCCGATGGCAGCAAAGTGGGGTTTACCGTCAAACTGAATGTTTACAGCGACCGGCATATCTATATGATGAACAGTGACGGCTCCGGACTGACAGATTTGACGGGCAATCTGCCGACAGGTGTGACGGTGGGAACCCCTCAGATGAACGAGACAGGGTCCCGGCTTTTTTGTTGGGATTACGGGAATGGAAATATTTATTACTTCGACACCGTTTCTCCTTTCGGTATCCACCCGGCTTACAAACCGGATGCCTTTTGGGTGGGAATTGGAAGCAAAAGAAATTACAGTGTGAACAATGCCGGAACCGTCATCTATCTCAATCATTCCTGGAGAGTGGGCACGGTCGATCATTATGGTCTGGTTTCAACAGACGTCGGAACCAATATCCTTACGCCGGTGGTGGATGCGGCATCCCTCACACCGCCCAAAACAGCCGATTACAGCCTGGCTTTTTTGGATGCCGCCCGAAGTTCTCGCAGACTGCTGCTGACCTATTATCCCGATTATTGGCACGACAATCTCAAAGTCATGTGGGAGAGTGACCCGCTTCAGCCAATGCCGGGGGAGTCGCACCTACATATTTGGGACAGCACCAGCACGGGGCTTCAGTATTGCCATGTCATGAGCGCTGATGGCAGCAAGGTTCTTTACAATTACCAAAACACCAACGCCAGTAAACCGGAATTACACATCCTCAATCTGAATACCGGAGCCAAGACACAATTGATCCAATTGGTCGATGGTTTGGATACCATGCAGTTTCCGGCCCTGTCTCCGGATGGAACCATTGCCCGGTGGACTTCGGCGGGGTACAAGGGCACGCGCTGGACTATCGCTACCGGAGACAAACGGGATACCCATTCCTCGAGATTCCCGGAGTCTTACTCCATCGGTAACAGCAGTGTGACCGATATCACAGCAGACAACCGGTATTACTTCATGGGAGGGGGGAATGCCGGTTCCTCTTACATGCACCGTATCGACATGGCGCCAACGACGACAGCTCCCGCACCGGACGTTGTCTCCATAAACTTCGGACAATCTCAGCTTGTTTATGGCGATAACACCCCCATTCCCATCACCGTTCAAGTCAGCGATCCCAAAGGGGTGGGCAATATCGTGTCGGTGCAGATGGCCCCCCTGGTGGACGGTCGGGAGTCTCCTTATGGTCAGATTTATGAGCCTCTCATTTACATCAATCCGCTGACTGGCGGCAGCGGCGTTTATAGCGGAACCGTTCATCCCCAGATCTACAGCAGCATTTATAGCCAGTTGCCCCGGTCGGTGGGCGTTCGTATCGTTGTCAGAAACAAAGACGAGCACTATGTACTGGCCGACACATCGATTATGGTGGTTCAACAGGGAATGAATACCCTTTCGGTAACGCCTTCCAGCAGAAATGTGGACAAAGGCTCCGGCACGACAACTTTCGGGGTTTCCAATACCGGCACCGGAACGATGCAGTGGTCAGCCGCCGTTACGTCCGGCAATAGCTGGCTTTCGATTCAGAGCGGGTCCACCGGAACCAACACGGGAACCATTACCTGTGCGTTCACTGCCAATACCGGTACCGCATCGCGAACGGGAACGGTTCGGGTGACAGCGACCGGTGCCACCGGCAGTCCCAAAGATGT
>CAZBUL010000027.1:0-15751 GCA_964495045.1 uncultured Desulfobacterales bacterium | reverse complement strand
GAACGGGAACGGTTCGGGTGACAGCGACCGGTGCCACCGGCAGTCCCAAAGATGTGACTATTACCCAGTCTGGAATGACATCGGCTCAAGTGACCAGTCTGTGGCCGGTTAATAATGCGCATGCAGGAAATACCAGCACGCTATGGGCAAATGTCAAGAACATCGGAGGCGCTGCATTCCCATCAAATGCTTTGGTCTGGTATTACGTCTCAGGTCCAACCTGGACAAACTATTGGGTCGGGTACGCATCCGTATCTGGACTGACGCCCGGATCGACAAAGTGGTATTCCTATAACTGGCATATTCCGTCAACAGCAACACCTGGAACCTATACCTATTGGGCCAGGGTATATCAAGGCAACACAGCGCTCTCTAACTGGAGCGCAGCTCAAAGCTTTACGGTTGGCAGTAAAATAAAGGCTGAGATGGTCAGCCCTGTAAATGGTTCCCAATTGACATCCACCACACAGACATTCACGTGGACCAGTGTTTCTGGGGCAACGCAATACTGGCTGTCTTTGGGGTCAACGCCAGGCGGCTACAATATTTATAACCAGAGTGCAGGAACATTGACATCTCGAACGGTGACCGGATTGCCGTCCAATGGAAGTATGATTTATGCCCGGTTGTGGACGCAATACGGTGGGGCATGGCTGTATAACGATTACAGCTATAAATCGCATTGATTCATCCGTCGGTGAAAACCAATGGCGTTTCTGGTGAAAAAGATGTGCCATAAAGGGTGTTTCTGTGTTATATCCGCATCATTGATCCAACATCATTTCAGGATGTGATATGACACAAGAAACCGCCTATTTTATTTCAGATGCCCATCTGGGGATCAACACCAGGGATGCTGAAACCAAAGAAGCCAGACTGATCGCTTTTTTCGAAGAGATCACCCATCGGGCCGAACACCTGTTCATCATGGGAGATCTCTTCGATTTCTGGATTGAATATTCCTACGCGATTCGTCCGGATTATTTTCATATTCTTTACGAATTCAGACGGCTGATCAAACAGGGCGTCACCATTCATTATATCGCAGGCAATCATGATTTCGCTTTGGGGGAATTTCTGTCGGAAAAAATCGGCATGGTTGTTCACCCTTCCGGCTGGCTGCGGCTGAATTTGCAGGGAAAATCCCTTTATCTGAGCCATGGAGACGGGCTGATGCCGTCCGACCACGGCTATCGGGTTCTTAAAAAAATTCTGCGCAACCCTTTGTGCCAGTGGAGTTACAAGAAAATTCATCCCGATTGGGGGGTTCCGCTGGCGGAGTGGTTTTCGAGTACGAGCAGAGAACAGGCCGGTGACCGGCCCCTGGAAAGCGAGCTGACAGCCTATCGGAAAATCGCCAAAGGCATGTTGATGCAAGGGTATGATATCGTGGTGTTCGGCCATACCCATTATCCGGAATTGCGATCCTGCGACGGCCGGATTTATTGCAATACGGGCGACTGGATACGGCATTTCACTTATGCCGAAATGAGAAATGGAGCGATTTGCCTCAAGAAATTCGGTTCGGACGACCCGCCTATCCCCATCCTACCTTTTCCGCTGGAGTGACCGGATAGCGTCAATGACGGGCTTCGGTTTGCCATCGACGGTGTAAAACCCCCAATACGCTTCCTGGACATGACTGTCGCCGGGAAAATACCCTTGGGTAACGACGGGCTTCCAGGGGGCGTCGAAGGCTTCGAAGGCCGAAACCGCCCGGGTTGTTGATGTGCCGACCCGCCTTAATAGTTCCACCCAGAAAGCACTTTGAAATGCTTCGGTGTATCCTTTCGAAGGGGGACCCGACGGAAGTCCGGTTTCCTTGACGATGAGCGGTTGGGAATACTGCCGCTGCAGTTCATCGGATACGTTGAGAATATATGCGGCGCCGTTTGGGGCATCCGAGGGCTGAAACCATTTTTCGAAGATGGGATGGATATTGGGCAGAAGTAAATCCATTTTTTTGAAAAAATCGATATACTCCGGTTTCAGAAAGAGAAAGAACGGTTCGGATGTAGTCAGAAGCACAGACGGAATCGCTTTTCGGATGCGCTGCATCGTGGTCTCAACGTCGGCTGGGGTGTAGTGCTTGGCAAATATGCCTTCGTTTCCAATGGCAATGGCAAAAACCGTTTTGGTGTGGTTCCGGGCAAGCCGGATGGCGTTCTGAACTTCGATTTCCGATTTCGGATCCCAGATACCGACAATAACAGCCCTGTAATTGAGCTTTTCAGCCACCGCCGGCACATGCTCCAGCCCGTTCACGCAAGAGTAGGTGATGAGACTGTCGAAGTCCGGACGCAGCAGCTTCATATCCTCGGTGATGCCTTCCAGAGTTGCCGGGTGTGTCTGTCCGTTGACCACCGTAAAACTGCGCGGGGTGTAGGAAATGAACCGGCCGTTTTTGAGGACGGTGTCCATCCTGCTATTCCCGGCGAATGTGCTCGGAACAATCATCAATGAAATGAGTAACGCTTTTGAAATATAACGGAAAATGGATATAGGCATTTTTACACCATTGAATTTTTAACCACAAAATAAACGAAAAACACGATACAAAAACACCAACGAAAAATCAATTATGGTTGAGCCCGGGGCAGGGGGGCAAATGATTTATTGAAGGATTACCATACCCGGCAGATCAGTCCCTTGAGATACGTTCCTTCCGGAAATTCCAGGGCTGTGGGATGATCGGCGGCCTGATAGAGTCGGCGGACGATCTGGCCGTTTCGGCCGGCATCCAGAACCGCATCTGCGACGATTTTTTGAAAAAGTTCCGGCGGCATCAATCCCGAACAGGAAAAGGTGATCAGCAGGCCGCCGGGATTCAGCAGCTTGGCGGCCAGCAGGTTGATATCCTTGTAGCCCCGGCTTGCCCTGGGAAGCTGACTCCGGGATTCGGCGAACTTGGGCGGGTCGAGAATGATGACATCGAATTGCCGTCGGCTGTCTCGAAAACGCCGCAGGGTTTGAAATACATCTTCGGGCAGATGTTGCACCCGGGTGGAATCCAGTCCGTTCAACAGGATATTTTCTGCGGCCATATCCAGCAGCGCGGCGGAGGATTCGATGCTTGTGACTTCCTTGGCACCGCCTGACAGAGCGGCTGCACCGAAAGCACCGGTATAGGCAAAGCAGTTCAGCACCGAGGCATCTTTACACAATGCGGGAATCATGGCCCGGTTTTCCCGTTGATCCAGATAAAAACCGGTTTTATGGCCGCGGATGACGTCCACGCAAAACCGCAGATCACCTTCCTGAACGATGATTTTTCCTGGCGGCGCTTCACCGGCGAGAACGCCGGTGCACGGCATCAACCCTTCTTTTTGGCGAACCGCCACATCCGATCGTTCATAAATGCCTCGGCAGGGAACCAATTCTTGCAGAATCTGGGTGATATCGTTTTTCCAATACTCCGCCCCGGCAGACAGAAACTGGCAGACCAGATAGTCTTCGTATTTATCCACCGTCACACCGGGAAGTCCGTCGGATTCGGCATGGATGAGCCGGCACGCCGAGAAATCCTGCCAGGTTCCGGGAAGGGTTCTGGCGTTGATGGCCTGGGCGATGCGATTCCGGAAAAAGTGGATATCGATTGCTGCATCTGCATCAAACGACCATATCCGGATGGCAATCTGTGAGTGGGGAGAATAAGCGCCTTTTGCCAGCCATTTTCCATCCGCGGAGATGATATCGACGCTGTCGCCCGATGCGATCGATCCACCGATCTTATCGACAGCGCCGGAAAAAACCCAGGGGTGGTGGTTGTGGAGGGATTTATCCCGGCCTTTTTTTAATCGAATAATTGGTGTTGTCACTTACGTTTCGCTTATTTTCTTCGCCATTTTTAATTATTTCATGAACGCAGAAAAAAGATGTGGTTGTTCATGCTTCAAGTAATTGCACAATCAAAAATTGACAGACCTCGCAGGCTAAGACGAAATCCAAGGGCAGCGAAAATAACCATATCAAATTTAAAACAAAAACGAGAAAATGACAAATCGGAATATAAATTTTGCTCAAGATGTCGGGATACTATTCAGTAATCTGCATGAATGACATTCATTCACGGGTATTGGACTTAGGCTTCAACTGTCTTAAAAAAGTTGTACAATTTGGCAAAAAGAGCTAATTAAAAAAAATAAAAGGGGTTACCCGTCTGGATAACCCCTTGAATTAACTGGCGCGCCCGGAGGGACTCGAACCCCCGGCCTACGGATTCGAAGTCCGGCGCTCTATCCAACTGAGCTACAGGCGCTCGTTGCAGGCATAATGGGGTGAGTGAAGGGGCTTGAACCCTCGACAACCGGGGCCACAACCCGGTGCTCTGCCAACTGAGCTACACCCACCGTGCAGTCTCCTTATACTAAATCATCCCTTGTATTGCAAGGGATTTCTACGAATTGAGCCCCACGGATTCTCACTGGACGGTTCGGGATGATTTTCCTAGTTCCGGCATGGTTGTTAGAATGACATTGACAAGACAGGGTTCAATGATGATATAAAACGAACCCGGCCGCCTTGCGACGCGGCCGGGCCCGATGAAGAAGATGTCGCAGAAACAACAGTCATCCATCGAAATGACCCTATATTGACCCGACAGCAGAAGGAAATTGTTGAATATAAATATCAGACCAGCAGCTAAAGCGGATGTTCCCCTCATTCTTTCCCTGATTAAAGATTTGGCAACGTACGAAAAACTTCTCGACCAGGTGATTGCCACAGAAGCAATTCTGGAGGAGTCTCTTTTTGGTGCGTCCGCCCATGCCGAGGTCATCGTTGGCAGTATTCAGAATATGGATGTGGGGTATGCTCTGTTTTTCCAAAGTTTTTCGACATTTCTGGGAAAATCCGGCATCTATATCGAAGACCTCTATGTAAAAAGAGCCCATCGCGGAAAAGGCCTTGGAAAAGCGATGCTGAAACATATCGCAGAATTGGCAGTTGACAGAGGCTGTAAGCGTCTGGAATGGTCGGTGCTAGACTGGAATGAACCGGCCATTCGATTTTACGAAAGCCTCGGGGCGGTTCCCATGAATGGCTGGACGGTTTATCGTCTGACCGGAGACACGCTCGAATCTTTATCCCGAAAATATACTGGAAGGCCCCGTAAGTGTCGCATATAATCGAACCGTTTCGACGCATTCTCGATCCATCGGACGATATCCGTTGAAGAATGCCGCATCGTTCGTCGATGTGTTGACATGACTGATAAACCCTGTGGAGATAAATGATGACTTTGAAACGATTCGAATCCTCCCTCCCCGGCAAAGAAGCGCTATTGTCGCACCAGATTGAGGGATTAAAATGGACGGTGGCCCATGCCTACAGCGGGTCTCCGGAATATCTCGCCAAGCTGGAACGGGCGGGTGTCACACCAAATGACATCCGGTCGTTGGATGATCTCAATAAACTTCCCTTCACCACGGCAGATGATCTGCGTGATGGATATCCCTTTCCGCTCAGGGCCGTTCCATTCGAGAAGATCGTCCGGATTCATTCCAGCAGCGGAACGACCGGAAATCGGAAAAATCTCTGTTATACCCAGAAAGATGTGGATGACTGGTGCCATTTTTTTGCCAGAGCCTACGAGATGGCCGGTGTCACTCCCGAAGATCGGGTACAGATCGCCGTCGGGTATGGAGTCTGGACAGCCGGTGTCGGTTTTCAGGCGGGTTGCGAAAAACTTGGTGCCATGGCGCTTCCTGTGGGGCCGGGAAATGTGGATATGCAGTGTCAGTTTCTGATGGATCTCCAGCCGACGGTGCTTTGCTGCACGGCATCCATGGGATTGCTGATGGCCGAAGAAGTGAGCCGGAGACAAATCGGAGACAAGATTAACATCAAAAAAGTCATTTATGGGTCCGAGCGGGCATCGGTGTCCATGCGGAAAAAAATTTCTGAACTTTTCGGCGGCGCCGAGCTCTTCGATATCACCGGTATGACCGAGCTGTATGGCCCGGGAACCGGGATTGAATGTCCAGATCATGACTGCATCCATTACTGGGGGGATTACTATATTCTGGAAATCATCGATCCGGAAACACTGGCGCCCCTGCCGGACGGCGAATGGGGGGAAATGGTGGTGACAACACTCTGCAAGGAAGCGGTTCCCCTGATTCGGTATCGTACACGAGATATCACCCGGATCATTCCGGGAGACTGCACCTGCGGAACGATCATGCCCAGACACTCCCGAATTCGCGGCCGAACCGACGACATGTTCAAATTTCGGGCCGTCAACATTTATCCCTCTACCATCGATGCCGTCATATCGGGCATACCGGATTTGGGGTCGGAATATCAGATTCATCTGTCTCGGGATGCATCCGAGCGCGGCATCATGCGGTTGGTGGTCGAGCGGGCACGGGATGTGGGGGAAGAAAGAAATGCTGATTTGTCTCAGGCGCTGATGAATCATGTGAAGAAAAAAGTGCTGATCACGCCGGTGGCTGAAATTGTGCCCTATGGCTCACTGCCGAGATCCGAGCGAAAAAGCAAGCGGGTATTCGATACGCGTATCGAAGATCCGATCGTCTGAACATGCCAGTCCGCCATGATATCCTCTCTCTGCTGAAGAAGACATCATGGCGGATTACATCGCCTGTTCTGGCCCGACAATTTAAACTGTCCGCAACATCAATGCCCGGAGCAACCTGCCATGCATCAAAAAATATTTCAAATGGGATTTTCAACCGAGACCGTTTCGCTCTATCTTCTCTGCTGCGGTCTGGTGGATGCCGGAACAACACTTTCCATCAAAAACCTTCTGGAAGTCTGGAATGCCACGCCCGAAGCCATGCACATCAGTTTCCAGGAACTGGAAAATCGGGGAGTCGTGATAAAAATCATATCCGATGGCAAATCCAACCAAATCTACAAACTCAATCATGTCGAAGCATGGAAATGACAATTGTCTCATGCTGGCATATTTGCCGAAGGGCGGGTTTTCATATAGATTTTCAGAAAAATAATTTCGCGGCGTTATCGGTCGGAGATATACTACAGTATAATCTCCTCCCTGGTGCCTTGCGAAATGAATTTTCTGAAAGTCTATAGATGAAATGCCTCGAATTGTTGGATCAACGGGATGCATCGTTCTTGGATCGGATACATGCGACGATTTCAGCAGGGGAAACATCGGTGCGGATTCCCGGACACATGCTCGCCATGATGTACCAGTTTTGAGGGTCTTTCAAGACACCTGGAATATACGGCCAGGCTTTGCACATCCGGGGTTTGACGGGATGAATCGTGCAGAGCCGGTCATTCCAGAAAATGCAGTATCCATTCTCCCCCTGAGCCAACACCCGTTTTTTCCCCGAAGGTTGGCAAAACCTTTGATGAAAGGATTCGGGATCCACGCCGATAAAGGTGGCGATGGCCTGAATGTCGTCCGGAGACACATACGTGCCGCCGAATCCTTTACAACAGTCTCCACATTGCCTGCAGTCGAAAATCTCGGTAGTGGATGAAGAAAAAGAGGGATCAGAGGGCATAGCGGGTCTCCATGGCTCTTTTCAGGGTAACCTGGTCGATGTATTTCAAATCGCCGCCTATGGGAACACCCGATGCGATTCGGGTGACCTTGACGGGAAACTTCTCGAGAAGTCCCAGCAGATATGATGCCGTCGCTTCTCCTTCCACATGGGTGCCTGTTGCCAGAATGATTTCCTGGATATTGCCTTCGGCAATTCGGGCGATCAGCTCTTTGATCCGTATGGCATCGGGTCCGATACCGTCCATGGGAGACAGCGCGCCCTGCAGAACATGGTATTTTCCGTTGTACGCTCCCGATTTTTCGATGGAGACCATATCCGCCGGCTGTTCGACGACACAGATCACGCGATTGTCCCGCGAGGGATTGGTGCAGATACTGCAATGTTCCGACTCACTGAGTGAAAAACAGATGGAACACAGCCGGATTTTATCTTTCAGTTCGCTGATACTGCGGGCCAGTTGTTCGGCATCGTTGCGGGACGAGCGAAGGATATACATGGCCAGCCGTTCGGCGGTTTTTTCTCCGATGCCTGGCAGCTTGCTGAACTGTCGGATGACCTGGCGGATGGAAGTGGGATAATGGTTCATCGATGTTACATCAATCCGGGGATGTTCAATCCGCCGGTGAGTTTACCCATTTCCGAAGAAACCATTTCCTGGGATTTGGACAGGGCGTCGTTGACCGCCGCCAGAATCAAATCCTGAAGCATCTCGACATCTTCCGGATCCACGACTTCTTTTTCGATCTGAATTGAGACAATCTGTTGTTTGCCGTTGGCAACGACTTTGATCATCCCGCCGCCCGACGTCGTTTCGATCGTTTTTTCCGCCATTTCTTCCTGAAGCTTCATCATTTTGGATTGAAGCTTCTGGGCCTGTTTCATCATTTGTCCCATATTTTTCATCATGCGGGTCTCTCCTTATCATCTATCTGGATATCGACAATGGTTCCCCCGAAAATTTCGATAACATCGGCAACGAGGGGATGGCTAAGGGCTTCCTGTTTCAGATACTGGGCCTGCGTAGCCCGCACCTGGCTTTCTGGAAGCGGTTCTTTTTCCGTCTGAACAATCAGGCGGATCGGGGTTTCAAATATCTGGCCGACGACCGATTTCAGCAGCGCGTCGTTTTTCGGCTGACGGATACGATCGAGGTTGAATCCATTTCCGGAAAAACGGATCTCGATGGCATCGTCTCCGATTTTTTTCAAGGTGGATCGGGAGATGATGGGAACCAGCGACCGCGATGTCTCCGACACCTTTTCGACAATCCGTTTCAGAATTGTCTCCATTCCGGATGGCGAATCAAGCAGCTCAACGCAAAGGGGCGTATCTGGCGTTTTTTCCGCGGCTGGCAGCGGTGCGGCTGCCGAAGGAGGCTCGAACACCGGTGCGGGCGGCGGCTGATCGGATGCAGAAGCGATGTCGATCTCGGGAATCATGTATGAATGCTGATCTTCTACAATCTGAGACAGATGGGGGCCTTGCTTTCGCAATAAATCCAGCTTCTCGATGAGGGTATCGATGGGCAGCGCCGGCCGGGTGTGAATGATCCGAAAAAAGACGAGTTCCAGAGCGATCCTGGGCAGCGTGGCATAACGGATGGTCGCTTCTGCTGAAAACAGCATGTCGCAAACATGGTTTAAAGACGCCGGGGAAACCGGTTTGACGATCTGTTTCATCCGTTCGATTTCATGGGGCGGAACGTCCACAAGTTTTTGAGCGGTCTTGCTGATTTTGACAACGAGCAGATTGCGGAAATGCTCGACCAGCGAGAGGTAGAGGCGTTTTAAATCGATACCGTTTTCATAGCCGGTTTCCAGCAGATTGAGGACTTCGGTGATATCTCCGTTTAAAACCGCCTGGGAAAAATCGAAGAGAAACTCTCTGTCAATGACACCGAGCAGTTGGATGACCATTTCATGGGTGAGGGCGCCGTCTGAAAAAGACAGAATCTGATCGAGAAGGCTCAGGGCATCCCGCATGCTGCCGCCGGATTCCTGGGCAACGGTGCGCAGACTTTCCGGAGGAATGTTCACCGATTCTTTGTGACAGAGGAACTGCAGATGAAGAAAAATGGATTCGGTATCGATTCGGCGAAGATCGTGGCGCTGGCATCGTGAAAGAATTGTCAGCGGAATCTTTTGCGGTTCGGTGGTGGCGAACATGAACAGCACATGGGCTGGCGGTTCTTCGAGGGTCTTCAGCAGGGCGTTGAAGGCGGCGGCTGTCAGCATGTGGACTTCGTCGATGATGTAGATTTTATACCGGCTGTGGGAAGGCATGTACCGGATGTTTTCTCTGAGATCGCGAACTTGATCCACACTGTTGTTGGAGGCACCGTCAATTTCAAATACATCGACAGCCTGACCCGATGTAATTTCCGTGCAGGAACGGCAGGTATTGCAGGGGGAAATGGTCGGCCCCTGTTGACAGTTCAAGGCTTTTGCCAAAATGCGGGCAATGGTGGTCTTGCCGGTTCCCCGCGGCCCCGTAAACAAAATGGCATGTGCCACCCGTCCGGCGGTGATGGCATGACTCAGGGTCTGAGTGACATGATCCTGCTTGACGACATCCGCAAAAGTCTGGGGTCGATATTTACGGGCAAGAACCAAATAAGACATAGCGATTTTTCCGGGAAAGTCTTCGGAAGGGTGTCAGATCGGGTGTCAACACCACAGGATCGGGGCTGGAAACGGATATGAAACTGGCGGAGAGAGAGGGATTTGAACCCTCGGCGCCGGTTTTGACAGCGCACACGATTTCCAGTCGTGCTCCTTCAGCCGCTCGGACATCTCTCCAGTATCAGACCAGTACCACATACAGGGGGGGATCATCTTTCAGGCCCAAATCTTTGGCGGAGAGGGTGGGATTTGAACCCACGATCCCGTTTTTAGACAGGATACCGCTTTTCGAGAGCGGGGCCATCAGCCGCTCGGCCACCTCTCCATCACCCTCTGACTTAAGACAATCCTAAATATACTTTTTGATAAAACCTGTCAATCATCTTGTTATGTTTTTTGCATTCAGTCTTGAATAACCTTTGGGATTATAGTATTTCTTCCCGGCATTTTACAAAAAGATGACCGGTTTACGTTTGATTCGGTTATCCATGTCGTCTCGAGCGACAACATCGATGAGATGTGTGTCCGTCATGGTTTTGCATGTATAAATAAGGATATTGTCCGATGGCCAAAATCGTTCCATTCAGGGGAGTCGTCTATAATCCCGAACGGGTTGAGAACCTGGCACCTGTCGCCACCCCTCCCTATGATGTCATTACCCCCGAAGAACAACTTGCTTTTTATGACCGGCATCCCTGGAATATCATTCGATTGATTCTGGGAAAAATTCATGAAACCGATACACCCGAAAACAATCGGCATACCCGGTCGGCTGGGTTTTTCTCGGACTGGCTGTCCGAAGGTGTTCTGATTCAGGATCCCGTTCCGGCATTGTATCTGACGTCCATCGATTTTTCAGTGCAATCCCGGCAGATCACCCGATGGGGCCTGATCTCACGGGTGGCGCTGGAACCCTTTGATAAAGGGGTGGTGCTGCCGCATGAAAAAACATTTTCCCGTGTCAAGTCGGAACGACTGGAGCTGATGAAAGCCTGCCATGCCAATTACAGCCCGATATTCTCTTTGTATTCGGATCCCGAACAATCGGTCATGAATACCCTCAGACAATCCTGCACCAATCAAGCACCGGACATGGAATTTGTCGATACCTACGCTCACACGCACCGGCTGTGGCGGGTGACGGATGCGGCTGTTCACCGGGAAATCGCAGCCTTCATGGCCGGCCGATCTTTGTTTATCGCCGATGGTCATCACCGGTACGAAACCGCGTTGAACTATCGGCAGTGGCTGGCGGATCGAACACCTGGTTTTTCGCCGGAGCATCCAGCCAATTTTATCATGATGTATCTGTGCGGCATGGAAGCTCCGGGGCTGGTGATTCTGCCGGCCCACCGGATGGTGAAAACGCTGTCTCCGGAAAAAATCCAGCAGTTTATCCCCACGGCCAAGGAATGTTTCGATGTCACCCCGTTTTCGGTCGATGCAGATGTTGTTTCCGGTGCGGCCTCCGAAAAGTGGGATGGTTCCCTGCGGGCCGAAACCCGCCGAACCCGGATCGGTGTGGTCATGAAAAATGACCCGACTGGATATTTGCTGGATCTGAAGTCCGGTGTCATGCAGCGCATGTATGGAAAGGAAATGTCGGAGCGCATGCTGGATCTGGATGTAACGGTCTTGACCCGGTTGATATTGATGGACCTGCTGGGATTGAGTTCCAGTCAACTGGACGATGAATCCATCATGCGGTATTCCAGTAAAACGGAGGCGGCCCTGGCATCCGTTGAAAATGGAGATAGTGATGCCGTATTCCTGCTGAATCCCACCCGAATCGATCAAGTTCAGCGGATTGCCGAATCTGGAGAAATCATGCCCAGAAAGTCCACATATTTTTATCCCAAAGTGGTGACCGGTCAGGTCATCAATCGATTGACCGACGATTGATCCCGGCGTTCATGGATCGAACATGACGCGAACGTTTTCAGAATACGATCCGTCCGGTTGAAATATGACCAGCGGCTCCAAGACAGCGGCCCCCGGCCGTCCCCCTTTGCTGCCCGAGACCAGAACGAGGCGGGCCGGGTCGTGGATATGGGAATGAACGGTCTGGATGCGTTTGGGTTCAAGGCCGGCGGATCGCAGATGGGCCAGCAGATCCGTGATCCGATCGGCAGGGTAAATGACGGCAAAACGGCCGGAAATATCGAGCAGCCGAGAAATTGCGGCTGTCATATCGGGAAGGGTCACGAGGATTTCGTGCCGGGCGGCCGCCCGCTGTGAATGCGGATTGATTCTGCCGGATCGGCTTTTTCGGTAGGGGGGGTTGCTGATTACGAGATTCACCGGCCCCGACACAGCTTTGATGGAAAGGGATCGCATATCGTCCTGAATAATGGTGATACGCTCTTGAAATCCGTTGATTTCCACATTCCGACGGGCAAGACTTGCCAAATCCGGTTGAATTTCGACGCCCACGATCCGGGTTTCCGGATATCGGCTGCCGATAATCAGGGGGATGATCCCGCAGCCGGTGCCCAGATCCACGATATGGTCTGTGGGTTTAGGGGACGAAAAAGCAGCCAGCAGCACCGCATCGATCGAGAACCGGTATCCCTCCCGATGCTGGAAAACCCGTATCCGGCCGTTGAAAAATGTATCTTCCGTTTCATCCGGCTGTGTCATAGTGATCCCACAGCATGCATCCGGTTCAGACATCCGGATGCGTGCCGCCGCCCTTGTATGTCAGCGCCAAAACGGTAATGTCGTCGCTTTGCGCGACGGCACCGACAAATTCGTGTACCGACAGCAGGATGTTTTCGACGATTTCCTGAGCGCAGCCGCTTTGTTGTCTTTCCAGCGTCTGGAGCAGCCGTTCGTTGGAATAGAGCTTGTTTTCGTGGTTCATGGCTTCGGTTACCCCGTCGGTGTATAATATCAGGCTGTCTCCGGATTTCAAAATGGTCTGCTGCGTATGGTAGCCGGCATCTTCCATGACGCCCAGCATAATTTCGGGGGAGACGTCCAGCCATGCGGTACGGCCGTCCGACGTAACGGTGACCGGCGGATTGTGCCCGGCACCGGCGTAAACAAGCTCTCCGGTTGAAATATTCAGAATTCCGCAGAACACCGTACAGAACATCATGGAGTCGTTGTCGATACAGAGCTCCCGATTGGTGCGTCCGAGAATGTCGGCGGGAGGAATCTTTTCACTGGCAATGCCTTTCATGAGGGTTTTACTGACCGCCATAAAAAGGGCTGCCGGCACACCTTTTCCCGAAACATCGCCGATGGAAAAAAACAGATGGCTGTCGTCGAGCAGAAAAAAGTCGTATAGATCTCCTCCCACCTCTTTGGCCGGAATCAGGGTGGCATAGATATCGAATTCCGGTTTTTCCGGAAACGGCGGGAATCGCTTGGGTAAAAAACTCATCTGAATGGTATGGGCGATCCGCAGCTCGCTTTCGATTCGTTCCTTGATGGCGGTGGTTTCCTTCAGATCGCTGATGTATTCTTTCAGTGCGGCGCGCATATTTTCGAAAGAGGACGTCAGATCTTCGATTTCATCGTTGGAATTGGAGACGGGAAGCTCGATGTCCAGATTCCCTTTGGCGATTTCGATGGTTTTGCTGGCAAGGGTGCTGATGGGCCGGGTCATTTTACCGGTGATGACAACGATCATCAGAAACAGCAGGGTAAAACCGAACAAGCCGATCAAGACCAGTTTCAGGGTGAGGGCATGCAGTCCTCCAAACAGTTCGTTTTCTGGAACGACAATCCCCAGAGACCAACCGGTCGAAGACAGGGGCGAGTAATACATCCTGGAAATTTTCCCGGTAAGATGGCGATTCAGCGGAACAAAACCGTTTTTTCCATGAATCATGTCTCTGCCGATGATGCGAAGGGCTGCATCGCCGGTGGCTTCGGCGATGCTGAAAATGCTTTCGTTCATGATCAGATTCTTGTTCGGATGCGACACGAAGACACCGGACTGGGAAATCAAAAAAGCATAACCGGACTCATAAATCGTGATCTGAGAAACGATGTCTTTGAGCCATTGCAGGGACAGATCGGCCGTTACCACACCGCTGAAGAGCTTTTCATCATGGTTTATTCGATAAAAAGGCACGGAAAAAGTGGTCATCACAATGTTGCTGATACCGATGTCACAATACGGTTCGGACCAAACGGGTCTATTCAATTCTTTGGGGATCAGATACCAGTCCCATAAACAGTAATTGAAGGCGATCTCTTCAGTAAGGTGTTTGAATGTGCTGTTTTCCCGGTAAATATACGGGCCGTAATAGCGGATGTTCGGATCGAAAAGAAACGGTTCGAAGGCCACCATCGCGCCGTTAACCTCCGGATTGGTCACCAAAATATTTTCGATGGATTTCAGAAGAATTGTTCGGGAATACACCTGGTTTTCAAGGGAGGCCGCCAGAAAACGGGGAACTTTTTCGATTCCCAGCAAAGTG
This sequence comes from uncultured Desulfobacterales bacterium, assembly GCA_964495045.1. Taxonomy (GTDB): domain Bacteria; phylum Desulfobacterota; class Desulfobacteria; order Desulfobacterales; family Desulfatirhabdiaceae; genus RAAP-1. The sequence continues at coordinate 1,195 of CAZBUL010000027.1, read as the reverse complement.
CTTTCGATTTTATGGACTGTCGATAAGGTCAGATAATGGGTGTTGTCTTCGACAGTTTTCAAAACCGTTTCTCTGGATACCGCGTAATTGTAATACAATACGCCGAAAAAAATACCGGCCGTTCCCAGAAGGGTCAGGGAGGCGATCTTGAACGCCAGACTTCGTTTAGGAGGCATCATCCAGGCAAGGAACATAAAATTCATTGAAATTCGGAATATGATCGATCATGCCGTTGGTTTTTAGCTCTTGAGCCACTGTGTGATAGTCTTCTACAGACAGCTTTCCCATGGAAGCGGTGTCGCCGTCCACCAGGGAAATATCCCGGATGCGATCCAGCATCCATCGCTGATGGACGCGGTTGGTTCCGATATGGGCATATTGCGCGTAAGTCATGACGATGTCGATGGCCTCATCCGGATGATCGAATGCATACCGCCATCCTTCAAGGGAAGCGGCGATGAATTTCCGGCAGATGCCGGTATCGGAGATGGTTTCACGCAGACAATAGATGCCGTCTTCCGGAAAATCGTGGCCGTTTCGATCGAGAAAGAAGGTGGTCAGCTCATCGGCGTTCACGCCGGAATTGAGAATCGTATGATATTCATTGTACCACATGGCGGAAACGGCATCCAGGCCGCCTCTTAAAAAAAGGTTGATGGTGTAGGTCTGGGGAACGACATGAACCTGAATCCGATATTTTCTGAAAAATGCCAATGCCTGAATCTGAGAGTCCGCCCAAAGGCCGACACGTTTTCCGTTCAGGTCTTCAGGGGTGAAAATCCGGCTCGATTTTCGGGCAATGAGAACGAACCCCGATTTTTGTCCGATTTGTGCCACATTGACCAGGTCAAGGCCCTGAACCCGCAGATGGATAGCTTCGGAGAGAAACATAGTTGTAAAATCGGTTTTCCGATGCTTCAGAAAATCGGCGGGAGGACTGTCCGGACCACCGGTTAGCAGGTGAAGATCGACTCCCCGTTTTTGATAAAATCCCTTTTGGACAGCGACGTAATACCCGGCAAACTGGGCCTGGGGGGTCCATTGCGGCAGAAAGGATATGGACTGAACATCCTGACCATATATGGCGAGCGGCAGAAGAAGAATCATCAGCAACCCTGCATTTACGGTTGAAATGTTCCTGAAGCCTTTCACCATCCATCTCCATTGATTCAACAACCTGGCATTAACGAAAAAA
>CAZBUL010000026.1:0-22368 GCA_964495045.1 uncultured Desulfobacterales bacterium | reverse complement strand
AAAAAATCATTGTTTTTATATAAATCAAAGGATGGTAAAAGAAACCCTTTTTCCCCATGGCACCTCATTCGCTCATCCATGTTATCGGTCGGGAATGGCCGAAAAAGGCCTATTTCCTCCCTGCTGCCTTGCGAAATGAATTTTCTGAAAGCCTATAGTTTCTCAGCGAATTGGTGAAATTTGGCCGCTAATCCATGATGAACCGATCATCCCCTCGAAGAAGACGGCATCGTCATGGTCTCCCGGCACCTGATTGCCCGGAATGACCGGCGCGAAGAGGTTCTTTCGGTCGGAAATCCCTGGGATCTGGTGATTGTCGATGAGGCCCATACCGCCAGACGCAAGGGGTTTGGTCACAATGAACCCAATCAGTTGCTGGGCCTTCTGACGGACTTGAAAAAACGGCGGCTGGCCGCTTTCTGTCTGGCGCATCCGGCGCCGAACATGCGAATTCTGGTAATTCCTGAACCGGGCGGAAACCATCCCGAAACAGATGGAATCCGGGCCTGTCTTTCCATCAACTGGATCAGCGCACCGGCACACCTGGGCATCAGCCCGACCGAGAAAATTCTGGCGACGTTCAACGGCCAACTGGCGGACCGGCACCCGCCGACCGCACCGACCCTGGATGAATCCGGCCGGATGATGAGCGGACGCGAAGGGGTGAGGTTGTTGACATGGGGGGATCCGGTGCTGACGGCCTGGCTGGAGGCGGTGCGGGGAGACATCGATCCGAGCGGCCGACCTGAACAGGGAACTGAATGACGATTCTTTGTATGGTAAGCGAACCGAGACGAAGTGGATCTTTCATTGAAGTAATCAATTGATAGGCGCATTCTGTTGTGCTATATTTTGTACAATTAATAAGGAGGACTGATACATGGATGCCCTAACCTATAGCTATACCCGTCAGCACTTTGCCGATGTGATGCGCCGGGTCAACGATGATTGCATGCCGGTGGTGGTCACCAGTCAGCGTGGCAAGCCGGTTGTAATCATTTCGCTTGATGACTATCACGCAATGGAGGAAACCGCGTATCTGCTGAGAAACCCGAAAGGGGCCAAGCGGTTGATGGAAGCGGTGGATGAGCTTCGCAATGGCGGCGGCTCATTCAAGGAACTGGTTGACGATGATTAAATTTGCATCAAGAGGGTGGGAAGATTACCTCTACTGGCAAACAGCCGATCGCACCATTCTTAAACGTATCAACGAGTTAATCAGCGATATTAAACGTAGCCCGTTCTCCGGTATCGGGAAACCCGAGCCGCTTAAATATCAATTGACCGGCTTTTGGTCACGTCGTATCGACCATTGTCATCGACTGGTCTATAGTATAGAAAACGGAACCATACTGATAGCACAATGTCGTGACCATTACTGAAGCCAATTCAACTTTTGAGATAGTTTCTTAGCAGGCTGTTCAGTTTTTGGGGGGTAATTATATAGACTTTCAGAAAATTCATTTCGCAAGGCAGCAGGGAGGAGATTATACTGTAGTATATCTCCAACCGATAACGCCGCGAAATTATTTTTCTGAAAGTCTATAGTATGCCGACGGGTAGTTTCTTGGACTATGTTCTGGCTTCAATATTCCGGTATTGAATTCAATTATCTAAAATTTCACCTTTGGTGCGATTTTCTCTTCCGCCGTATCTACCTGAAAAAACGCTTCGGGTTGAAAACCGAAAGGTCCGGCGATCAGGTTGCTCGGGAAAATCTCGACCTGGTTCTTGTACCGCATGGCGGCATCGTTGTAATACTGCCGGGCGAATCCGATCTTGTTCTCTGTGGCGGCCAGCTCTTCCTGAAGGGACATGAAATTTTCGTTGGCCTTGAGCTGGGGATAGGCTTCGGCCACGGCGAAGAGAGACCGCAGGCTCGAGGTGAGGGCGTTTTCAACTTTCGCTTTGTCTTCCACACTGCCGGTAAAACTGACGGCCTGCTGCCGGGCGCTGATAACGGCTTCCAGTGTCTGCTTTTCATGACCGGCATAGCCCTTGACCGTTTCGATCAAATTGGGAATCAAGTCATATCGGCGCTTGAGCTGAACATCGATAGAGCTCCACGCACTCTTGACCTCGTTTCTTCCGCGAACCAGATTGTTATAGATGCCGATGACCCAGAAAGCGGCGGCCAGGCCAATGGCCAGAATGACAATCAAAGATATCATCTTTCCTCCTTTTTCATTGATGGTTGGGTTAGGGATCGGTTGCGACCGGAATCGATCCGATCGTTTTACATTTTTTCTTCATAACCATAAGATTTGAAAATATCGAGAATCGTTTTGGTCGAATACGACTCTTCCTTGTAAAGAAAAGCCTTGTTGAACGCAGTGGTCACTTCCGAAATCTTTTCATAGGCCTTGCTGATGGCTTCATTGAAAAAAAGAATGTCTTCCATCAGCGATTGAATCTGTGTGAGAATTTCCGGAGAGCCTTCCCCGGCAGCCATTTTTTCTATGAGTGCATTCAGTGACCGGATGTCGTCGCTTAAGTCGTCCTTGGAGCCGCACAGTGTCATCAGATGGGTGTTGAGATAATGGCACATGCTGCCGGCCGTGTTGCGCACGACCCGGTTTCGCTGGTCTTCCATGGCCTTGCTGATGTTGTGGATAATCCCCTCATGGCAGACGAAATTGCCGGCATCGTCCATCTTGGCCCGGGAGGTGACGGCGACTTCGATGATTTCTCCGGCCTTGTTCCGGAAATTGACATGCTTGCCTTCAACCAGCCCTTTCCCGTAGATTTCTTCGAGAAGTCCGGTCCGCTCCGCAATATCCACATAAAAGTCTTTGACATTGCTGGCGAGCGCTTCCGCTTTGTTTTCGAATCCGAGAAGCTTCAATCCGGCATCGTTGATGTCGATGAATTTTCCATCGGTGGTCAGTGTAAAGGCCATGTCACTGGTGGATTCGAAAAAATTTTTGTATTTGGCTTCGCTTTCCCGAAGGGCGTCGATGGCTTTTTTCTCTTCGGTGATATCCCGGATGACGTGGTCGATCCGGCGGATTTGTCCCTGAGCCGAATAGACGACATGCCCTTCATCCGAGACCCACCGGACTTTGCGGTTGCTGCCGATAATCCGGTACTGCATGCTGTCGAATTCGGATTCGGTCAGGTTGCCGTAAAATTGCCGGACTTTGCCAAGATCGTCCGGATGAACGAACCCCAGAATATGACTTTGCCGGTTGATAAAGTTTCTGACCGGTACACCATAAAGCGCTTCAGCAGCCGGATTGATGGCCAGAATCTGATGCCCGTCCGACGACATCGACACGACCACTTCATTCATGGAATGCAGAATGCTTTCGAGACGGGCCTTCATCTTCTGGAGCTCGTCCCGTGTTTTGCGGCGTTCGGTGATGTCCGTCAATGCCGCGAGTATCGCCGGTATGCCGCCGCACTCCACAATGCTGACCTTCATCATGATGATGGCTTCGCCATGATCCAGCGGCATGACAAATTCGATCCGGTCGGATATGCCCTCGGTAAAAAGCTGTTCCGTACAGTATCGCGTTACCCGTTCCTGATCGGCGGGAGCGATGAAATTCGTGAACGGGGCGGAGATGACCTGTTCCGGCGTTTTCCGGGAAATTTCATAAAATGCGTTGTTGGCAAAGACAATGGTGCCCTCTCTGATGATGACCACCCCATCGTTGATATGCCTGATAATGCCTTCATAATCGATATCCCCCTTGCATACCCGGATGTCGATGGCATCATCGAAATTATCGTAATTCGTCATGGGTTTCCTTTATCACTGGCAAAATCCGCCACTGATCTTCAGTTAAAAATAATTTCCGCAACGTTCGGACATAAAAATAATCTTGATGTAATGTAACTTTCATGACGCATAAAATCAAGCATGCGCTGCCCTCATCTATTATGGTTTGAAGAAAGGCTGTAACGGCGGAGTTCAAAATAATCTTGATTTGACAGTGCCGGTGCGATGCGATACATTTGACAGCATCATTCCACTGGATGTCTTCAGTCTTTTTTTATTAATTATATCAAATAACTGCCAGGATCATAAAGTGAAAGACGATGTCAGTTTGATTTACCGGAACATCTGGGCATACCGGTTCGTCATGAACATGCTCTATCTGGGGAAATACCGGCGGCGGTTCAACGATATCACCGACCAGATCGGAAAAGTTGATCAGTCAGTGGTCGAGCTGTGTTTCGGCGATATTCATATTGCTTCCTATTGCAAAGAGAGCGCACGATCCTGGATCGGTTACGACATCAACGAGGCTTTTGTCGCGCATGCCCGGAAAAACGGCCATCATGCCGTGTGTGCGGATATATTGTCCATCGAAAGCCTGCCCCGCGCTGATGTACTGATTTTTGCCGGATCGCTGTACCATTTCAACGCCAACCTTGAAAAAATATGGGATTTGATGACATCCTGTTCACGGAAAATCATTCTCTCCGAACCGGTTCGAAACATCACCGCGTTGAAAAACGGCATTGGAAAAATCGGTGCCCAGGCATCGGCCGTTAAAAACGGCGCAGAGGTGTTTCGTTTCGACCGGAATTCGTTGACACAGATGCTGAACCGATTCCAGGAAACACATCGTTTTTCTTATCAGATCGTATCGGAAAAAAAGGATATTCTCATCACCATCCATGAAAGACCTCAGTATCGTCATTCCGGTTTATAACAGTCAGGACAATCTCGCCGAACTGGCCCGACAGATTCAGGACGCCCTGTCAGACATGCGCTATGAGCTGATCCTGGTCAATGACGGCAGCAGAGACCGCAGTTGGGATGTCATCGTTGAATTATGCAAAGTCTATCCCGATATCATCGGGGTGAATCTTCGCAAGAACAGCGGACAAGACAATGCCATCATGGCCGGGCTGTCGTACGCCGCCGGAAATTACACGGTGATCATGGATGACGACATCCAGCATTCTCCTTATGATATCATGAAGCTCTATGACGAATGCCGGAAGGGATATGATATTTGCTATGCCAATTTTTTGAAGAAAAACCAGGCATTGTGGAAAAATCTGGGCAGTTGGTTCAACGGAAAGATCGCCGATATCCTGATCGACAAACCCAAACACATTTATCTGTCTCCCTTTCAGATCATCCGCAAGGACGTGGTGGATGAGGTGCTGAAATACCGGGGGCCTTATCCCTACGTCCAAGGCCTGCTGCTTCAAATCACCAGCAATGTTACGCAGATCACCATCGCACACCATGAACGCTTTCGGGGACGCGGCAATTTCAATTTTTTCCGGTCCATGTCCGTTTTTTTCAAACTGGCCACCAGTTTTTCAGTTTATCCACTTCGCATCGCATCGCTCATGGGTTTTCTGGTGGCGTCTCTGGGTTTCGGGCTGGCCGTTTATTATTTGATCGATTATTTTTTATCGGATCACAAGGTGGAAGGCTGGCTGACGCTCGTGTTGATCAATCTGATCATCGGCGGGATGGTTCTGACCTCCATTGGTTTGATCGGCGAGTACATGGGGAGAATGTATCTGAGCCTGAATGCGAAACCCCAATATACCATCAAGGAAACGGTTCATTTTAAAGAAGACGATCCGGATGATTCCTTGTTGGAGAATCGGGGCTTGCCGATCCAGTAATTGTCTTCCAATCCTTTTCGAAATGCTTCGAGTGCTTCGGGGGAAGAGTTGACCCGAAGATTGCTGTACGATTCATCGGAATTCTGCCAGCGTTCATGCCAGTAAACCGCTGCCTTGATTCGGGGAAACTGCTCCTTGATATCAAGGAATGCCTTTTTGTACCATGCCGCTTTGTTCCCTGCACTCGGAAATTCCCCCACGCCCCATTCCGCAAGCATCACCGGTTTGGAGACATCCACTTTGCAGATTTCCTGGTACGGTTGATTGCAGACATCAAAAAACGAACCCCACGTCATGTATTTATCCAGTTTGCCGTAAACACTCATCCCGAGCCAATCGACATAATTGTATCCGGGATAGTAGGCGGCAAATCGGTTCCAATCTCCGCCCGGATGCGAGAAATTGTTCACATGAAAAACCCACTGGATATTGTGGGCACCTTTCCGGCGAACCCGATCCACCACATACCGGTATGCCTGCTTGTAAATCTTTGGACCGATGGACTCCGGCGGTTTGTTGACGGAATCCCCCTGGCCGGCGCCGTAATAATATCCGGACCAGGGAAACCAGGTGCCGTTCATTTCCAGCCCCCACGCAACCAGCAGCGGCTTGCCGAATTGCCGGGCATCATCGGCCCATTTATCGATATAGGCATCCCACATCCCGGCAAGGATGTTGTAGAGATTGAATCGATCCGGCAGCGCGTTTTCTGAATATGGCTTGTCCCACGGAGACCAGTACAACAAGGGAACGGCGCCGTAGCTGGTGATGATATGCACGTTTTTGGCCGGAAATTGCTGCTCTCCCCAGAAATTGCCGATGCCGATCACCGCCTGATGTTTTCCCACCAGTTTTTCGAAATTTTCGATGGCTTCCAATGTGACATCGTCCTCCCCCTCACCGAAATCCACATACGCGCCGGTGTATATTCCTTTTTCCGGAACAGCCAACTCCTGAACAGGAATATCCGGAATCCCGGTGGCTGGAATATCTGCCGGACTTCCGAAAAACAACGGCAACACAACCAGCATTGCCCGGCGGATCAATTTGAAAAACCGATGTCGGATAGTGTGCATGGACGTATCCCCCCTCATCCGGTCACCGATGCCGTTCGTTCCAGTTTTCCCCAGCTCACCCAGGCCCCTTTGGCCGCTTTGATCAATGATTTCCAGATCACCCAGCTCAGCAATGGCCGGTAAACAAAACGCATGGGCAGAATCAGCCAGGCTCGGCGGAGCGGCTCATGCTCCATCAGGCAGGCGAGGGCCGCCAACAGAAAATCCATCAGCAGGAATATGCCGAAATAAGAAAACAATAGCGGGCTGATTTTCCCGAACAGCAGGGAGGCGATCATCAAAGCATCGATCACCGGGGCAATGGCGACCAGGATCACCTGAAAAAACCATATACCGGGAAGGCTGAAACACCCCAAGGCCTTGAAGCGGGGGTTCATGACCATGTCCCGGTGCTTCCAGAGACACTGCATGGTGCCGAATGCCCAGCGAAAACGCTGCGTTGCCAGTGTTGCTATGGTTTCGGGGGCTTCCGTCAGTGCCAGCGCGTTGGAGACGTAGGCGATGCGGTATCCATGCCGATGCAGCGTCAACGTCAGATCGGTATCTTCGGCCAGGGTATCGGTGCAGATGCCGCCGACCTGAAACACAGCGCTTTTTCGCACCGCGCAGATGGCACCCGGCACGACGGTGATGCAGTTCAGATAATGATAGGCCCGACGGTCGAGATTGAATCCACAGATATATTCGAGTGCCTGACAGCGGGCAATGAAGCTTCGGAGATTGCCGACCTTGGCATGTCCGGATACGGCAGCAACCTGCGAGTCCTGAAGGGGCTGAACCAGCCGCATCAGGGTTTCCGGCTGAAACTGGGTGTCGGCGTCGAGCATGACCACGATATCGTCGGTAATGGCGGCCAGCCCGTTTTGTAGCGCGAGCGCTTTTCCCTGATTGGTCTGCCGGATCAGACGGACCCGGCTGTCTTTCCGTGAAAATGTTTCCACGACATGAGCGGTGCGGTCGGATGAGCCGTCATCGACGACCCATACCGATATATTTCCGGAATATGGGGTCGATAATACGGATTGCAGCGTTTTTTCGATGACTTTTTCCTCGTTATAGGCTGCAATCAGCACACTGATGGAAGGGGAGAAGTCCGATGCCGGGTTATTGGAGAACTTATGCCGCTGGATCAGAGCCAATACCGTGACTGCCAGGGTGCGCACCACCACCAGGAAGGTTGCGACAATCATGAACGACCACAAAAACATCGTGACGGCATGAAGTATCCGAAATCCACTGCTGCTGATCATGCGGGTGACGGTCATTTTCGCTTCCTGAACGACCGGCATCACGACTTCCGGCGATTCACCAAGAAGCCGGGCCAGGGAAACGACATGATCCCCGCGGTCGTCCAGGTATTCCAGAATCAGCGGCAGCGCAGCGACGGTCTGGCTGCGGTCTCCACCGGCATCGTGGAGGAGCACGATATTGCCGCCCGCCTGACGGTATTGTTTCACCCGCTCCAGTATCTGATCGACACCGGGCTCGGCCCAGTCTTCGGGATCGATGTCTTCGGCCACCGTCAGATATCCCATCTCCTGGGATATTTTAAGGGGCAGGATTTCGGAGAAACTGGTCGGCCTCGAATCCGCATTGTAGGGAGGCCGGAACAAGATGGTCGATCGGCCTGTCAGCGTTTCGATAAGGCGCTGGGTGGCGTTCAATTCGATCCGGGCGCGTTCTTCCGAAATCTGGGAAAGATTCGGGTGGGTGTAGGTGTGAACCCCGATTTCATGTCCTTCGGCAACGATACGCCGGACAAGTGCCGGGTTTTCCTCCATGGTCGAGCCCACGACAAAAAATGAGGCCTTGACCCCTTTATCTTTGAGGATATCCAGAATCTGCGGCGTCCACTCCGGGTCTGGGCCGTCGTCGAAACTGATGGCCACTTCGTCTTCTTTGCCCTTTCCCTGATGACTGACCGTTAAATAGTTGGGGAATTGTTCGTAAACCTCCGTCACCTTTCCATCGGAATCGAGTTGGAGGCGGCGGATGCCGTTGGAGCGATTGTCTTCGATGGTCAAAAATTCTCCAACACCGACATGGGTGGCGCCCGCGGCTTTGAGTGAGCCAATCTTTTCCAGCGTCTCCGGGGTGATATCGAAGGGTTTCATGCTGAGAGCTGTCCAGATCGCCGGGTCTTCCGATCCCAAGGGATAAATACCAATACCGCCAACGCCCAGATTTCGGGCCGTCTGGAACTGATTGGTGAAGGTCGCCGCATCCAGGAACCATACCGTATGCTCGATGCCGGCATCCGTATAGGAAAATCCGGGATTGTACAGGGGGGCTTTGACTTCGCATGTTTGCAGTCCGGATCGGCCGGCACGGGTCATGATGTCTCCAAAGCCGATGGTCTCGGCCTTTTTTTCATCCTTGCCCCAGTCATACCCGTACGATCCCATTTCCACAATCCACTGCGAGGGTTTACCATAGGCGGTCACCGTCTGAAGCCAGCCGTCGAACCAGTTCTGGGAGGCAATCGGCCCCGGCATATCCGATTCGGAGTTCTCGTCGTGAAGGGTGGCAATGAAACGATCCACATCCGCGGAAAGCACTTCCAGATCGAAAACTTTCAGTTCCCGGCCCATGGGAATCCGCAGCCACAGTTCGAGGTTCTCGGCATGCAGGGAGGCAGCCATGTACTGGATCAACCGGGTGATGTTCGGCCGGTAAGTGGGGTCCACCTGTCCCCAGTCAACGATAACGCCGCGGGCCTCGGTTTTTTTCAGCGCATCGATCAGCTCGGAAACAAAACGGTTCCGCCGTTCCTCCGGGCCGTTGGCCACCCCTTCCACGGCTTCGGGCTGCCAGCTGTCGCCGACGAGGTTGTTTAAAATCGGCAGAAAAACAATACCTTTCTGAATGGCCTGAGCCTCGATCTCGGGGGCCGCCTTGACGATGAGAGTTCCGCTGCCGTCTGTCATGGTCAGCCAATCGGTGCAGACATGGGTCAACTGATCGGCATGGGCCCGAAACGATAACATGCTGTTGGTATCCCCTTCCGTATAAAATCCCAGGCGAATTTTCCGGAAGGTCTTTCGGGCCGACAGTGGTACGGATGTTGTCGAGGGTGAAGCGTTGGCGTTTGCAGACTGTACGGCGCGTTTGAATTCCAGCCACAAGGGCTTGGCAGATAAGGCCTGAAACAGTGATTCCTGCTTTTGAAGCACTTTGAGTCTGTTCTTCAATTGCTGAACGGAAGGCGGCAGCGTGAGTTTTGTCATGACAAAAAGGGATTGAACAAATACGATGGAACAGAGAAAAAGCGTGATCCCTGAAATCAGCATGAATAAACGTAATCTCGGCCAACGTTTTCCCTGTTTATCCAAAAAAACGAAATGGGCACCTGAAATCGGCGGCATAAAAAGCCTTTGAACTGCCTGAATAAGGTCTTAAAATTAAATGAAAAAGTGATGCAATAACATGCAGGGCCCTGCTGAATCAGGCGGGCGATGTGAAAAGAACGGCTGTCGGTTCGGCTTGATCGATGGAGGTCAGATAATCATCCATAATTTCACGGGTTCTCTTCAGGGAAGACTCCGACAAGAGCTTCTGGGCATAAGCTGCGGCATCCCGCATCGTCAGGTGCTGGATGATTCGCTGAACCCGCGGCAAAAACTGCGGATCTGCACTGAGATGCCGCACGCCGATTCCGAGAAAAAAGGGGATGTATTCCGGCTCATGGGCCATTTCACCGCAGACGGAAATTTCCTTGTTGTGCCGGTTGACGGCTTCCACAATTTTGGCAAGGCTTCTTAAAACCGATGGATGCCATGGCTGATAGTAGCCGGCCACTTTTTCGTTGGTGCGATCGACTGCCAGCATGTACTGAACGAAATCGTTCGTGCCGATGGAAAAAAAATCGGCGGTATCTGCCAGGGTATCCATGATTTCCATCACCGACGGCAGTTCGATCATCATCCCGATCTGTGGAGACTCATGGTGCGGCAGTTCCTGCCGATGCAGCTCGTCCATGCAGTCGTGGACTATGCGGCGCGCCGTCTGGAATTCATCGACCGACGAGATCATGGGAAACATGATACGAAGGTGGGTGGTGCCGGCACCGGCTTGCAAAATTGCCAGTATCTGCTCTTCGAAAATATCCGGATTTTTCAGGGAGAACCGGATCGACCGAAGTCCGAGTTCCGGATTGGATTCACCGGCCGAATCCGAATAGACCAGCGTCTTGTCGCCGCCGACATCCAGGGTACGGATGGTGACGGGTTTATCGGGCATTTCATCGAAGAGACGTTTGTAAATCGGGTACTGCTCCTGTTCCGACGGAAAATGGTTGCGGATCAGAAACGGAAATTCGGAGCGGTACAGCCCGATCCCTTCAGCCTTGAGGTCTCTGGCGAGGGTCAGCTCGCTTAGCATATTGATATTGGCCAGAAGATGAATCCGATGCCCATCCTGTGTTTCGGTGGCTGAAGACATGGCATCCCCCAGAACGGATGCCGTTGCTCTGGCCTGGTTCCGCTTCTCGAACTGGCGGATGATTTTCTCCGATGGATGGACGTAGATATTGCCGATATCCGCATCCATCAATATGGGGGTATTTTCCGGCAGGGTAAGCAGTTCCGGACGGTCGGCGATGATGAGCGGGATCTGCATGGATCGGGCGATAATGGCCACATGGGATGTGACACCGCCGCAGACCAGAATGATACCCGCCACATCTTCGGAGGCCAGCTTGAGAATATCAGATGGGTACAGCTCCCGCGCGATGACGATGCGGCCGGTGCACTCCAGCGATGTTTCCCCGGCGTCCCCAGTCTGGAAGTTGGCCAGTACCCGGCCAGCCAGATCTTCCATGTCATTGACTTTTTCCCGCAGATACATGTAAGGGCTGGCAGAAAACAGGGTGATATAGTGTCTGGCAACCATCCGGACCGCTTCGGGCGGAGACACCCCTTTTTCGATATGCCGGAGAATTTCCTGAATGAACCGCTCGTCTTTGAGGATCATGAAATGCGCCGTAAAAATCAGCGAGGCACTTTCCGGAAGCCGTTCGGCGACGCGGGACTGCAATTCCTGGAGCTGATCTGTCGTCAACTGGATGGCCCGGTAAAAATGCTTCAGCGAATAGGCGGCTTCACTTTCGGAAGCCTCGGTATGCAGCCAGTCGTGGCTTTTTCCAAAAACCGTCGATGGCGCGCTGGCATAGCCGCTGGAAGCACTTTCCCCCCGAACAAATTTGAGTTGTTCGAGCACAGCCGGACTGACGGATACCACCCGGTCATCGTTCATGCCCATGAGCAGTCTGGCGTTTTCAATGGCACCGGCCAGTTGCGATGCGGCCGCTCTAAGCGCCATCACATCCATCTCGTCGAAATAGTCGCGCTTTTCATGCTGAACCACCAGCACCCCGATGCTTTCGACACCTCTTGAAATGGGAACCGACAGAAAACTCTCGAACCGTTCTTCTCCGGATTCCTCGAAATATTTGAACTGGGGATTTCTGCCGGCCGAGCCTTCGCAGATCGGCTGCTGTTTGATCAGGGTGTAGCCGACCAGACCTTCGCCGGGCCGCATGCGGATGTGATTGACAGCTTCGGGATTGAGGCCGATCGTGGCTTTCAGGACGAGCTCACGCGACGAATCTTCATACAGATAGATGGAGCAGACATCTGCATGCAGGTGTCGGGAAACCATGACAACCGTGCGCTGGAGGAAATTCTCGATATTGCTGCTGCCGGTCAGCAGCGCGGCCAGGTCTCCGATATGGCAGAGCAGATTCAGATGATCTCTTTTTTTAGTCAACGGCATGGTAATATCATTCCGCCGGGTGCCGGGCGATCCAGGCGTGTGCCATATACAGCCCGCAAATGGTTTTGGCATCCTGAACAATGCCTTTTGAAATCATTTCCAGAGCATCGGGAAACGGGATTTCCCGGACATTCAACACTTCATCCGGGTCCAGATTCTGTGAAGCGATCGTCAACTCCGTTGCCAGAAAAATCCGAATCCGTTCATCGGAATATCCCGGCACCGGTGTGATTTCCCCCAGCAATTGCCAGGCGGCTGCCGCGTAACCGGTTTCTTCGGTCAATTCCCGCTGGGCACAGGCCAGCGGTGATTCATCACCGTCCAGTGTGCCGGCCGGAATTTCCCATATCGTTCCGCCAACGGCATGGCGGTATTGTTCAACCATAATCACTGTGTGATGCAGGGTCAATGGAACAATGGCGGCGGCTCCGGGGTGACGGATCACGTCGAGTTTGATGGAATGGCCGTTGGGAAGGGTGATTGCGTCCTGAAACAAATTGAACACCCTGCCTGTATAGACCAGGGTCTGATGGTGTATCTGGATGGTCATTTCTTGTTCCTGTGTGTCTGTATGGATCGGAATGAATGAGAATATTCAACGGGTGGTGTCGGAAGAACAGGATATCCCTGGCTTGATGAGCAGCAGTGGTTTCATGCCGCATTCATTCTGACAGATGGCATATATCATGGCAACATAAAAAGTCTGAAGGAAAAAACCGATTCAGCCCTTTTTTGCTGAGGTGAAGGTATCGTTGGGTCGGTCTTGAAGATAGACGGCTTGATACTTTTTGGGATCGGCCGCATCGAACCATTCATAGCCCAGAGCGATGCAATTGCTGCATGCCCGAACCGGAATGTGAACGGCTAAAATCCGGCGTCCGCTGTCTGTCGATGAATCGATTTTGAGCACACCGCTGCAATCCGCACAGACTTTCAGGGTTTCAGCCTGCTTTTCCGAGATGTTATCGGTGTCGTAATAGATGCTGCGAGTGCGTTCCGCGAAATTCTGGGCGGAGAGGGCATGGGCCCGCAGTTGATCCCGCTGCCGCCAGTTGGTCAGAATTTGATCGCCGGTGCGGTGTATCCAGCGGCTGATTTCGGGTTTTTGCTTGAGTTTATCCGGATTGTATTTGGGCTCCCGAATCTTGCTGTAATCGAGTCCGGCCATGGCCAGAATGATTCCCAGGTTGATGTATGGCAGGGCACCTTCGATGGAGTACCCGCCTTCCAGAACGGCAATGTCGGGAGACAGCATTTCGGTCAGGGCGGCATATCCCTGGGCACAGAAATTCATGTTGGTGATGGGGTCTGAAAAATGATTGTCTTGCCCGGCGGAATTGATGATGATATCGGGTTTGAAATCATCGAGAATGGGCATCACCACTTCCCGGACGGCATATAAAAAACCTTCCGTGCCGGTTTCGGGGGGAAGGGGGTAGTTGATCGTCGTGCCGATGGCGGTAGGACCGCCCATTTCATTGGGGAAACCGGTGCCGGGGTAAAGGGTTCGGCCGTCTTGATGAAGGGAAATGAACAGGGTGTCGGGATCGTGCCAGTAGATGTCCTGGGTGCCGTCTCCGTGATGACAGTCGGTATCGACGACGGCCACCCGCTGTAAATTGTATGTCTTCCGCAGATATTCGATCATGACGGCTTCGATATTGATATTGCAAAACCCCCGTGCGCCATGAACAACCCGCATGGCATGGTGGCCCGGCGGTCTCACGAGAGCGAACCCCCGGTCCACCTTCTTGTCGAGCACGGCCCGGCCGATGGTTTTGGCCCCGCCGGCGCTGATGAAATGCGATTCTGTCGTTACACCAGCCACATCCGGAACACAAAAATGAACCCGCTGGATATCTTCAACCGTCACAAGTTCCGGTTTGAACTCCCGGATGCCGTCGATGTCGAGAACCCCTTCCTCGAAAACCTGATCCTGCGTATAAAGAAGACGTTCCTCCCGCTCCGGATGGGTCGGACTGATGGCCCAGTCGAATGCCGGGAAAAAAACGAGACCTGTGCTGTATCTGGCTTTCAGCATGATTCACTCCGTCGAAAGGATGCCTGCGATGGTGTCGTACTCGTCGATGAGTCCGGGTTTGATCTGCATTTTGACCCGGATGTTTTTTCCAGCCGTGTAAAACCCCTTGACCATGTTGAACTGCTGGTTTTCAACGACTTCCATTTCCATTTCTTCCGGGCTGGCCCCCTGCCGGGCGGCTTTTTGTTTGAGGAGATCACCGGCGGTCGTTATGGCATCGGCACTGGTGAAATCCGACGACACGGCAGCGGAAAATCCTTCTTCGGGTGCCATGGCGAATCCCTGATGGGTGTCGGCAAAGAGGCTGACTTCGCAGGTGGTTCTGGCCAGCGCGGCACCGATGGCATTGGCGACATCCCATCTCGGAACGACCCCCACCTGAAAACTGGAAATTTCTTCGAAATGCCGGGCAAAATAAGGCGCAGGCCCGCCGAGAATCAGGATTTTCCGGGGGTTGACCTGATATCCTTCCTGGAGCTCATGAATGGTATAGACCGGTTTCTGATTGATGCGGTCGATGAGCACCTGGGCTTCCTTCAGAATCGTTCGGCAGGTGTGATCGAACACCCGGGCTGCGGCTGTTTCGACGGAGCATCCCATGTCGCTGGCAATCGACTCAAAGCCCTGGATGGATTTTTCCCGGTCGCCGGTTTTGACCCTTCCCATAATGCACAGCGCATCCGTGGGGGTGGGCACCGGGCCGCCATAGGCCATGGCCGGACCCAACCGCTCGGGGCCGATATGAATGCTGCGATCCCGGATGGTAATACGGCTGTCTCCGCCGATCGGTGTCGAGTGGCTTTCCAGGGAGCGAATCAGCGTTTTGTAGGGGCCGATGCAGATTCCGAGCGGATTGAGCACCGGAACATAATTGACCAGAATGGCCATGTCTGTGGTGGTGCCGCCGATATCCATGACGAGGCTTTCTTCGTCGTCGAAGGCGAATGCCAGAGAGCCCATGATGCTGGCCGCCGGACCCGACAGGATGGTTTGGGCCGGATAATCCATGGACGCGGCAAAATTCATGGTGCCGCCATCGGCCTTCATGATATGGATTGGAAGGGTCATCCCTTTTTGTTCGAGAGACTGCTGCACCGCTTCGAAAAACTGTTTGTGAATGGGATAAACCGCGGCATTCAGATAAGTGGTGGCGATCCGTCGGGGAAAATTGAGATTGCCGGAAATCTGATGCCCCATGAACACTTTTTCGAAATACGGCTGAATCCGGTCGTGAATGAGGATTTCGTGCTGGGGATTGCGTGTGGAGAATTTGCCGACGACTCCCACATGACGGATGCCTGCGGCGGCGAATTCCCGGGCGAATTTCTCGATTTCACAGAGATCGACCGGTTCGATTTCCCGGCCTCTGTGATCGATGGAGCCACACACCGCCACATAATGGGAGTGGGTGCGGTACAGTTCCGGATCGATTCCCGGCCCGCTGGAGACAAACATGCCGACTTTGGAAATCTTGGCTTGGGCGATGGCGTTGGTCGTGAGAGTTGTGCTTAAAACGACCCGGCGGATTTGTTCGGGAGGAATGCCTTCGGTGATGGCATCGAGGCCGGACAAAACGGTTTTGAACAGTGCGTTTGCATCGGTCAGAACCTTGATGGCTCTGACAATTCCCTCATTGCTGAGAAGCACTACGTCGGTATAGGTACCGCCTACATCCAGTCCGATAATCATTGTTTTTCCTGATAGCGTTCATTCCCCAGGCTGCGGGAAGGGAAATGGGTGGAAATCGTCGGTCATTTTCGTCTGAATATTGATTTACAGTATCCAAAGCATGAGCCATTGTCAATAATCGTGAAAAGGTTTTAAATAAAATCCTCGATTCACACCGGATAAATGAATTCGGTGAAAACGCCGTATCGGTTTCGTTGGATAAAATGATGGTTTTTCCATTAAAAACATTTTATAATGACACCAATTATCAACATCATGCATGGGTGTTCCGGCATGAATACAATGGAAGGATGGGCATGTATTCCCGTCAGCGGACAATATCGAGGCCTGTGAGCTGCTCTGGCGTGGGCGTTCATTCAGGCAGAAACGTCATCCTGAAAATTCGGCCGGCGCCGGTCAATCACGGCATCAAATTTATCCGGACCGACCTTCAGGATTCACCTGGCATTTCCGCCCGATTCAACCGGGTGGTCGATACCAGTCTGGCGACCGTTATCGGGATCGATGGATTTATCGTATCCACCATCGAGCACCTGATGGCCAGTTTTGCCGGACTTTCCATCGACAATGCCCTGGTGGAGGTCGATGGCCATGAAATGCCCATCATGGACGGCAGTGCGGCGCCGTTCACCCGGCTGATGCGGGAATCCGGCATTGTCGAGCAGGACGCTCCCCGATGTGTTTTGGTGATCAAGAAACCCATCCGCCTTGAAAAAGACGGAAAGTCCGTTTCCATTCTTCCCTTTCCGGCATACAAAATCACGTGTTCCATCGAATTCGATCACCCCATGATTCAATGCCAGACGTTCTCGGCGGAAATCACGGAATGTCTTTTCGAAAACGAAATATGCAGTGCCCGCACTTTCGGTTTCTTTCACGAGGTCGAGCAATTGAAACGATTTGGTCTCGCCAAGGGCGGCTCCCTCGACAATGCCATCGTCGTGGATAAAAATGGCGTGCTGAACCCTGGCGGGCTGCGTTTTCAAGATGAATTTGTCCGTCATAAGCTTCTGGATTGTATCGGTGATTTTTCGCTGCTGGGCCTTCCCCTGCTGGGGCATATCGTTACCCATAAATCCGGTCATGCCTTTCATCATGCCTTTCTGGAAAAAATCTTTTCGGAAAAATCTTCCTGGGAAACCTGTGTCGTGTCCGAAAACTGCGACAAGAATGGAATTCATGCCGCCTGCTGCTAAGAAGTGCATTATCCGCTCCAACCGATGGATGCTGTCGGTTGCGGTCGTTTTTATGTGCACCATGCTGCTGATTCAGCTTCCCTGTGCGGCTCAGGATGCCACCCTCTCCAACCTGATCGTCACCAACACCAGCAATGATCTTATCGTTTATCTCAATGTCGAGGGCGCGTTCCGTGAACAGACCGTTCATGCCATCATGAGCGGCGTGCCGGCATCCTTTTCATTTTTCATCAAACTCTACCGGAAACGCTCCCTGTGGTTCGACAAGACCGTCGCGGATATGCATATTTCCAACTCCGTCAAATACAACAACCTGAAAAAAGAATTCGTCGTGGAGCGATCCTGGGAGAATGGAAAAATCCACACGGCTCAGTCCATGCAAGAAGCCCAGAAACTGATGGCGGATGTCGATGGATTGAAAATCGTTCCCTTGAGCCGCCTGGAAAAAGGGCGCCAATACCAGGTTCAGGCCAAAGCCCAGCTCAGCAAGTTGACCCTGCCGTTATATCTTCATTATGTTTTCTTCTTCGTTTCCCTCTGGGACTTCGAGACCGACTGGTACACCATCGATTTCATCTACTGAGAACCGGACGGAATCGCCTGGCGCTCATATTTCTCTTGAAATAACTCCCCAAAGCCGATAATTATTGGATTCGGCGTAACGCATCGTTCCTCTGATTCCGGAAGATATGCCGCCATCCGAATGGGGTCGAAGCATATCGCATGATATCACTCCTCTGCGCGAGGGCGGTAACGATTTCCTTGCGCCACAACCATGCTGTCAGCGAGGTATCCATGGATGTCGTTCTGCTTTCCCGAATTCAATTCGGTCTCACCACTGCCTTTCATATTATCTTTCCCACCCTGACCATCGGTCTGGCGTTGTATCTCGTCATTGTGGAATGGCTCTGGCTTCGCACGCACGATCCCCTGTATTACCGGATGTATCGTTTCTGGGTGCGCATTTTCGCCATTCATTTCGCCGTCGGGGTGGTCAGCGGCATCACACTGGAATTCGAATTCGGAACCAATTTCGCCCGGTTTTCCCAGGCGGTCTCCAATGTTTTTGCCCCGCTCATGGCTTATGAAGGGATGACGGCCTTCTTTCTGGAAGCCGGGTTTCTGGGCATCATGCTGTTCGGCTGGAAAAGAGTGTCTCCGGCGGTGCACTTTCTGTCCACCTGTCTGGTGGCGGTGGGTGCTTCCCTGTCGGCCTTCTGGATCATGGCAGCCAATGCCTGGATGCAGACCCCGGCCGGTTATGAACTGATCGACGGCCGATTCCGGGTCGTCAGTTTCATGGATGCCATCTTCAATCCGGCCTTTCCCACGCACTTAATGCACATGCTGCTGGCCTCTTACGAAACCGCTGCCTTTGCGGTGGCCGGTATCTGTGCCTGGTTTCTGCTGAGAAATCAGCATGACGCGTTCTATCGCCGGTCGTTGTCTCTGGCGCTGATCATGGCGGCGGTTATCGCTCCCCTTCAGGTGGTTGTCGGAGATTTCAAGGGGCAGAATGTCGCCAAGTATCAGCCGGCCAAGCTGGCGGCCATGGAAGCCCACTGGAACACCAACACCGAGGGAGGCGCCGCCTTTGTGGCGTTTGCCCTGCCGGATATGGCTGCCGAGAAAAACCGCTTTGCCGTCACGATTCCCAACATGCTCAGTCTGCTGACCACCCATTCCCTGAACGGGAAAGTGACCGGATTGAGAGAGTTCCCCGCGTCCGACCGTCCCAATGCAGCCGTCACGTTCTGGAGTTTTCGCATCATGGTGGGCATCGGATTCCTGTTTATGGCGGTCATGATGTGGGCGGGAGTGCTGGTGTTCCGAAAACGCCTGTTCGATACGCCGCTATTTTATAAAATCCTGATTGCGGTGCAGCCTCTCGGCTTTGCCGCCACCATCATCGGATGGATTACGGCCGAGCTCGGCCGCCAGCCCTGGTCCGTTTATGGCCTGATGCGGACATCCGACAGTGTTTCTCCCATCGCGGCCGGTAACGTACTCTGGTCGCTGACCCTGTTCATGATCTTTTTTGCCGTTTTGGGTAGCAGCTATTTTTATTTTACCCTGAAAACCCTTCACCATGGGCCGGATTTTTCCAGCCCCATACCGCATCTTCAGCTTGCCGCCGGCTTTCCGGCAGAGGCGGAATCGATCCATCCCGAAAAGGAGGCGGACGCATGAATCTGATACACCTGTGGGTATTTCTGGTCGGATTGGTGGTGATTCTCTACGTTTTGCTCGACGGATTCAGCCTGGGTGTCGGACTGCTCTTTCCCAGCGCCGAAAACGAAATGGAGCAGGATGTGCTGATCGGCACCATCGCCCCGGTCTGGGACGCCAATCAAACCTGGATCGTTTTTGGCGGCGGGGCATTGTTCGCTTCGTTTCCCCTGATTTATACGGTGCTGTTCAGTGCCCTTTACATCCCGCTGCTGACATTTCTCTTCGGGCTGATCTTTCGGGGTGTCGCTTTTGAATTCCGGGCCCATTCTATCAACAAAAAACTCTGGAACCAGGCCTTTTTCTGGGGTAGTTTCGTGGCTGCATTCGCCCAGGGGATGACCTTGGGTGGCTATATTTCCGGTATTCAGGTCAAAGACAATCTCTTTGCCGGCGGGTCCTTCGACTGGTTGACGCCCTTTTCACTCATGACCGGTGCGGCGCTGGTCACCGGCTATATGCTGCTGGGCGCCGCATACCTGATCATCAAAACCACGGGACCGGTTCAGGAGCGGGCCTATCGCCAGGCTTTCCGGGCCGCCTGCGGGGTGGCGGTGTTTCTGGTAATGGTCGCTGTCTGGACGCCATCTCACAATCCGGAAATCGTCGATGCCTGGCTGCGGATTCCCCGAGTGTATTTTGTATGGATATTTCCGGTACTGGCCGGGATGTCTTTCCTTTTCCTGTTCTTCCATCTAAAAAAACGCAGTGAGATCCAACCGTTCGTGTGGAGTACCATGATATTTCTGTCTGCCTATCTGGCGCTTCAGTCCGCCATTTTTCCGTATGCCGTTTTGCCATCCATAACCGTGTATGATGCTGCTTCCCAATACGAAACCCTCTCTTTTACCTTATGGGGTGTGGCGCTGATTCTACCGGTGGTTCTGGGATATATCGTTTACAGTTACCGGGTGTTCCACGGGAAAGTCGCTTACGGAGAAGGTTATGAAGTATAAAACGCAGGGGATGTTTTCGGGATTGGAGGAAACACGTATGGTTCGGATGTATATCAGACGGATGTTGTCCACAACAGGCCGAATAGTGATGCTGGGCTTGGTATTGTTGCTTGCGGAACAGTGGGTGTCCGTAGATATCCTCGATGCGGCCGGCCCCCGCAAAAAAACGGCGGCAGCCACCCCGGACAGTACCGATGCATCTTCCAAAAGGATACTGTCCATCACCGTCGATACGGCTTCGGCTTCCGGAGAAACCGTCCATATCGATCTATCGGGAAATTTCCCACCGACCACTCAGGTGATCGAAGGCGACGAACCGCGCATTATCTGCGATTTTCAGGATGTCCGCATGGTGAAAACCATTCAACGGGCGATTTCCGTGAATGGAAAATTCATCCTGCAGATTCGAACAGGCATTCATCCGCTGCCCGATGCCAAGTCCCGCATCGTTCTGGATCTGGTTCCCAAACACGATTACGAAGTGGAACAATTGTTTTATGAAAAGGATAATCGCTATACGATGATCATCCGTGAAAAATCCTGACATCTGGATCAATCGAACGGTGCTCGGCCTCATTTTTTCTTTTTGACGGATCGCAGACGAAATACGGGAGGGAATGTCTCATGAACGATGGACGAACCAATTCACTGACCCATCATCTGGTGGCGGTCAAATCCGGCAAACGCTGCTTTGAAAATGCTTTTCAGGGCGTTGCCCGCATGATTTTGAACGACGAAATCAACAAAGTGGTGGTCAATGGCAAAACCACTTATGATTTCGGCATTTTTCGCTCCGGAAAAAAACATATCATCGGCATGTACGATGAGCTCAACAGCTTCGTCTCCTACGTCAAGGATGCCGCAGAAGGCGGGTCTTCCAAAGAAATGGCGTATGTGCTGGTTGGCGAGCCGGGAAACGGCAAGACGTTTTTTGTCGAGTTTCTCTGTACGAAATATCGCCAGTTCCTTTTTCAGGAAGAAAACCGCAAATATTCCTTCCGGTTCGTTCATATCGACCGGCTGGGAAGCTACGGCCGGATATCCGTCATCGAGTCCCAAACTTATGAGGACCCCATGGTTCTGGCCATGAACCTCGCCGACGACCCTGAAGAAAACAAGGCTTTTCTTTCCAAAGAAGCCGGCTTTTCGGATGGGGAAATCGAAACGCTCTACGACAATTACCGTCCGCTGGGGGCATGTACGGCCTATATCTGGAACGATATCCGAAATTTTACGGGGGGCGATCTGTCCGAAATGCTCGCTTTCGTCGAGATCATTCCGGTGCCGCTGATCGAAAGCCTGGGCACCGTCACTGGCAAATATTCGGCCAAGGATAAAATCACGTCGTCTGCGGTCGATCTGCTCGGCGAAGAATCCATTCAGCGGTTGATGCACATCACCGACACCCAGAACCCTTACCGGTTCGATCTGCGGCGGGGGGCGCTGGCACGGGTGGCCGGCGGCGGTATTCATTTCAGTGACGAAATTTTCAAGAACAAAAAAGATCTCGTGCAGGTGTATCTGGGCGTGATTCAAAACCGCACCATCGAGATCGACGGCTTTAAATGGCCCATCGACACCCTGATCATCGCCACCAGCAACAACTCCGAATTCAACCGGTTCCTGGCGGAAAAAGAAGAAGCCCCCATTGTAGATCGATGCCGGCTCAGCTACGTTACCCACAATACGAATTACCGGCAGCAAAAAGATTTGACGGCGTACGCCATCGGCAGCGAAACCCGCACCACCCTGACCCGTGAATATCTGCATCAGGATCCCAACCTGAATTATGCCGCATCCGTTGCGGC
>CAZBUL010000025.1:0-22698 GCA_964495045.1 uncultured Desulfobacterales bacterium | reverse complement strand
GAACGGGTTGTTTCATCGATGTTTGCATGCATCTGTCGGGAATGTCTAACTGTGGGAATTTGAAAAAAATCGATCAATTCATTGTTTCAAACATATAACATAATCAAATGAACAACTGAAGAACATCACCGATGTCGATCCGTCGGTCTATCATACCACAAACGGCATAACGAGCGAAAACAGAATGCAAAGGGGAAAAAAGCAAATATCAGGACCATGCCAAATATCTGGAACAGCGAATACCATCTGAGTTTCCGGCTGGATGTGATCACCGGCGGATGGTCGATAATCCGAAAAGACAACCCACGCGGTTTTCCCCACCGTAGCAGCTTCCAGGAAAACCAGATTTCTTCGCTGGCATAGACGGTTTGACTGAATCCGCCGACAGCCTCGAATCCATCCTTCCGGCAAAAGACAAAGCAGCCGGCCGCCATCCGGAATCGATGAGACAGATCATTCCAGAAACCGGTACCGATCCGGGCAATGCGGGGAATATCCCCTTCATAGCTCACTTCGGCACCGCCGCCGCAACAAGTGCCGATTGAGAGGCATTCCAGCGCTTTTTTCAGCAGCACAGCGGAAACAAGGGTGTCTGCATCCAGAAAGATCAAATATCGTCCTCTGGCAGCCCTGACGCCGGCATTGCGGGCCCTCGAAATCTGGTTCACCGGTTCAAACACAACAACAGCACCGCATGCCTGAGCGATTTCCGATGTTCGGTCCGTCGAATTGTTGTCAACGACAATGACCTCACCGCGCATATCCACGGACGTCATAG
Organism: uncultured Desulfobacterales bacterium; assembly: GCA_964495045.1. Lineage (GTDB taxonomy): Bacteria > Desulfobacterota > Desulfobacteria > Desulfobacterales > Desulfatirhabdiaceae > RAAP-1. The sequence continues at coordinate 21,920 of CAZBUL010000025.1, read as the reverse complement.
CTTGTTGGAGAGCGGCCAGCGTGTCTGGCAGCCATGCAGATTCATTGTATGCGGGAATAATGACAGAGTATGAAATGATCATAGGTTGCGATTGTTACTTCATCCAGTTCGGGCGGTCTTTCATCCATCCACCGACGGTTTCGATCAGGCTGTCTTTCACGGATTCTGAGACATAAAACCGGGGATAAATCAGCTCGGCTTCAGTAGCGATCACGCCTTCTTCCATGGCGATCCGGGCCAGTTTCGTGTAGGGATAAATCCGGATACCGGTACTGACTTTCATGGCCTCGAGCTGCAAAGAGTCGGCAAAATGCAGGCTTTGATCGACGGTATCCCGTGTTTCGCCGGGACCGCCAAGGAGCAAAAATCCCAATCGACGAATGCCATATTTTTTGAGGATTGCGGCAATGCGAATCACATCATCGGTGGTAAAACGTTTGTTCAGCCGTTTCAGGATAATTTCAGACCCGCTTTCAAAGCCGAAGCTCACTTCGATGCAGCCAGCTTTGGCCATTTTTCCCACAAGCCGATCGTCTGCCTTCCAGGGATAGAGGATGCACCGCCACCGGATATCCAGGCCGGCTGCGGTGATGGCATCGCAAAGGGCTTCGGCATACAACGGCGGCAGGTTGAACGTGTTGTCCACAAAATAAAATCGGTGAAACCCGGCTTCCACATACCGGCGGAGACCTTCGACCACTTTTTGCGGAGAATATTTTCTCAATATCCGGCCTTCGATAGTAGCCGTGGAACAGTAACTGCAATCCAAAGGGCATCCCCGCCGGGTCTGAAACGGAATCCATAGTTGATCTTCCTGAATGCCGTCGTGGGGAGTCAGGTGGACATTAGGAATCGGCATGGGAAAAACATCCAGATTTCGCGTAAACGCCATTTTTTCAGATCGGGGAACATGCGGCAGATACAGACCGGGAATGCCAGCGATATCCGCTTTCAGGCGGTGTCTTTCCAGAAGCTCGATAAATGCCGCCTCGCCTTCTCCCTGAATACCCATATCCGCGCCGAGATAAGTCAGCGCAGTTTCGGGGAAAATGCTGTATCCGGCACCTCCCAAAACAATAAGCGCATCTGATAGGCTTCGGCACTCGGATATCACGGTTTTGACCGAATCCAGCATAAAAATCGGGGTCTCCATGGCCTGATCGTCGATATTGCGTACCGAAATGCCGATGATATCCGGTGTAACCGATGCGATAGCCTCGGCGATGGGCGTGCGGATATCTGTTTGCATCATGAGATTGACGGTCTGCACCAAATGCCCGGCATGTTGAACGGCTGCCGCCACACAAGCCATCCCCAGCGGCAACACCGGCATGTTGAGGGATTCGGAATTGGCGGATATCAGTAAAACTCTCATCGCATACTTTCTCCTGATAAAGGCAACCGGCAGGGCGGATGTCACTATGAAAGGCCAGGTCTCTATCGATCATTTCTTCGATGATTTGATATACACCATCCCCTGAAATATGGCGACCGTTTCCTGCATCTCGTCGGTGACAAGAATCGTATAGGTGGCAAGCTTCGCATTGCGGGATACTTCTTTGGCTTCGGCGATCAATACCGCCCCCTCAGTGGTCGCCTTGACAAAGGAAATGCCGGCATTGATCGCAACAGCAACCGGTCCATAAGAATTGGAGGCGGCTGCAAAAACCAAGTCTGCCAGGGTGAACACCACACCGCCCTGGGTGAGTCCAACCCCGTTTAAATGATGTTTCTTGATTTCAAGCCTGGCTTTGGCACGGCCTTCGGCCGCTTCGATGAGTTCGATGCCGACATGTTGGGCAAACAGATCGTTTTCGACTACCATACAACACATCCTGTATTTTTGAAGGGAATTGATATCTTAATGGAATAAAACAAGAAAGGATTAAATGCAAAGATATTTTTGTCGGATGCTTTCGTTTGCCATCAATTCCTGAATGGTTCCGCCAAAACGGATCACCCCATTGTCGATGACATAGCCGCGGTCGCTCAGCCTCAGTGCGATCTGTTGGTTTTGCTCGGCCAGCAGCACCGTCAAGCCGGTTTCCTTGAGTTTTCGGATCTGCTGTTCCAACATTTTAACCACCAGAGGAGCGAGCCCTTCGGTGGGCTCATCGAGAAGCAAGAGGTCCGGATTGGTCATAAGCGCCCGGCCGATCGTCAGCATCTGCTGCTCGCCGCCGCTCAAAAAACCGGCCCGCCGGGCGTCGATCGGTCTGAGCGGCGGGAAAAAATCATACACCGCATCCTTATTCCAGATGCCGGATTTCTGATGTTTTCGCCGAACGATATCGAGATTTTCTCCGACCGTCAAATCGGCAAACACCCGGCGGTCATCGGGAACGAACCCCATGCCCATGCGGGCGAGAAGGTAGGGTTTTTGGCCGGTGCAGGTAATGCCCTTGAAACGAATCGTGCCATTGCGCGGCGGTGTCAGCCCCATGATACTCCGCATGGTAGTGCTTTTGCCGGCTCCGTTTCGTCCTAACAGGCAAACGATCTCTCCCTCGTTGATCGTCAGTGACACGTTGAACAGAACATGGCTCAATCCATAATATGTGTGGATGTCGCGGACTTCAAGCATCCGTCGGCCCCCCTCCGAGATAGGCTTCCTGTACCTCCTGACTCGATTTGACCTGTTCGGGTGCAGCCTGAATCAGGGTTCTGCCGTGCTGCATGACCATGATCCGCCGGGAAATGGAGAACACCAGTTCCATGTCGTGTTCGCAGAACAGAATGGTCAGACCCAGCTCTCCAGACAACCGATTCATCAGCGCCAATGTCATGGCGGTTTCTTCCGGAGACATGCCGGCCGTCGGCTCATCCAGAATCAGCAGTTCCGGGCGGTTTCCCAGGGCGATCGCGATTTCGAGCACTTTTTGATCGCCATGAGACAGGGAGCCGCAAACCTGATCGGCTTTATCCACCAGCCCCACACTGTCCAGAATTTCGAGAGTTTCATTTTTCAGAAGTTTGCGCGCCGGCGTCCAGACATTGAATGTCATTTTCAGGTACGACATCAGCGCCACCTGAACGTTTTCAAACACCGTCATCCGGTTGAAGATATTGACCACCTGGTAGGATCGGCATATCCCTTTCCGGCAGATGTCGTAAGGAGCCAGCCCGGCAATGTCCTCACCTTTGAACAGGATACGTCCTTTGTCCGGAGACACCTGGCCGGTGATCAGATGAAACAGCGTCGTTTTCCCGGCGCCGTTCGGCCCGATGACAGCGACCACTTCGCCGTCGTTGACATCAAGATTCACATCGGCAACGGCCATAAATCCGTCAAAAGACTTCTGGAGTTTTTCAACTTTCAGCATGAAACCCCAGTTGAATATTTGAACCGCATCCCACAAACATCATCAAAGCATGTACACATCATCACTCAAACCGTTCCTTTCCTCTTCCCGATCTTCTTCGCCATTCCCAGCACCCCATCCGGCATGAAAAATATCAGCAGCATCAGAACAATGCCCAACACCAGGGTCCAGTATTCCGTATAAATTCCCACAAATGTTCTGAGAATCACCATGATGGCCGCCCCCAGCATGGGGCCAAAAAACGTGAACCACCCGCCCAATAAACACATGATCAGAATTTCCAGGGAAAGCGTCCAAAACATCAGATCCGGAAACACCGAAGCTTCGACCGTGACAAAAAGGGTGCCGGCAACACCGGCGAAAAAACCGGCGATGACTTCTCCGGCAAGCTGATGCCGGCGAACATGGATGCCGATGGCCTCACATCTTTCGGGGTTGTCGCGAACGGCCTGAAACGTGCGGCCGAAAGGGGAATGCACAACGCGGTACATCAGCACCAAAGACAGCGCCGTCATGATCAGGGTAAAATAATAGGCCCCGTGAGAAGCCGAAAGCATCTTCGGTATGGAAATGCCGTGAATGCCGTCATCCCCGCCGGTAAAGGAATACCAGCGAAACACGATGGCCCAGACCAGAGACCCCAGAGAAATCTGAAGCATGCCGAAATACAGTTTGGACAGGCGGACACAGATCATACCGATGATCAGTCCCAGAAAAGCCGATGCGAAGGGTGCGACAACATAACCGGTCCAGGCCGGCAGTCCGGATTTGGTCAGCATCAAGGCCAATGTGTATGCCCCGGTACCGTAAAACACCGCATGATGAAACTGATACATACCGCCGAATCCCAGCACCAGATTGAGACTGGTGGCCAGCAGGCCGGTCAGCAGGATCAGTGATGCCATATACACATAAAACCGGGGCAAAACCCGGGGAAGCACCAGAAACAGAAGCCCGACTCCCAATATCCAGAGCCATTGTCGTACATCGATTTTCTTCTCTGGCACAGCGATTTTCCTTCTACCAGGTTGATTTCAGCAGCCCCTTGGGACGGAACATCAGAATCGTCACCACCACGGCATAAGGGAAAACGATGGCGAACTGGGGCCACAACAGGATACCGACGGCATCCGTCAGGCCAAAGATCAACGCCCCCAGAAGCGCGCCCCAGATATTGCCAAGGCCTCCGACTATAACAATCAGAAAGGCCTCCATGATGATGGAATGATCCATGCCCTGGGTGATGTTCTGGGTCGGGGCAACGAGCGCACCGCCGAGCCCGGCCAGAGAGCATCCGATGACGAATACGGCCGAGAAGACCAGACTGACATTGATACCGACCGCACCGACCATTTCGCGGTCAACGGCAGCAGCCCGTGCGATTTTCCCGATTTTGGTCTGCTGGGTCAGGAACCAGAGTCCGAACGCCACCAGCGGTCCGATGACCAGCAGAAACAGGTTGTAGCGCGGTAACGGCAGACCGAACAGCATGATCGAACCCTGAAAAACGGCGGGGATGGAAACCGAGCGGAAATCGGAGCCCCATAAGATTTTGACCAGGTCTCCAAAAACGAGGGTGAATGAAAACGTAAACAAGAGGAGCATGAGATGCTCCCGATCATACAGGTGACAGAACAATCCCCGCTCCATGACCAGACTGATCAGTGCCACACCCATGGGAGCTACAACCAACGCCACCCAAAAACCGGCCTTTCCCCCGATCACCGCCGCAACGGAATAGGTCAGGAAAGCGCCGATCATATAAAATGAGCCATGCGCCAGGTTCGGAATGCGCAACACCCCCAAAACCAGACTCAGGCCGGAGGCCACGATAAACAGGATCGTCGTCCGGCTGAGACCGACCAAAACCTGTTGAAGTAAAGAAGACACCGAGAGGGAGACGGTAAATCCACTCATACCACTGATCCCATTATTTTCCGCGGGCCTTCTTGATTTCTTCCACCGTCGGCATGACCGCTTCACCCGAAATGGTGACAATGTCCGAAGCGATCAGAAAATCATATCCGGGCGCCTTCTGGGTGACCCCCATGAACATGGGCAGCATTACTTGATGGTCCTCTGGCCGGATCGTCAGTTTGCCAACCGGGCTATCGACGGTCATACCTTCAAGGGCGTCGATGAATTTTTCCGTGTCGATGGTTCCGGCTTTTTCATAAGCTTTGGCGATAAATGCGGCCGTTATATATCCGTATAACGCACCGACCTTGGGCTGCCGGCCAAAGGCCTGTTGAAATTCTTTGACAAATTCCTTGTTTTCGGGGCTGTCCGGATAATAGAAGAAATAATTGGATGTTCCCAGAACCCCTTCAGGGGCATCCATTCCCAGCGGTTGCAAGGTGGAAAGTTCCGTCGCCGTATGCATGTAAAACGGTACGCGCTTGTTGAATCCGGTGGTTTCGGCGGCTTTCAGGAAGGGAACACAGTTCTTGCCGCCCGTGGCGATGATGACAGCATCGGGTTGCGCGGAAATCATGGCCGTGATGAACGGCGTGAAATCGGACTCCCCCACTTTCCACCAGGTCTGACCGAGAAGTTCGACATCAGGCCTCATTTTTTTAAGGTTTTCCCATACACCGTCGGCAATAGCATGACCATATTCATAATCGTCGCCGCCGATCCAGTATTTCTTGTAGGGCTTTTTCGACAGGCCGATCGCAGCGGCTTTGCCGGCCATCGAGGTATTTTCGTTCATGGAAAACACGTAGCGGTGGCCTTTTTCGCCGGTGATGGCATCACTTTTGGAGAACGTGACCAGCAGGGGGATTTTTTCGGTTTTGCACAGATCCGAAATGGCCAGCGCTTCAGCGCTGTTGATGGTGCCCATCAGAAGATTGACTTTTTCGCGCATGATCAGCTCTTTGGCAGCACTCAGCCCGAGATCCACCTTGAATTTACTGTCTCGGGTCGTGAATTCGATTTTGCGCCCCAACACGCCGCCTTTGGCATTGATTTTATCCACCGCCAACTGAAAGGCATCCCGAACATCGTTGGTATAGGTGCTGGGAGGACCGGTATAACAATCGACGATGCCGACCTTGATGGGATCCGCCGCCATCAGGGGAGAGACCATCAAGGCAATGCATAAGATACCGCAGACAAACATCCCGAATGCTCTTTTCATGAAAACCTCCTTGAAAAAATTGAATCCGCAGAATTGATGAATGAAATTTATCGAATAAAATACAGACAAAAATTTGTTCGTCAACAGAAAAAAGCATAAAATCACCCATCCACTGTGGATTTCCCCAAAACAAATAGTGTTTGCCAAAGCCTGTCGCTTCTTGTATTTTAATCGGTTAAAATAGTGGTCATGTAATCATTTTATGGAGGAATCTCATGAAAGTTATACCCATCCAGGAAGCGTTTTCATTCGACGATGTCCTGCTCGTTCCCAACTATTCGGAAGTACTTCCCAAAGATGTCACCACCACAACATGGCTGACACGGAATCTGGCGCTGAACATCCCCATCGTCAGCGCAGCGATGGACACGGTGACAGAATCGCGGACCGCTATCAGCATGGCCCGGGAAGGAGGGCTCGGATTCATCCACCGCAACTTGAGCATCGAGAATCAGGTACTGGAGGTCGGAAAGGTCAAAAAATCGGAAAGCGGCATGATCATCGACCCGGTTACCATCCGACCCGATCAGAGCGTTCAGGATGTGCTCAACCTCATGGAAGGATATCATATTTCCGGCGTGCCGGTCACGGACGGAGACCGCCTGGTCGGTATCGTCACCAACCGGGATCTGCGTTTCGAAATCGATCTGACCCGCAGTGTATCGGAAGTCATGACCCATGAAAAACTGGTAACCGTGACCGAAGGCATCAACTTGGAAGAATCCAAGAAACTGCTGCACGAGCACCGCATCGAAAAACTTCTGGTGGTTGATAAAAACGGCAAACTGACCGGTATGATCACCATCAAGGATATCGAAAAGATCAAGAAATATCCCAATGCCTGCAAAGACACCAAAGGCAGGCTGCGGGTGGGCGCTGCCGTCGGTGTGGGGCCGGATATGCTGGAACGTGCCGAAATGCTGCTGAAAGCCGGTGCGGATATCATTTTGATCGACACCTCGCACGGTCATTCCAAGAACGTGATGGATGCTGTCATTACGTTGAAGCATACTTTTTCAAATATCGAACTCATCGCCGGCAATGTGGCCACGGAAAAAGGTGCCGAAGATCTCATCACGGCCGGTGTGGATGGTGTCAAAATCGGCATCGGGCCCGGCTCCATCTGCACCACCCGCATCGTAGCCGGGGCCGGTGTGCCGCAGATGACGGCCATCATGAACTGCAAGGATGTCTGCAACCGCAAGGGGGTGCCGCTGATTGCCGACGGCGGCATCAAATTTTCCGGAGATGTCTCCAAGGCCATCGGCGCGGGCGCCCACGTCGTGATGATCGGCGGGCTCTTTGCCGGCACCGAGGAAAGCCCGGGCGAATCGATTTTTTTCCAGGGCAGAAGTTATAAGGTCTATCGGGGCATGGGGTCGCTGGAGGCCATGAAAAAAGGCAGCAAAGACCGCTACTACCAGTCGGATCAGGAAGAGGACGATAAACTTGTTCCCGAAGGCATTGTGGGAAGGGTGCCCTACCGCGGCACCTTGTCAGCCAATATTTTCCAACTGGTCGGCGGGCTCAAGGCAGGCATGGGCTATGCGGGATGCCGGTCCATCGCCGAGCTCCGGGAAAAGGCAACATTTATTCGGATCAGTGCCGCCGGCCTTCGGGAAAGCCATGTCCACGACGTCATCATCACCAAAGAAGCACCCAATTATCGGTTGGATTGAAAAATGAAGGGGGCAGGTATCAGGGGGCAGGGGGCAGGAAAATCGCATGCGACCTGTTTACCTGCACCCTGACACCTGTTACCTGCACCCTGTTACCTGCTACCCTTGAAAGGAAAAAATGTCGGATTTCGTACACCTTCACGTTCACACCCAATACAGTCTTTTAGACGGCGCCATTCGAATCGATCCGCTTCTGGAGCGGGTGAAACGTTATGGTATGGACAGTGTCGCCATCACCGATCATGGAACCATGTTCGGAACGATCGAGTTTTACGAAAAAGCGAAAAAAGCCGGAGTCAAACCGATCATCGGGTGTGAATGCTATATCGCCCCGCGGTCCATCGCCGATAAAACCGTGCAGGACAACAAAGGGCTTTCCCATATCATCCTGCTGGCCGAAAACGAAGAAGGGTACCGGAATCTCTGTAAATTGGCCACCATCGCCCAACTGGAGGGATTTTACTACAAACCCCGCATCGACAAGGAAATTCTGAAAAATCACACCCGCGGATTGATTGCCCTGTCCGCCTGTCTCCACGGAGAGATTCCCCGGCTCATCAAGGATGGCCGGCAAGATGCCGCCGATGAGGCTGCCCGGTTTTATCTGAGCCTTTTCGGAGAGGGGAATTTTTTTCTCGAAGTACAAAACAACGGCATCGACATTCAGGATCACGTCAATCAGGTGCTGATGGACATGAGCCAACGACTGTCCATTCCGATGGTGGCCACCAATGACTGCCATTATCTGGATCAGGATGATGTCCGGGCGCACGATGTCCTGCTCTGCATTCAGACCGGAAAAACCGTTCAGGATGCGGAACGTTTCCGATTTCGAACCGAACAGCTCTATTTCAAATCCCGTGAAGAAATGGTCGCCGATTTCAAGACATATCCCGGTGCCCTGGCCCATACCGTTGACATTGCCGGTCGGTGCAACCTGGAATTTGATTTCAAGACCTTTCATTTTCCCAAATATGAATCCACCACCGAGCGCTCCGCAGACGACATTTTCGAAGAAAAAACCCGACAGGGGTATGCCCGTATATGGCGCCGGATTCAAAAAAAGCACCCGGATCTCGATGAAAAACCTTATGTTGACCGGCTCGAATATGAAATATCGGCCATCAAGTCCATGGGGTTTCCCAGCTATTTTCTGATCGTATCCGACTTCATCCAGTATGCCAAAGAGCATCAGGTGCCGGTCGGACCAGGACGGGGGTCGGCCGCCGGAAGCCTGGTGGCGTTTTCTCTGGGGATTACCGATCTCGATCCGCTTGAGCATGGTCTGATCTTCGAGCGGTTCCTGAACCCCGGCCGAAAAAGCATGCCGGATATCGATGTGGACTTTTGCATCAACGGCCGGGAGCAGATTTATAAATATGTCGTGGACCGCTATGGCGGCGGCGATTATGTCAGCCAGATCATCACCTTCGGAAAGATGAAGACCCGTCTCGTCATCCGGGATGTGGGCCGGGCACTGGGCATCCCCCTGCGGGAGGTGGACATGATTGCCAAACTGGTGCCGGATGTTCTCGACATCAGTCTCGAAGAAGCGATCAAACAAGAGCCGAAAATCGCCGAGATGATGAATTCCCGATCGGATATCAATAATCTCATCGAGATTTGCAAAGTCCTGGAAGGGCTTCCCCGCCATGCCTCGACCCATGCCGCCGGCGTGGTCATCGGAGACCGTCCGCTCGTAGATTATCTGCCCATGTATCGGGGGAAAAAGGGTGAAGTTGTCACCCAGTTCGACATGAAGTGTGTCGAGAAAATCGGTCTGGTCAAGTTCGACTTTTTGGGGTTGCGAAATTTAACGGTCATTGCCAGTACCCTCCAGATGATTCAGGAACAGGGTAAAACACCGCCGGATCTGTTGGATCTGGATTTTTCGGATGCCGACACGTACCGGCTGCTGGGATCGGGCGATACGACCGGGGTGTTTCAACTGGAAAGTTCCGGGATGAAAGATCTCCTCGTCCGTATGAAACCGGAATGCTTCGACGACGTAACGGCGCTGGTGGCGCTTTACCGTCCGGGACCCCTGGAAAGCGGCATGGTCGATGATTTCGTGGATCGCAAGCACGGCCGGAAAAAAGTGGAGTATCTGGTGCCGGAGCTCGAACCGGTTCTGCGGGAAACCTACGGGGTCATTGTGTATCAGGAACAGGTCATGAAAATTGCGGCTGAACTGGCCAATTACACCATGTCCGAAGCCGATGACCTCCGAAAAGCCATGGGAAAAAAGATTGCCGAAATCATGGCCAAACACCGCGACCGTTTCATTCAAGGCGCCGAAGCCAAAGGGATTCCCACCGAAAAAGCGAGCCAACTATTTGATTTGATGGAAAAATTTGGCAGATACGGATTCAACAAGTCCCACAGTGCCGCCTATGCCCTGATCGCATACCAGACAGCCTATCTAAAGGCACACTATCCGGTCGAACTGTTGGCGGCCCTGCTGACCAACGAAATGAACTCATCGGATGGTGTGGTCAAATTCATCGCCGAATGCCGCAGTCATGACATCGACGTTCTGCCGCCCGATATCAATGAAAGTGAAAAAAGCTTCACGGTGGCAGCCGGGAAAATCCGGTTCGGTCTGATTGCCGTCAAGAATGTGGGGGAGGCGGCCATCGACAGCATCATCGAAGAGCGGAAAAACGGCCGTTTCGCCTCCATCTATGATTTCTGCGAACGGGTGGAGCTCAAGAAGGTCAACAAACGGGTTATTGAAAGTCTGATCAAATGCGGGGCTTTCGATTCCACCGGCGCGCGGCGCGCTCAGCTCATGGCCGCCTTCGAAGATGCGGTGGATTACGGGCAATTGGTTCACCGAAAACGCCTGGACCCCCAGATGAGCCTTTTCGGAAACATCACCGGCAGCGAACAGAAAATCGACCATTCTCCCCTTCCCGATATTCCGGAATGGGATCAGAAGCAGCGCCTGATGCTCGAGAAAGAAACCCTGGGGTTTTATATCACCGGGCATCCGTTGCAGGGATACGAGGAAATCCTCGACAAGCTGGCAACCGCAGACACCCTGGCCCTTGCCGAGAAATCCGACAAACAGACCATCCGGATCGGCGGCATCGTCCGCAGCGTCAAGGTGATCAAAACCCGGCGGGATGAGCTGATGGCCTTTGTCACCCTCGAAGATATCAACGGCAGTGTCGAGATTACGGTTTTTTCGGATCTCTATGCCAAAGTGAGCGACCTGCTGACCGCCGATATCGCTATCATGATTCAAGGGGACGTTCAAAAAGACGAAAACTCGGTCAAAATACTGGCGGAAACCCTTGTTCCCATGGAAAAGGCCGAAGCGACCTGGGCGGCGACCCTCCATGTCAACCTCTATCTCAACCAGGTCGGCCGGGATACCCTGATCCAACTGCGGGAAGTGATGAGCCGATATCCCGGAAACTGCCCGGCATTTCTGCGCCTCAACAGTCCGGAACATGCCCAGGTAATTGTCTCCCTGCCCGAACAATTGAAGATTCGCGTCGGCAATCGGCTCAAACGCGATATCGACACCCTGCTCGGTTATCCGGCCGTTCAGACCGACTGCAGACCGGCGGTTTCCACCGCCCGGCCCAAAGAGAGTTACTACAACAGAAAAGGGGCGACCTGATATGAATACTTCCCATCTTCCTGTCTATCCGGTGCTGCTGGCCGGCGGCTCCGGAACACGACTCTGGCCGGTATCTCGGGAATTATATCCCAAGCAACTGGTGCGTTTCATCGGCAGTGACTCTCTCATCCAGAGTACCATCAAACGTCTTTCGCCGGTTCTCGACAACCGCCGGGTGAAAGTTGTCTGCGGTGCCGAACATTCTCTGGAAATCTCCCGCCATATCGAATCCATCGGCATCCGCGCCGAGGGGAATGTGATCAGCGAGCCCTGCGGACGCAATACGGCTCCGGCGGTTCTGCTGGCGATGTTCGATATTCTGCACAGTGAAACCGATGCCATCCTCTGTATTTTTCCAGCCGATCATGTCATTCAGGACATCGACGGTTTTCATGACAAGCTGACTGCCGCCATTCGTCTGGCAGCGGCGGATTACATCGTCACTTTCGGTATCCAGCCGGGGTATCCGGAAACCGGTTATGGATATATCGAAGGACGGACTCCAATTTCCGAAGGGGCGCTTTCCATTCACCGGTTTGTGGAAAAACCCGATCTCGAAACTGCCAGACAGTATGTGGACGCCGGCAATTATTTCTGGAACAGCGGCATGTTCGCATTCAAGGCATCTGTCATGGCCGATGAATTCAAAACGTTTGCGCCGGAACTCTACGCGCGGCTCCAGGCCCTGATTTCGGAGTCCCCTCCCCTCTCGATGGCCGATTACCGGATGCTGCCCAATGTTTCCATCGATGTGGCGGTTATGGAGAAAACCCGTAAAGGGGCGGTGCTGCCTTCGGATTTCGGCTGGAGCGACATCGGCTCCTGGAAATCTCTGTATGATTTTCTGCCCAAAGACGACAATCAGAATGTTCTGCATGGAGATGTCATCAGCCATGCATCCCATCACTGTTTTGTCATGGGGCATGAACGATTGATTGCCGCCAATCACCTCAATCATGTCGTGATCGTGGAAACCCCGGATTCGGTGTTCGTTTCGGATATTGAAAACAGCCGGGATGTCAAATCCATTGTCGCCACCCTCAAGGATAAGGGCCGGTGGGAATATCAGCAGCACACAACGGCATCCAAACCATGGGGAAGCCTGACGTCCCTCGAAACCAAAGACCATTACCGGGTCAGCCGCATGATCGTCTATCCGGAATCGACACTCACTGTCGGGTCCGACTCCCGGATTTTCAAAACATTCGTTGTCGTAGCCGGCACTGCAGGGGTGATGCTCGGTGCGGAATACCGGAAACTTCAGGCCGGTGAATCCATGCAACTTCCTCCGGAGAAGCAGATGGTCATTCGTAATGACAATGACGAACCCCTGGTAATCATCCAGATCAAGACATCTGATGCAACGATAACGGGATAGCATTGAGCGCTCTACAATCGCTCTTTTTTCTGAATCGAGATATCATGAAAGTACCGCTTTTAGATTTAACGAAACAATATCAGATGATCCGGCAGGATGTTCTCCGGATCACGGAAGAAATTTACGACAGTCAACAGTTTATCCTCGGCCCTCACGTCAGCTCGTTGGAAAAACAGGTCGCACAATATTGCCGAACCGCCCATGCTGTTGGTGTTTCTTCGGGAACGGATGCCTTGATCATGTCTTTGATGGCTTCGGGTATCACGGCAGGAGATATTGTCATCACAACACCCTATACATTTTTTGCCACGGCTGGTTCCATTTCCCGAGTCGGTGCCCGCCCCTGTTTTGTCGATATCGATCCGGAAACCTACAATATCTCTCCGGATGGCATGGCTTCCGTCATTTCCCGGATGAGCCCATCAGACAGAGGACATCTGAAAGCCATCATTCCGGTGCATCTTTATGGCCAGTGTGCAGACATGGATCCGATTCTGGAAATCGCTCACAGAGATGACCTGGCCGTCATCGAAGATGCTGCCCAGGCCATGGGTGCCGAATACAAAGACAGACGCGCCGGCGAAATGGGAAATTTCGGATGTTTTTCCTTTTTTCCATCCAAAAACCTGGGAGCCTTCGGTGACGGCGGCATGATCACCACCCAGTCCAGCACCATCCACGACACGCTGGTCATGCTCAGAAATCATGGCGCTCATCCCAAATATTATCACAGCCTGATCGGCGGCAATTTTCGCCTCGATGCTATTCAGGCTGCGATCGTGTCCATCAAGCTGAAATTTCTCGATCAGTGGACTCACAGGCGGCAGGATCATGCGGCCGCCTATCGCCGTCTGTTTTCACAATATGGTTTGACGGATCGGGTGATACTGCCGGTGGAAAAAGAAAACAGACATACATTCAATCAATTTGTCATCCGGGTGCCCGAGAAAAGAGACGCCCTCCGCGCATTTTTGACGGAATGCGAAATCGGCACCGAAGTATATTATCCGGTACCGCTTCACCTTCAGAAATGTTTTTCTTATTTAGGTTACCGGAAAGGAGATTTCCCGGAAGCCGAACGCGCCGCCGATCAGACATTGGCAATTCCGGTCTATCCAGAACTGACAGCAGATCAGCAGGTTTATGTTGTTGACAGAATCGCCGCCCTGCTGAATAAATAATTACTCAATTACACTTTATTTTTATTGATATGGATGGAGGAATATCATGTCAGAAAGATTTTCACGCGATACGTTCAGAGATAAGCGAGGCATTGAAACCGATCATGTACCGGATGAGGATTATTCTCCGGAAGATGCTTATTCTCCATGGAAAAAAGGGAATATGGAAAGTTTCATGTCTAATCTGAGCAAAAACAGCGGGTTGCTGATTGCTATCATCGGTGCCGCTGCATTTGTTCTGTTGGCTGTTTTCGTTTTTCTTCCCATGCTTCGAAATCCGGCCGAGCCCAAGCCGCAAACGGCCGAAATGGAATCGAAACTGAAAAAACTCGAAATCAAATTGGCCGAGCTGGAACACAATTATCAAAAAGTCGCCCAATTGGCTCTTCAGGATGACAAAATCGAGCAACTATCGGCCAAACTCGATAAAATGGGGGCAACCACCACGCAGCGTTTGGATCAGATGACAAAAGATCTGGAAACATTACATAAACAGCCTGCGCCTCCGAAAGTGGAAACCGCACCCAAGCCGCCTCCGGTTCAGGCCAAACCAGAACCCGCTGTCGTAAAACGTCCACCCACACCCAAATCGGAGTCAACTCCACCCAAACAACCGCCGGTGACCAAAACAGAACCAGCGCCCAAACCCCCCGCCGCTGCCAAAACAGAGACAGCAGCACCGGCCAAACCGGCTGAACCGCCCGAAAAAAAAGCGACTGCCGAAAAGATTCATGAAGTAAAGCCACTCGAGACATTATACAGCATCAGCCGGATCTATAGGTTGAGTATCGATGAATTGAAACGATTGAACGACATCGCGCCGACAGACAATACGGTTCGTACGGGGCAGAAACTCAAAGTCAGCAAGTGATGCCGAATAAAAGGAACTCACCGATCCGATGCCGCCCCATACATCACAGCCGGCATTGGATCGCATCACGATTCCTTTTTTACGACCAGCCCGACACCTGCCAACAGCAATAGGGCACCAGCATACCCAAGCAGTGTCGTATTTTCCGAAGCGAGCCAAGACAGGCGCCAATTGGATAAAATACCGACCAAAACCAATGTAATCAGCGGATTGAGAACGATGATGGCGCTTACCTGATTGGCCGGAAGCAGTTTGAGAGCTTCTCCCAGAGTTCCGTAAGCGATCAAGGTATTGGCACCGAGAAATGTCAAAGTCAGCCAGTCTGCGATCCCCAGTCCCTGAAATTCATGGAAATCGGCCATGGGGGAAAATATCATGGCGGCAACCAGATATATCAGCAGATTGGTCTGTTGAGGTGTCCAGTTGCGAACGAGCAGCTTCTGGCATACGGCAAACAGGGTCCAGGTGATTCCTGCAAAAATAATCCAGAGATTCCCGCGGCCGAATTGCTGAGTTGAGATCACCAGGTGATGCAGTTGATCCCAGTAAAAGAGCAGAAAACCGCCGGTGGCAATGCCGAACCCGGATTTTTGCAGCAGACTCAATCGTTCTTTGAAATAAATGACCCCCACCACGGCAACAAGTAACGGGGATATCTGAATCAATATCTGGGCATTGCTGGGCGAAGTCAAGGCAACACCGGTGGTGAATCCGAAATAATTGCAGGCCATGGCTATCCCCGCAACAATTCCCAGAAACGGCGGCCGTATCAGGATTTCAAAAAACCGGGGTCGGTGAACGAGATAATATCCCGTTAGAAATACGAAAGAGAATGTAAACCGGAACCAGATGATGGTGCTGGCACTGAATCGTTGCAGCGCATATTTCAACACGATGGCCAGAATACCCCATAGGACGGCCGTAATGCTGATCATTAAAAGACCTTTTGAATGATTGGACATGATGGGGAGTTATCCGATGCTGTTTTTGAGTAATGCCAATGAAATCCGCAGCGGATCGAAGGAAAACACTTCAATGGATACAGTTCCCGCATACCTGCCCAATAAGGAACTTATCTTCTCAAGCCGGCTTTGATCGAAGGCGTCCAGGCCCAGATGATCCTTTCCATTACGAACTCCGTGGACATGAATCATTTTTATCCTGTTGGCAAAACGGTGATACACTGCCTCGATGTCCTGGTGATTCATGATCAAATGCCCGATATCAAGACACACACTCAGATTGTGTTCCAGAATCGTCTCCTCAATCCATTCCAGCGGATAATCGAGGGTTTCTATACATAGTGACCGAGACGGCATTCCAGCATTGATCAGTCTTCCCAGACAGTCTGAAATCCGGTTTTTCCATGGCCTGTCACAGAAGGTTCCGTTTGAAGATGACGAACAGGGAAGATGAAGGATATAGGCCGTCGGCACCAGCGACCGGGTGCACTCCATCACACACCGAATGGATTCGACAAACCGGTCTTGTTCCATGTGCGCCGGATTCCCAGGATCGAGATCCGACGGCAGATGAACGTTATATGTAAAACCGAAATCTCCGGACAATTCCTTCAACGTATGGATCGTCTCCACAGACGGCAGGGATGATGGATGGCTTTCGAAGCACAGCAGCTCGATTTCATCCAGAAAAGGGCCCAGCAACCGGACATTGGGAACATAATCATCGGGATAGATGAACGACGGTGCGCTGATTTTAAACGGGAATGCATTCCTGTAGGATGCAGGCAGCAATGGATACATGATGAAATGACCGATGTTTTTTGTGATGGTTCAAGATGAACGTTGATGAAAAAAGGATAGACCCGATATGCGGCGGATGAAGGAGCTCAGGGGGCTATTGCCAGACTAAAACGGCGGTGAGAACGACCGTCCATAAAAAAGCACAGAGAGCCATCAGATGGCAAGCCTTCCGGATATCGGTTCTGGAGACATCACCGAACGCCGTACCGATATATGGTTTGTTGACCACCTGACCATGATAGACATTGGGGCCATTCAATTTTACAGACAAAGCCCCGGCAAAAGCGGCTTCCGGAAAACCGGAATTCGGGCTGGCATGATGCGATCCTTCGCGAACCGCGGTTTGAAAGGCAGACTTCCCCCGGCCGGATAATATCTGGGCGGCCAAGGCGGTGATCGGCACCGAGATCCGGGCCGGAATGTAATTGGCGATATCGTCCAACCGGGCAGAAGCCTTTCCGAATTGGATATAGGTTTCGTTTTTATAGCCGACCATGGAATCGAGGGTATTGATCATCCGATAGGCCATAGCCAGCGGTGCGCCGCCGATGGCGGCATAAAATAACGGAGAGATGACACCATCCACCAGATTTTCGGCAACGGTTTCCACAGCGGCGCGAATGACTCCCGGTTCAGACAAATGTTCGGTATCCCGGCCGACAATATACGACACTTTTTTCCGCGCGTAAGCCAAGCCGCCGGAAAACAGCGCGTCATCGACTTCCATGGCGGCTTTTCCGAGAGATGAGGGGCTGATGCAGTAATAGATCAAGACGGTTTCAAGAATCCATCTGCACACCGGATGAACGATACCGGCCAGATGCACCAGACACGCAAGGATTCCCCAGGTTCCCCCAATGAGCAATCCGGCAAAGATCGCGCCAGAAAGAACCAGAGGAAGCTGCATACGTCTGAAAATCGGTTCCAGGAAGGAGATGGCTTTCCCCATCCATCGAACGGGATGAAACAGCCGCTGGGGATCTCCGAGTACCAGGTCGAGAATGAATGCGCCCAAAATCGCAAATGCCGGATGTGTTTCCATAATTTCCGGCGACTGTAACAGGTCGGATGTTTTTTTTCAATACGTGAAACTGGCTGGAGGAAACATGAAGGGAAAACAGGTTGGATATGTGATGGGTATTCTGATGGTGCTAATCGTCATCACATATCTGGGGCTGAAAATGGTTGTTGAAAACGAGGCCGAAACGCACATCCGCCAGTGGGCCGAACAAACCGGCATGCTGACGGATTTTTCTTATGACAGGTTGGAGGTTGGGCTTATCGATCGGACCGCCCGGGTCAGTCAGGTTTCTTTCCGCATCCAAAACACGAACAGTCCGATCACTGTCGATGAACTGATATTGCATGCATTCGACATACAGCATGAAATCCCTTTATTCATGCATGTCGAAATGAAGGGAATTCATATCGGCCAAAGCCACCCTTTCCTGAAAGGGGCCGCCCCCTTGCTGAACCAGCTTGGATACGGAGACATCACTGCCAATCTGATTTATGCCTATCGTTTCGATTCGATCAAAAAATATATGGAAATCGAAAAGATCGACATCCAGATATCCGATGCCGGCCGGCTTCAGCTTACGGCCCGTTTGAACAATCTGGATCCGGCCGTCATTCGATCGGTGCCGAACAACCCATTCATGCTCATTTCAGCGGTGTCGGCGGTGGCCATCTCCGGAATGACCGTCCATTTCGAGGATCACTCCCTGACCCGAAGGCTCGTTCAATGGGGAGCACGTCAATCCGGTCAAAGTGAAGAGGCGTTTTTGAGCGGCATTACCCAGCAATTGAAACTGGAAATTCAAAAACAACAACCGCCGGCCGCAAAAGAAAGACTTCAGGCGATTGCACATTTCTTGGAGAAACCGGGAATCATCGAACTGGCGGTTTCGCCGGCCGAACCGATTCCCATCATGCAGCTTGTCATGGCGGGAAGTGCCGGGCAATGGATCGACCTTTTAAATATTACGGTGAATTATCGAACACCCCGGCCATGATGTCCGGGGTGTGGCAGCAAGACAGGTATCGATTCACGTCAATGTGATCGATACCCTCTGCAATTGCCGTAGAAATTCACCGCCAGCGGAAGCGTTATTGGTCTTTCACCCGCATTACGCCAGGCCAAATTGGACAATCTTGCGGCGACATCGACGTGAACGGTGTCTGCACCTGTCTGATCGACGAATAATTCTGTTCGGATTTTCCAAATATCTCAATTAGATTGGCGCCTCTTCGGCTGTATCCAATCATGATCTGCTCTTCGGCGGCATTGGCTTCCACACGACCGCAAGCCGGATGTATTTCTGAGCTGGCAGTCAGCGCACTTTTTTGCCAGGTAAGATGGCTCGCCCGCTTCTGAATCATATCGAATTCGAGGATTTCGAATCGGCCGCCCCCCTGCTTACCCAAGCCCAGCACGATTTCATCTTTACCGTCACCGTTGATATCGCCGCAGGCCGGCCAGCTTTCCCCGCTGATACGGTTATAATCCGGCCAGTTGATGACTGCCGATCCGACAGCAGCCGTTTCACCGGTATCCGAAAGGTCTGCATTAAAGATGAAAAATACGCCGCCGGGAATATCCGGACTGTTTTTGACCGCTCCAAGGCCGACCACGATTTCGTCCTTCCCGTCTCCGTTCAAATCCCCGCAGGCCGGGCGGGTTTCTCCGTTGGCCATGTTGTAATCCTGCCAGCCGGTTTGCAGCCACTTGACGTGTTTGATTTGAAAACCATCCAATTTAAAAACTTCCAAACGGCCCTCTCCTCCAGGCCCCAGCCCCATGACAATTTCAGCCATACCGTCATTATCCAGATCGCCGCAGGCCGGGCGGGTTTCTCCATTGATGGCATTGTACTCGGGCCATTCCACCTGACCCCATCCCATAATGGAATAATCGTCTTTCAGAATGACAAAATAGCCGCCTGGAATCCCCGGTGCATCTTTGACTGGACCTAACCCTACGATGATTTCATCCCGTCCATCCCCATCGATATCACCGGTGGCGATTCGCATTTCACCATTGAGTCTGTTGTATTCCGGCCAATCGACATGAACGGCGGGTGCGGCTTTTTCTCCCTGGGCAGTCAGTACTTCGATCGAACCGCCGCCTTGAAGCACCCCGCTGCCTGCCAGCAAATTTCCGCCGACATATTGGTTTTGCTGTTCACTGGTCAACGATTTCTTGGCAATGAAGCTGGCTGCAATCGTATGATTTGCCTGAATATTGGAAAATGTGTAAGACGTCACCGCACCGACAGAAACACCATCCACGAGAACCGATTTGATTTTGTAACTTGAAGTCGGCTTGATGACAAACGTCTGAGAAGCTCCCTGCTGAACGGCCACAGTTCCGGAAGGTGTAATGCTTCCTCCCACATCTGCCAAAGCGGCTATCGTATAGGTGCCGGCCACAAACGTAGCGGAGATGGTGTGTGCAGCCGTCACATTCGTGAATGTATGGGAAGAAACCGCACCGATGGAAGCACCGTCAACCCGGACATCCTGAACCTTATATCCTGAATTGGCTATGATGGCAAAGGTCTGGGTGGCACCGTAAGCCACCGAAACACTGCCGGCCGGGCTGATTGTTCCGTTGCTTCCGGCTGAAGCCAAGACGAGAACTGTTTGAGGCGAAAATATGGCCGTCACGCCGTGGCTGTTGTCCACATCCGAAAAGGTGTAAGTTGCATTTGGACCGGCCGATACGGCATCCACCATAACATCGGTGACAACAAAATTCTCAGCGGGTGTGAAGGTAAATGTCTGACTCATGCCCCGGCTGACAACAACAGTATCCGATGGGGAAACCATGCCGTTGGCTGATGATACAGGCGCCAGCGTGAAACACTCCAGCTCAGTGGAATAGGCGCTCTCATTTCCGTTCGTATCGTATGCCGTAACAGCAAAATAGCTGGTTTGGCCTTCTTCGATGCCGGATAATGAATACTGTGTGACATTGCCGACATTCACCGGCGTGCCATAGGTTCGGGAAGCATATCCGTAATACAGTTTATAGCCTGCAACTGCCGGATCCGTATTGGCATCCCAGGCCAGTGTCACCTGAGCTGCCAAAACAGGGGAACTGCCCGGCACCATACAGAAAGCTGTAGCTAAACCAAAGAGAATGACTGCGACAGGTGAAAAATGAAAGGACAAACGAGAAATGAACTTCCAGCCGGACATGATGTACCTCCTTAATGTGATCCTGGCAGAACGGCATTAAGAAGGTGCCTATCCCGCCCGGTATCCCTGCTGCCATATTCCTGTAAGAACTTAGGCCAGCGGCTTTGCGTCCCACCCTTTCGGATGGTTTGCCTTTATCAGACGAAATGATCGAATTTTACTTGAGACAAACGTGATTTTAGACAATAATGAAGAAATTTTGCACGGTGAATCAATCCATTGATACGAGTTCCTGCTTTTTGGAAGCATAAAAAGCAATTAACATGCCATATTGTTTTTTTCGTTTGAATGCTGGATATTCTTGCCGTGATGCAGCCATGTTATTTCGACTTTTTATGAGGTCATCAAGTTTGCGGATAATGAGTATCGAGCAATAAATGTAATTCTATTTCCATTTTTGCGCCCCCCAACCTTCCCGTACCGGAGGAGGTGTTTCTGATTATCCCCCTTCGCGGAGGGCCGGTAAGAAGGCCAATCAATGATCAACTCCAGAATGTCTTTCATCTTGACAGAATGAAACTACTTGGTTATGAAAAAAAGAAACATTGTTACGATATATTTTGACAACCTTTTATATTGGTGATAAATAATTAATTATATCAATAGATAATGATGTTATTTATATGTGATTTATATTTCAGGATATTTATTGAATGCCATTAAGTATCATTACATTTATTAGTTATTTCATATAGATAAATTACCACAGATGATCGTCATTGACCTTGGGCATTCTCACTGTTGTAACA
>CAZBUL010000024.1:12345-23593 GCA_964495045.1 uncultured Desulfobacterales bacterium | reverse complement strand
GCCTTTCACGCCGACGACAGGGGTTCGAATCCCCTTGGGGACGCCAATTATTTCAGATAAAAGTTAAAAATATTTTTCCTCCCCGGACACAATATCCGGAGACAAGGCCTTCAGAGTTACGATCTCTGAGGGTCTTTTTTTAACAGATGCTGCCTTTGAAAACGGAATCACTTCCGCTGTTTTCCTGAATCCTTCCTTAATCGCATTCCGGGTATCTTCCAATCCAATCGCCCTTAATTACCGATCAGACGCTACCTATTGTTGAACCAGTCAGAAAAACGGAATTCGAACAATGCTGAGTATCCGAAAAATCGGTGTTCTGGGAAGAACCTATCGTCATCTGAACCGGTATCGCCAGATTCTGGGAATTCTTTTCAGTTACGGTTTCGGCGAAGTCATCGAGCTGTTGCGCATCGATCAGTACCTGGATATCGGCCTCCAGATGATTTCCAAAAACCGCCGGGAGCGTGTGGAAAAACTCTCCCGATCCGAAAGAATCCGTTTGGCCATCGAGGAGCTGGGGCCGACCTATATCAAGCTGGGGCAGGTGCTCTCCACACGGCCGGATCTGATTCCGGCGGAATTCATCCATGAGCTTTCCCGGTTACAGGACGATGTGCCGCCGTTCAGTTTCCAGGAAACCGAAGCGATCATTCACTCCGAATTCGGAGTCTCCATCGACGAACTGTTCGAATTTCACGAAAAAGTGCCCGTGGCATCAGCATCCATCGCCCAGGTGTACCGGGCTGTTTCCCGGGAAGGGGAGCCGCTGGCCGTCAAGGTTCAGCGGCCGGGCATCCATCGGATTATCGAGGTGGATCTGGAAATCATGCTCCATTTGGCTACATTGATGGAGCGGCACATTGAAGAATTCGCCCTGCACCGGCCCGTCCGGATCGTGGAAGAATTTGCGAAAGTGCTGGAAAATGAGATCGATTTCACGATCGAGGCCGCCAGTATGGAACGCATTGCCTTGATGTTTCTAAACGATCCGTCCGTCTATATTCCCAAGGTGTATCGGGATAAATCGAGTGCGGTGGTGTTGACCATGGAGCTGGTCGAAGGCATCAAGATTTCCAATGTGGAAGCCATTGAAAAGGCAGGACTGGACCGGAAAATTCTCACCGAACGAGGGGCGGATGTCTGTTTGAAACAGATTTTTCACTACGGCTTTTTTCATGCCGATCCCCATCCGGGAAACATCTATGCCTTGGCGGGAAATGTCATCTGCTTGCTGGATTTCGGCATGGTCGGTACTGTAGATCAGAGAACCCGCGAGGATATTGTCGATCTGGTGGACTGCATCGTTCATCAGCATTCTGCACGAGCCGCCCAGGTGCTGCTGAGAATCACCGAATGGGACCGGGAACCCGATTTGAGAGAGTTTGAAAGAGATGTATCGGAATTCATGGGCATGCACCTGTACAAACCCATCCGAGATATCCGGATCGGCCGGCTGCTTCAGGATTTACTGGGGATATCGGCGGTTCATCGACTCCGGATTCCGGCGGACATCTTTCTCATGCTCAAGGCGCTGGGCACGGTCGAAGGCATCGCCCTGATTTTGGATCCGAAATTCGACATGATATCCCATGCCGCTCCCTATATTCAGAAAGTCAAACTGGCCCGGCTCCACCCCGACCGGCTCGCTGGCGATGCCATGCAACTGCTGTCTCGGCTCATGGATTTTCTGGGCCAGTTTCCCCAAGACATTCTGGAAATCGCCCGTCTCATCCGTCAGCAGAAACTGACGATCAAAATCGACCAGACGGACCTGGCCACCCGTCTGGCCACCCAGGATCAGATCAGCAACCGGATCGCCTTTGCCATCGTCATCGCCGCCCTGATCATCGGCTCGGCCCTCATCGTCATTTCCGAAACGCCGCCGTTGGTTTACGGCATCTCTTTCATTGGTTTCATCGGATTCATCGCGGCGGCCCTCATGGGTGTCTGGCTGCTGGTGGCCATCATCCGAAAAGGAAAACTGTAAGACTTACTCGCCGCATTCCGATGCATCCGAAGAACGGCTCAACAATCGATTGATGCGGGCAATGAGCCGTTTGGGATTGACCGGCTTGGCCAGATAATCATTCGCTCCAACGCTGATCACTTCGATTTCCGCCTCCACTTCGTCCTTGGCTGTCAGCATGATGATGGGAATAAATCGGGTGGCCAGTTGGGATTTGAGCTTGGCGACCAGCATCTTGCCGTCCATCTCCGGCATCAGATAATCGGTGATGATGAGGTCTGGTTTTTCCTGAACGGCAATTTTCAGGGCATCCTCTCCGTTACCGGCGGTGACGGTCGAAAAATTTTGATATTCAAGAACATTTTTAAGAATTTTGATGTCAACCGGATTGTCATCCACGATCAGAATTTTTTCCGGCCGGATACTGGCAACCGATGAGGGCGGCCCCGGCATCTGAGACTCGTCTCCATTGACAGCCGAAATATGCTCCCGGGTTTCCATGACATTATCCGGCGATTCCTGGGCCGTATCCTCATACTCCGGCGGCGCTACGCGGAACACTTCCTCATTGGTTGTCAGCCCCATGATGGCTTTGTTGATACCGTCCATGCTCAGTGTCGTATAGCCGTCCTTTTCCGCCGCTTTCCGGACGGCCAGTGCCGAAACGTTTCTGGAAAGAATTTCCTTGATTGCCGGGGTGACCATCAGCAATTCGAATATTCCCAACCGGCCGGCATATCCGGAATACTGGCAGGCTTCGCAGCCAGCGCCCTTCCAGAATTTTTTGGAGCGGTCTGGTTTGATGACCATCTCGAGCTGCTCGAAAATCTGCGGACTCAAAGGGTCCGGCATTTTGCACTTTTTGCAGATTCCCCGTACCAGGCGCTGACCGAGAACGGCAAGCAGTGAATCGGCGATGACAAATGAATCGATGCCCATGTCGAGCAGCCGGGTAACGGCCGAAGGCGCATCGTTGGTATGGAGGGTGGACAAAACGAGATGTCCGGTTTGCGCCGCCTGAAAAGCAATCTTTGCGGTTTCACTGTCGCGGATCTCCCCGACCATGACAATATCCGGGTCTTGTCTCAGAATCGATCTGAGCGCGTCGGCGAACGTGATTCCCGCCTTGGGGTTGATCTGCACTTGATTGATGCCGGGAAGGTCGAACTCCACCGGGTCTTCGACCGTTACGATGTTGACATCCGGAGAATTGAGGTGTTTCAAAGCTGTATATAAGGTCGAGGATTTGCCGCTGCCGGTCGGGCCTGTCACCAAAATGATGCCCTGGGGTCTGTCGATGGCCTCTTTGAAACACCGTAGATCTCTTTCCGAAAAACCCAGTTGATCGACGCCCAACCCACCGGCGCTGGGATTGAGCACGCGGATGGTCACTTTTTCGCCATAAGATGCCGGAATGGTGGATATTCGAAGATCGAACCGCGTATCGCCCATCTTGACCTGAGACCTGCCGTCCTGGGGCTTTCGACGAATGGAAATGTCCATGTTGGAAATGATCTTGATCCGGGAAACCAGCGACAGATGAATCTGTTTGTCGATTTTCATGATTTCCCGCAGGATGCCGTCGATGCGGTAACGGATGACCACATTGTCTTTCTGGGGCTCGATGTGAATGTCGCTGGCTTTCATTTTAATGGCATCGGCCAGAATACTATTGGTAAAACGCACTACCGGCGGCAGTTCCGTCAAATTCAGCAGGTCTTGCACATTGTGCTCTTTTTCCTTGGCTTGCCCGACAACTTCGATATCTTCCAGAAGTCCCATATCCGGACCCAGATCTTTATCGAGATTCCGTTTGGGATAGTATTTCTGGATGGCGGTCAGGATATCGCCCTGGGGAGCGATCGTTACGAAAATATCCATCCGGGTGATAAAACGCAGATCGTCCAGTGCATAAAATTCCAGCGGATTGGCCATGACCACGACAAGCTGTTTCTTAATCACTTTGATGGGCAGCAGGAGATAATTTTCTGCCATGTCTTGGGGGACGAGTTCAATCACTTCCTTGGGGATGTCGATATCACTCAACCGAAGAAAAGGAATATTGAGCTGACCGGCCAGTGCCTTGGCGATTTTTTCATCATCGGTCACCCCCATGTCTATGAGAATCTGGCCGATTTTTTTCTTGTTGCTTTTTTGGATTTGCAGCGCATCACCCAACGTATTCTGATCGATCAGATTGGCCTGAAGCAAAATATCTCCCAGCTTGTTACGTCTCGATGGGGTTTTGGGCGGATTTTCCGATGCTGTATTCATGGTGTGTTGCCTCGCTGCCAGACCCGGTGTAAAAAGGGTTGACGATAGTGTTGAATTTTGTATTACACTATTTTATAGCCTGTTGCCGGCATTCGTGCAAGGACATTTCCTTCAGGCTTTCCAAGATGAGGTCATTTGTTTTTGACGACGACCTCAAGTTCGGTGATCAAGTCGTTCAACAATGCCGTGAACGCGGGTACTGTCTGGGTCAGTTTATCCATTTGATTATCGCGGGACTGCTGCATGATGCGTTGGGCAAGGTTTGAAACTTCCATGAAGCCCAGGGTGCCCGTAGAACCCTTCAGGGAATGGGCCGACTTTCCCACCTGGGGCAGGTCCTGCCTTTGGAATGCAGCAGACAAGACAGCGAGATCGGCAGGCGCTGTCTGGATAAAAAGCTCCAGCACATTGTAAATATCTTCCTCATCCAGTCCAAGTCGTGAAGCCACCTCTTTAATGTCCATCATATCCTCTATTTTCGGTTTCGAACACCGTTTTGGGGTGAAATTCAAACGCAGCCGCCGATGGGCACAGATGCGGAATCGGGCAAGAGGGGCATCCGGGTTTTCTGGCACGGCAAATCTCCCTGCCGAAATAAATCAGGCGCAGACAGAATGCATTCCATGACTTTTGGGGAAGAATCGCCATCAGATCGTGCTCGATTTTTTCGGGAACCTGATGCCGGGTGAGTCCAAGACGCTGGGATATCCGGCTCACGTGGGTGTCAACAACGATTCCGGGTTTTCCGAATGCCGCACCCAGAACCACATTGGCCGTTTTCCGCCCCACGCCGGGCAGTTGCACAAGCGCCTCCAGCGTATCGGGCACCTTGCCCTGGAATCGGTCGATCAGCATTTCGGAACAGAGCTTAATGTTTCTGGCCTTGTTGTGATAAAATCCGGTCGAATGAATCAGGTTTTCAATGGTTGCGATGTCGGCCTGCGCAAAATCATGGGGGCCAGACAGCCGCTGAAATAAGACCGGCGTGACCTGATTCACCTGCCTGTCGGTACACTGGGCCGACAACTGCGTGGCCACCAGCAGTTGAAAAGGGGTCTTGAAATCCAGTTGTGTCTTGACATCGGGATAGGTGGTACTTAGAATTTTGTGAATTTCGCCGGCTTTTTCTTTCAGTGTCATGTTCCCTGAACCTAAAAATCAAGTATAATATTTGGCAGAACCATATCATGAATGATTTGGAAAATAAAGTCCGGGCGCTGGGATTGTGCTCCGGCGGGCTCGACAGCATTCTGTCGGCGGTCGTTCTCAGAAACCAGGGGATCGCCGTCGAGTGGATCGCCTTTGAAACCCCATTTTTTTCTTCGGATAAGGCCCGCCGGGCCTCTGAACGGCTTCATATTCCGCTGACCGTCCAGAACATCACGACACCTTATCTGGAAATGCTGCGGGATCCGCCCTGCGGTTACGGCCAGAATATGAATCCGTGTATGGACTGTCATGCCATGATGTTCCGTCTGGCCGGTCAGGTCATGGCAGACCGGGGGATGGATTTTCTGTTCAGCGGTGAGGTGCTGGGGCAGCGGCCCATGTCGCAGACCCGGTCATCGCTCCATTATGTGGAAAAGCATTCCGGATACCGGGGGATCATTGTCCGCCCGCTGAGTGCCCGGCTTCTTGAAGAGACCCTTCCAGAAAAACAGGGTCTTGTGAATCGGGAACGGCTGCTCGGATTGTCCGGCCGATCCCGCAAACCGCAGATCCACCTGGCCCAGGAATGGGGAATTACCGATTATCCGGCACCGGCCGGCGGCTGCCTGCTGACGGAGCCCGTATTCAGCCGGCGATTGAAAGACCTGTTCGATCACCAGGCAGACTGCACGGAAAACGAACTTCACCTGCTCAAGTACGGCAGGCATATTCGCTTGAATCCGCAAGTAAAAATCATTGTCGGACGCACCCTTCAAGACAACACCGCCATCCTCGATCTCCGGGATCCCCTGCGGGATACCATGCTCAAGACCGTTCGGATTCCCGGCCCGGTCGTTTTGATCCCCTCGGATGCCGGCATGGATGATGTCGCTCAAGCGGCATCCATCTGCGCCGGTTACACCAAGGCCGCGGGCCAGGCACCGGTGGATGTCGATATATCATCGCCGACGGCGGCCCGCACCCTTCAGGTGACCCCCATATCTCCGGAGACCATTCAGGATCGGTTGATCGGATAGCCGCTATTTCTGTTTGATTCCCCTCCATGATCATGGTACAAACTTGGAAAGTTCGCCGGTCTGCTCCGGTGCAATCGTTTTATTTCGTTCACAATACCACAAAGTAATTTCTTCGTGTAAATGGTTGGTTACTGATTTTCAACACGTTAACCGACGCAAAGGGCAACCTGTTTGTCGATGTTCGTCGATTTCATCATATTGGGTTTTCTGCTGGGTTTGTCTGCATTTTTTTCGGCTGCCGAAACCGCATTTTTCACGATTAGCCGCACCAAGGCCAGGCATCTGGCCAAAGACAACGAACAGCCATACATTCTGATGCTTCAATTGAAGGAAGACCCGCACCGATTACAGACAACGCTTCTAATCGGAAACAATGCAGCCAAGATCGGGGCGACCGCCCTGGCAACGACGGTTGCCTTTCGGGCTTTTCCCGACATGTTGCCGCTGGGGCTGGCGATTGGTGTCATGACTTTCCTGATCCTGATTTTCGGCGAGATATTTCCCAAATCACTGGCCGTTCAAAACAATATCGCCATCGCCGGGCTGACGGTTTATCCGGTTTACTGGTGTTCCATTTTGTTTTTCCCTTTTTCGAAACTCCTGAATATGATTCAGACAATGACCGGAGCCATTCCGGAACCTTCCAGCGTCACCGAAGAAGAGCTGTTGACCTTTGTGGAAGTGGTCGAGGAAGAAGGTGAAATCAAGGAGGAAGAACGGGAGCTGATTCACAATATCTTCGAATTCGACAACACCAATGCCTCTGAAATCATGACCCCGAGAGCCGACATGTTCGTGGTGGATACCGGTCAGCCCCTCGACCTTCGGGCCGTGGCTGATTCCGGATTCACCCGGATTCCGGTCATCGAATCCGATATCGACCATGTGATCGGCATCGTCAATATCAAGGATATTTTCGTGCAGCAGTCGATGCCCAATGCCGCCATCGATATCCGGAAAATCATGCGGCCGCCGTATTTCGTTCCGGAAAACAAAAAGCTCGACTCCTTACTGCATCAGTTCAAAAAAAGAAAAAATCATATTGCCATCGTGGTGGATGAGCACGGCGGCGTTTCCGGTCTGATCACGCTTGAAGATGTCCTCGAAGAGCTGGTGGGGGAGATCAGCGACGAGACCGATATGGAAGAGCCCCGTATCATTGCGGTTCAAAACGACGAATGGATTGTGCCCGGCAAATCCGATATCGATGAAGTCAATGAAAAGATTCCCATGAACATTGAGGATTCCAAGGAATTCGACACATTCTCCGGATATGTCCTGAATCAGACCGGCCGGATCCCCATGGTGAACGACGAAATTCCCATCGGCGATTTTCTGGTGATCGTCCAGGAGATGGACGGCAACCGCGTGAAGCAGTACCGGGTCAAACATCTCTCCCCGCCGGCGTCTTCCGACTGACGCGAATCTTGTCATGATGCGGCATCTTGTCCGAATCGCTGTTGCCCTGCCTGTTGTCGGAACATTCACCTACCAGGTTCCGGATCATCTGTCTTTTCTGGCAGCCCCCGGTATGCGTGTGCTCGTACCTTTCGGCCAACGCCGGGTTACGGGATATCTCTTGGGAGACAGCACGGAAGCCGAACCGGATGGAATCAAATGCATTCTCGACATTCTGGACGAATCCCCGCTGTTTCCAGAGGCCATGATCCCGTTTTTCGAATGGATCGCCGATTATTATTTCCATCCGCTCGGTCCCGTGATTCAATCGGCACTGCCCAATGGATTGACCCGCAGGGAAGTCGCGCACTACGCCCTGACTCCGGCCGGAAAAAATCTGCTGACGGATCTGTCTCTGCCGGCCCTCCAGCGCGATGTGCTGTGCCAGCTTGAAAACAAACCGCGTAGCGGCAGGGAACTTTCCGGTTCCGCCGGAACCCGTATTAAGGCATCGCTTCTGCTGTCCATGGAAAAAAATGGATGGATCGAAAAAATCCGGGAAATCCGAACCGAAACCGCCCGTCATCTTCAGGAACTGTACGTGACATCGGCCGAGGAAATCGGCGCGACGCCTCTTTCCCGGTCTCAGCAGCGCATCCTCGAAACCGTCCGGGCTTACGGGGATATGCCGGTTCGGGAGCTGAACCGCCGGATTCCGTCCGCCTCCCGCAAACTGCCGGCCATGAAAGAGGCCGGGTGGATTCATGTCCGCACCCGGATTCTGTATCGGGACCCATTTGGCGAAACGGTTCGACCGGATCAGCCGCCGGATCTCACGACGGAGCAGCAGGATGTGGTTTCCGCCGTTGAAGGCGCCATGGGAAAAGGCTATAAACCCTTTCTGCTCAAAGGCGTGACGGCCAGCGGCAAGACCGAAGTCTATCTGCAACTAACCGAGCGGATGATCCGTAAGAATCGGTCGGTGTTGGTGCTGGTGCCGGAAATCGCCCTGATATCCCAGGTCGAGCGCTGTTTTCGGGCACGATTCGGCGAATGTGTGGCCATTTTGCACAGCGGGCTTTCGGCCGGTGAACGGTTCGATCAGTGGGACCGCATCCGGCGGGGGCTGACGCCTGTCGTTATCGGTACCCGCTCGGCAATCTTCGCGCCGGTTCAGCACTTGGGGCTGATCGTGGTGGACGAAGAGCACGACACCTCTTACAAACAAGACAACGGCCTGCACTACCATGCCCGGGATCTGGCAATGGTGCGGGCAAAAATGGAAGGAGCGATCGCGTTGCTGGGATCGGCGACCCCATCCATTCAATCCTACCATCACGTGCTGACGCGCAAATTTTATGGATTGAAGCTGCTGCGCCGCATCGAAGACCGGCCGCTTCCAGAAACTGTCGTGGTGGATCTGCGCCCCTTACGGGATCAGCGCGGAATTTGGAAACTCATCACCCCTCGGCTCCATGAAGCCATGAAGGAAACGCTGGCCCGCGGGGAGCAAGTGCTGCTGTTTCTAAACCGCCGGGGATTTGCCAGTTTCCCGGTTTGTGCAGACTGTGGAGCGGTGATCCGGTGCCGGAACTGCTCCATTTCCCTGACGCTGCATCAGAAAGATCAGACCTATCGATGCCATTACTGCGGTTTTTCCAAAACGTCGGCAGCGACCTGCACGGCCTGCGGGGGCTCCCGATTCAAGCTGCTGGGCATGGGAACCGAAAAGATCGAGGCCGCCGTCACCGCCTTGTTTCCGGAAGCCTCGGTGGCCCGGATGGATCGGGATACGACGGCGCCCAAAGGCGCTCTGCTCAAGATGCTCAAAGATCTCAGAAACCGGACCACGGATATCCTGATCGGCACCCAGATGGTGGCAAAAGGCCATGATTTTCCATATATCACCCTGGTGGGAATCATCTGCGCCGATATGTCTTTCAATTTTCCGGATTTCAGATCCAGTGAGCGCATGTTTCAACTGCTGCTTCAGGTTTCCGGTCGTGCCGGCCGGGGAGAATCGCCCGGCCAGGTCATTCTCCAAACTTATAATCCGGATCATTTCATCATCGATGCTGCCACCCGACAGGACTATGACGCATTTTATGAACAGGAAATCCGGTTTCGGGAAAAGCTGAAATACCCGCCGTTTTCCCGGCTGATACAGATCAAGCTTTCCGGCAAGGACGGGGAAAAAACCCGGATGCATGCCCTTAAACTCGGTGACATCTGCCGCAGCCTGAAACAGACACAGCCTTCCCTGCGGCCGGTTGAGATTCTCGGACCCATCGAATCTTATCTTCCCAAAATCGCCCGGTATTACCGCTGGCAGATTCTTCTCAAAAGCACCCAGACCGCTTCGCTTCGGGGGATGGTCAGAGAATTGATTTCCACCTGTCGCAAAGACATCCACCATCCGCAGGTGTCGGTGGTCTTTGATGTTGATCCGGTATCTATGCTGTGATAGGGATACATCATTTGAAGTTGAGTTATGACTTACCTATTACATGCTGATATTGCATTGAAGTGTGGGCAATCACCATTCATTTTTGAGGGATGGCGGGTAAGACAAATGGAAACGATTTTGGGGGTTGCTGTACTGGTGGCTCTGGTAATTGTCGTGGGATGGGGTGTCAGACGACAAAGAATTGTGAAGCCGCCCGTCCGCTATGTCTGTAACCATTGCGGTAAAACCGATTGTGAATGCACCAAACAGGAAACATAACGGAGAATGAAAAAATGACTGATTTCATGACAATCTTGAAAGAGCGAAGAAGTGTCCGCAAGTATGAGGAAAAAGAAGTTCCGCAGGAAATCCTGGATCAGATACTTGAAGCCGTGCGCTGGTCTCCTTCCTGGGCCAATACCCAGTGTTGGGAAGTCGTGGTGATCAAAGACATGGATGTCAAGACAAATCTTCAGGAAACCCTGGCCCCCAAAAACCCAGCGACCAAGGCGGTGGTGAACGCACCGATCTTGCTGGCGCTTTGCGGTAAAAAAAACAGCGCAGGCTGTTATGACGGGAAAGTCACCACAAAGTTCGGCGACTGGATGCTCTACGATCTGGGTATTGCCACCCAAAGCCTCTGCCTGGCGGCTCACCATTTCGGGTTGGGCACTGTCGTTGTCGGCCTTTTCGATCATGACCGCGCCAAAGCGGTGCTGAACATTCCGGCCGAATACGAAATCGTATCCCTGATTCCCCTCGGATATCCGGCCAAAATTTCATCTCCGCCTTCCCGACGGGAAATCCGGGAATTTACCCACCTGAACACGTTTTAGTCATGCCGGATGTCTCCACATCGAATGCCAACGGAAAACGCGACGGTCGGCTGCGGATTCTGGCGGTCTCGCTGTCCCTGATTGTAGGGATACTGCTCATGGCCGCCAAATTTTATATCTACCGCATTACCCAATCTAC
>CAZBUL010000024.1:9049-12245 GCA_964495045.1 uncultured Desulfobacterales bacterium | reverse complement strand
TGGTGAATCTGGTTTTGGGCGCCGGCTTGATTCAGACCGGTAGAAAAACCCGTTCTCTGACGCTTGTCGCCGACGGCAAACATATTTTGACGGATGTTTATACATCTGCCGGCGTGATTCTGGGGCTGTTTCTGGTCACCCTGACCGGATGGTTCTGGATGGACGGCGCCGTTGCCTGTCTGGTTGGGCTCAATATCCTCTATACCGGCAGTATTCTCATTTATCAGTCTTTTTCCGGCCTCATGAATGCCACAGACCCGAAACTGCTTCAGGAAATCTGTACGATTCTGGATCAAAACCGGAAAGAGTCCTGGATCGATATTCATCAGTTGCGGGCCTGGACATCGGGGAATCTGATTCACATTGATTTTCATCTGATTCTTCCCCGCAGTTTTTCCCTGGAAGCCGCCCATTCGGAGGCAAAATCCCTGGAAGACATTCTGGTTACCCATTTCAATGGATATGCCAGTGTCTTGATCCACCAGGATCCGTGTATCGAACAGGACTGCCCGATATGTGCCCGATATCTGTGCGGGGAGCGGGGGCTGCCTTTGATGGGGAAAATTGACTGGACGGTGGAAACCACGACAAAAAAAGGCTGGGAAGGTGACCGGCTGGTTGTGCACCCGCCACTGAACAACTCCTGAAATTCGGACCTGTCGGCAAAACCGGGATCGATCCATGACACAGACGCCATCACTTATCGCTGCTTCCTTCCGGACCTGACGAGGTTCATGCGTGTCTGTTGCATGGCGGCCGGTCAGTCTTCAGACCGAAGATTCCCGAAGATTCGGTGACGGGAATTCATCCCCGTATAAAACGAGGCCTAGCACAACCGTCTGAAGTATACCCCAAATCCTTTCTTTATCAAGAAAAAAAATAAAGGAGAACGATGGATTTAAATGCGTATTGTCCAAACAAAGTCATGTCGGCTGCGGAGGCCGTATCGAACATCCGCAAGGGAAGCCGGGTGTTTATCGGTACCGGCTGCGGAGAACCCCAACAACTGATTCGGGCCATGGTGATGGATCTTTCCTTGCAGGATATCATGGTCTATCAGATGCTGTCCTATACCCTGGCCCAATTTATCGATGATCCGTCATTTACCAACCGGTTTTCACTCAAACTTTTTTTCATCAGCCGAACCATGCGGAAGGCGGCTTTTGAAGGGAAAATCGATTATATTCCCGCCTATCTGTCCCAGATTCCCAGGCTTTTCGCCAGTCATCGAATCGGCCTCGATGTGGCTCTGATCCAGGTGAGCCCGCCGGACAAGTTCGGTTATTGCAGCCTCGGTGTGTCGGTGGACATCACCCGCTCCGGCATGGAAAATGCGTCCATGGTCATCGCCCAGGTCAACCCCTTGATGCCCCGTACCTGGGGAGACAGTTTCGTTCATGTGGATGACATCGATTTTCTGGTGATCCATGAGGAACCCATTGTTTCGACACCGGCCCGCCGGCCCGACTCGGAAGTGATCAAACGAATCGGCCACTATGTTTCCCAACTGGTCGATGACGGCGCCACCCTTCAGGTCGGATTCGGCAATCTTCCCGATGCCATTCTGCCGTATCTGGGCACCAAGAACGATTTGGGCCTTCATACCCAGCTCATCACGGACGGCATGCTGCCCCTCTTCGAAAAGAAAGTGATCACCAACAAAAAAAAGTCGCTGTTGCCCGGAAGGGTCGTGGCCTCCCTCTGCATGGGGACGGAAGCCATTTATCGTTATGTCGATAACAACCCCCTGTTTTACTTCCGCTCTTCGGAATTCGTGAACGATCCCACGGTCATCGCCCGGAACGACAACCTGATTTCCATCAGTTCGGCCCTCGAGGTCGATTTGACCGGTCAGGTCTGCACGGATTCCATGGGCCATCTGTTCTTCAGCGGGATTGGCGATCAGGTCGATTTTCTGCGGGGAAGCGCCATGTCCAAAGGCGGTTTTTCCATCATCGCCCTGCCATCCACGGCTCAGAACGGCAAAGTCTCCCGCATCGTTCCCCATCTCAGCGAAGGCGCCGGGGTAGCCACCACCCGCGGGGATGTCAATTTCATTGTTACGGAATACGGCATCGCGGAACTGAAAGGAAAGGGCATCTACCAGCGGGTCATGGAACTGGCCCAGGTAGCCCATCCCAAATTCCGTGAAGAGCTGATCGACATCGCCAAGTCGCGGCATTACATTTTCGCCGATCAGATGCCGCCGTCTCAGGACGATCTGCTCTTTCTGGAAGGCTACAAATCCACCCTGACCCTTAGAAACGGCAGGTCCATTGAATTCCGACCACTGCTTCCCTCCGATGAATTTTCCTACCGCAATTTTTTCTATTCCCTCCAGGAAGAGACCATCTATCGCCGGTTTTTTTACAAGATGAGGGTTTTCTCGCATGAAGTGGTGCAGAAACAGTGGGCCAGCGTGGATTATCACAAGAACATGTCGTTGATCGGGATGTCCCAGAAGGGCGGCAGCCGGGAAATCATGGCCATCGGCTCGTATGCGGAAGAAGAAGCGGGCTATGCAGAGGTGGCGTTTGTCGTCCGGGAAGATTTCCAGAGCATGGGGATTTCTTCCTATCTGCTCAAAGAACTCGAAAAAATCGCCAAAGGAAACGACTACCAGGGATTTACCGCAACCGTGCTGCGGGAGAATGCGGCCATGATCCGCGTCTTTAAAAAACGCTACCCCCATGCCGTCGTCAGCATGGCAGGCGGGGATATTGCCATCCGGATGAATTTTTCCGATGCCACCGATTCCCCCGGAAAAGAGAATGTCTGCGCCTGCTGACATGCAGGTTGGAGGCGATCACTGGAACCGCCTGGTCATGGAGGGGGCCGCGGTGCTGGGTGTTCCGGTGTCTGCGTTTCAGGTTGCACAACTGGGCATCCATATTCAGGAGCTGCTGATCTGGAACCGGAAATCCAATATTACGGCCATTACCGATCCCCTGGAAGCCGCCGTCAAACATGTTGTGGATTCGCTGGCGGCAGCCCCATGGATTCAACCGGCAGCAACCCTTCTGGATGTCGGTTCCGGCGGCGGTTTTCCGGGAATTCCGCTCAAGATCGTCATGCCGTCCCTGTCCGTCACACTCATCGATGCTTCCCGGAAGAAGGTCAGTTTCCAGCAATATGTAATTCGCAGACTGGGGCTGACCGATATCGTGTCTCGACAGATTCGGGTTGAAACACTGGC
>CAZBUL010000024.1:6156-8949 GCA_964495045.1 uncultured Desulfobacterales bacterium | reverse complement strand
GCAGACTGGGGCTGACCGATATCGTGTCTCGACAGATTCGGGTTGAAACACTGGCGGAGGATGCAGACCATCGCCCGACTTTTTCGGTCATCATCTGCCGGGCTTTTACGGATCTCGCCCGATTCATCGAGACAGCCGTGCCGATGCTGGCGCCATCCGGCAGACTGCTGGCCATGAAAGGGCGGATCGATCCCCAGGAGCTGTCTGCGGCGGAAAAAGCGGTAAGCCTGCTGAATGGCCGTTTTCGCAGCCGGATCGTATCCTATACCTTGCCGGTAATCGATGCCGAACGGTCTGTCTATGTTCTGGAATCGGCATCACCGGAATGAACGGGGGAAATGTGTTTTCATCCCGTTTGAACGGGAACCCGTCCACCAACCGGATTACCCGATGCATCGACGAGGTGAAGCGCTCCGGAGCCGTGCTGACGGATCTGACCGGAACCAATCCAACAACCGCCGGCTTCGCGGTGGATGCGGCAGCGATCTGCCATGCCGTTTCCCATCCGGCCATTCTGGAATATGCCCCCGACCCGCGAGGGCTGCTTTCCGCCCGCCGGGCCGTTGTGGACTATTATCGCCGTCATGGCCGGAACATCGATCCGGAAACGGTTTTTTTAACGGCCAGCACCAGCGAATCCTACGGATTTCTCTTCAAGCTGCTGTGCAATCCTGGGGATCGGGTGCTCATTCCCCGTCCCAGTTATCCCCTATTCGATTTTCTGGCCGCACTCGAATCGATCCATCTGGAAGCCTACCGCATGCATTGTCTGTCGGATGCCGGATGGCGGATCGATATGGATCACCTCCGAACGTTGACCACCTCCCGCACCCGGGCCGTCATTCTGGTCAACCCCAACAACCCGACAGGTTCCTATATCCGGCCCGATGAATGGGGTGAACTCTGTCGCTGGTGCCGGAAACACGATCTGGCGCTCATCGTGGATGAGGTTTTTCTGGATTTTGTTTCAATCCGCTATCCGAATGCCCCAATGACTACGGCGGGCAATCCGGCGGCCATGACCTTTACGCTGTCCGGCATCTCCAAAGTGCTGGGGCTGCCCCAGCTCAAACTCGGATGGATTCAAGTCAGCGGGCCCCCATCCCTCTGCCAGACCGCCTGCTGCCATTTAGAACTGATTTCAGATACCTATCTGTCGGTATCCACCCCGGTGCAGACAGCTCTTCCCGACTTGATGACCCATCGGGAATTTTTTCAACGTCAGGTGATGGACAGGATCGAGAAAAACGAGGCGTATCTGAAGGCAGCATGTGAGCACCTTACGGCCGGCCGGATGCTGCCTCGGGAAGGCGGGTGGGCAGGCATTCTGGCCATGCAGAACGGCATTCCCGATGAAGACATGGTCTGCCGTCTCCTCGTAGAAGACCACGTGCTGGTGCATCCCGGGTATTTTTATGATGTTGCGGCAGATGATTGTCTGGTTGTCAGTCTGCTGACCCGCCCGGATGTCTTCACGACAGGCATCGACCGCCTGATTTCCCGTTTTCGATGAATCGGCGGTGATTCGGACGGCCGTTCTCCACTGCGAGTCACCACCGATCATCTTCGGATAGCTACAATCGGAATGTTAGACGGCCCATCACCGGTTTTCCAGATTCACGGACACCACTTTGGACACGCCTTTTTTCTCCATGGTGATGCCGAGCAGGGTGTCTGCAAAGGACATGCTGTGCTTGTTGTGGGTGATCATCACGATTTGAGAATTCTGACCGATCATTTTCAACAGGTCATTGAAGCGGAACACGTTCGACTCGTCCAGGGGCGCATCGATTTCGTCCATCAGGCAGAATGCGGCCGGCTTGATCAGGAAGATGGAGAAAATGAAGGCAATGGCGGACAGGGCTTTTTCCCCGCCGGAGAGCAGGCTGATGCGGGTCAATTTTTTTCCGGGCGGCTGAATCAGAAACTCGACACCGGTTTCGAGGGGCTTGTCGGGATTGGTCAGTACCAGTTGGGCGCTGCCGCCTGCAAAAAGCCGGGGAAAGATTTCCTGGATTTTTTCGTTGATGGCATGAAAGGTTTCCATGAACCGTTCCTGGGTGATGCGGTTGATTTTCTGAATCAGCTTATGCAGGTCGTCCATGGCCTTTTCCAGATCCACACGCTGGGCTTCCAGAAACTCGAATCGGGCTTTCAGGGCATCGTATTCGGATATGGCTTCAAGATTCACGTCCCCGATACCGGCGATTCGCGCCCGGAGACGATTGAGTTCATCTTCCATCTCCTCCAGAGAGGGTTCGTTATCGCTTGGGGCGATGGATGCGGCTTCCCGACGAATTTCCAAAAACGGCAGATGGTAGGTTTCTGTCAAGCGGGTCTGGATATGCTCATGATTCAGGCTGAGGCGGGATAGATCAAGCTCGATCCGGCGGATTTCTTCCATCTCCTTGTTCCGCTTCTGGTGAATATCGTCCAGCCGGGTGCCGGTATCTGTCATCTCCTGTTCGAGGGCATCGTATTCGGCCTGACGATTCTGAAGGGTTTCCTCCAGGCCGAGGATTCGCTCTCTGGCCTGTTGCAGCGTTTCTTCGTCGGTGTGTATCCGGACGGCACCATCGGTACGTTTCCGGTGGTTTTTTTCGATGTGCCGTAAGATTTCGGCCATGCGCCGGGCGGCGTCTTCGCGGAATTTTTTCAGCCGTTCGAGGGTGCCGCGGGCATTTTCCAGTTCGGCATTGAGGGTGGTTCGTTGCAGCCGGCATTCCATCCATCGCTGGTTGGCGGCTTCCGTCTCCTGGGTGAGGGTCTGGATGGCATCGGCTGTTTCGGATA
>CAZBUL010000024.1:0-6056 GCA_964495045.1 uncultured Desulfobacterales bacterium | reverse complement strand
TTGGCGGCTTCCGTCTCCTGGGTGAGGGTCTGGATGGCATCGGCTGTTTCGGATATTTCGGTTTGCACGGCGGCGGTCTCCCGGCGGATTTGCTCGAGGAGGGTTTGATTGCGGGCCACTTCCGCTTCCATGTCCGCATCTTCACCACCGAGGTTTTCCTGTTCGAGCTGGGCTGTCTCCAGCCGGCGTCTGGCCTGCTTGAGAGTTTCCTGGGCTTTGTAAGCGTGTTTTTCCGCCGCCATTTCATCCTGAACCGCCGCTTGTTTCTCGGCAGCACACACCTGAAGCCGGGATTCTTCCTGACGGACATCGGCTTCGAGGGCAGACTGGGTCTGAACCGCTGCATCCAATTCCTGGGTGACGCGGCGGATGTCCGCATCGAGGGCCGCCAATTCGTTTTTCTTGACCAGAATCCCCGATGCGGCATCGCTGCTGCCACCGATCAGCATTTTCCGGGCGGACACCATCTGGCCGTCCGGTGTAACAACCGGTTGGCCCAACGCCGAATCAGCATGTATCCGGATGGCATCCTCCAGATTGTCGGCCAGAACCACGTGACCGATCAAGGATTCGGCCACGGATTGGTATTCCGGCCGGACATCGATATGGTGGATCAGGCCGTTTGCCGGGATATCCTGTACTTCAGCCGAGGGAGTGACGGCATCGAGCGGAACAAACCCACAGCGGCCGGCCTGCCGGTCTTTCAGATATGTGATGGCCTGCAAGGCAGAGAGCACATCGGCTGTCAACAGATATTGAAGGGATTCTCCCATGGCTGCGGCCAGCGCCGCCTCATGATCGGGCGCTGTGTTGACGATGTCTGCCACCGGCCCGATGATGCCGGTCAGCTCCGGTGCATCGCTGCCGGGTGATTGACCGGCCGCTTTCATGACGGTCTGCACGCCGGTGTGGTACCATTCGAAATTATCCGCCATTTTCTTGAGTGCGCCATATCTGGAAGCCATTCGGTTCTTTTCGAGGTCCAGAGCCTGAGTCGTTTTAGCCTGAAGAGTCAAGGCCTGGCGCAGGGTGTGAATTTTTTGTTTCAAGGATTCCGCATCGGCCGTCAGGCGGATCACTTCATCTTTATAATACTGGCAATCGTCCTGGGCGGCTTTCTCGGCGGTTTCGGATTCGATCAGGGCTTTTCGGGCCGCCAGTTCTTCCTCGTCGGCGCGTTTGAGGCGGCGTTTGAGGGTTTCGAGGCTGGTGCAGGCATGCTGATACGCATGCTGATGTCGGGCTTCCCGGCTGGTCAAATCCAGAAGACGGGCATGGGCGGCATCCCGTGATTTTTTCAGTTCTCCCAACCGGGCCTGATGGGTCTGATAGGCCGTCTTTTCGGATTCCAGGGTTACATCGAAGGCTTCAACATCTTTCTGGGCCCGGTCGGCCTGCTGTTCCAGTCCCCCTATTTCCTGATCAAATGAAGCCGTTTTCTCTTCCAGTTCGCTGCGGGTGGTCTCCAGTGTTTCGATTTCTGATGCCAGCCGCTGGATTTCCTGCCGGCCATGGGCCATATCGTTTTCGAGCTTGTCGATCTGCCGCCGGCATTCGAACTGCCGGGTTTGGACGTCGGCCAGGACGTCATGAAGATGGGCATGGCGGGATCGGGTCTCTGCCATGGCTGCCTCGAGCCGGCTGCATTCGGATTGGCAGGCGTCGTTTCGCTTGCCGGCTTCGCTCAGAAGGGCCTGGAGCCGGCAAATGTCCATATCGAGACGATCGAATGCCTGAAGGGACAGGTGGATATCCAGCCGTCTGATTTTTTTCTGGGTGTTGCGATAGCGTTCGGCTTTCTGAACCTGCCGTTCCAAAGACTTCATCTGACGGCTGACTTCAGACAGAATATCGGTGAGCCGCAGCATGTCCTGCCGGGTGGCTTCGAGTTTTCGCAGGGCTTCCGTCTTGCTGGCCTTGTATCGGGTCGTACCGGCCGCCTCTTCGATGAACCCTCTGCGTTCTTCCGGTCCGGCTTCGGTGATGGCGCCGATGTTTCCCTGTTGAATGAGAGCATAGGATCGAGCGCCCATACCGCTTCCCATGAAGACATTGTGAATGTCTTTCAGCCGGCACGGCTGCTTGTTGATCAGATAGGTACTCTCGCCGGATCGGTAAATGCGGCGGGTCAGCATGATTTCCGAAAAATCGCGGAGCGCTTCCGGCGCCGATCCATTGTCGTTGATGAGTGTCAGCGAGACTTCGGCCATGTTCATCATCGGGATGCCGGAGGTGCCGGCAAAGATGACATCTTCCATGGCCTTGCCGCGAAGCTGCCGGACACTTTGCTCTCCCATGACCCATCGGAGGGCGTCCATCACATTGCTCTTGCCGCACCCGTTCGGGCCGACCACAGCGGATATGCCGGGGGGAAAGTTCAGGCTGGTTTTTTCGTGAAAGGATTTGAATCCGGTTATTTCGAGCTTTTTAAGCTTCATGTCATTCTGTTATTGCTTCGGTTTCAGAGCTTGTTTGAAGATTCCATGCAAGGCCTGGTTACCGCATTGAAAAGCTCCATACACTGCTCACAGACCACGTTATTAGTTCGATTTTGATACACTTTTCGCGTTATTTTGGCCTGATTCTGAATCTTCAAACAGGCTCTCAGACAAAAAATTTTCACCGCAAAGGCGCAAAGGACGCCAAGGGAAATCGGCACCCCCCCTGTCTTTGCGTCCTTTGCGCCTTTGCGGTGAAAAACATAATGGGTTAGGCGCCCAGCCGGTTAGATCGTATCACTTTATCAATATCCGTTTGAACGGTAAAGCTTAAACCGTAACCTGGGGATTTGAAACGTACTGTTCAAAATCGGGGGGATGGTTTTCCGATAGCGCGATGTAAAGCGTTGTCCGAAACCGGCGGCGGTTTGATCTTGACATTCGGGCTTGCGGGCAGTTATTGTCTCACCGTCGGTGTTGGCGTATCGGCCAATCCCGAACGGGAAGCATGCCTTTGGCTGCTTCCGGCCCACTGAACCGGAAGTGTGATCACCAGACCCAACCCGACCGACGAGGAGGAAATGCATGTCAGCATCCGATCGAATTGAAGCCATACTCTGCAAACCGGAAGTTCAGACCATCACCAGCAAAATCAATTCGGAGCTTGTCAGCAACAGAAAAATGTCGCCTCCCCTGTGCGGCGTCTTCGCTTCGCCCGTTACCCGGTTACAGGACAAAGAGGGATTCGTGTTCGAAATCGACGCCGAGGCCAGAAAACAGCTTCCCCATATCATCAACAACAAGGTTGAGGCGGTCATCCGTGGAGATACTGCCGGTGAAACCGTTGCGGCCGATTACCGCAAGCTGCGGCGGATCGGCATCGTTTTTTCCGGAGGGCCTGCTCCCGGTGGTCACAATGTTATTGCAGGCATCTTCCATGCCGCCAAGAAAGCCAATCCCGACAGCCGGCTCTGGGGCTTTTTGATGGGGCCCGACGGTGTTATCGAAAACAGGGCCGTCGAGCTGACCGCAGAGCGGATTCAACAGTATCTGAACCTCGGCGGATTTGGCATGATCAAGACCGGCCGCACCAAGATCGACACGCCCAAAAAAATGTCTCTCTCCCGGGAAACCTGTAAAAGTCTGGGGCTCGATGCCCTGGTTGTCGTTGGCGGAGACGACTCCAACACGAATGCGGCATTTATGGCTCAGGAATTTTACAATGACGGCATTCAGGTGATCGGTGTTCCCAAAACCATC
The DNA here is from genome assembly GCA_964495045.1 of uncultured Desulfobacterales bacterium. Taxonomy (GTDB): domain Bacteria; phylum Desulfobacterota; class Desulfobacteria; order Desulfobacterales; family Desulfatirhabdiaceae; genus RAAP-1. Next base: position 2,358 of record CAZBUL010000024.1, on the reverse strand, counting down.
GATGGCGACGTTCAGGTGCGGGATGCCGCCGGCAAAGTGCTGTGCGCCATTTCTTTCGGATTCCATTCGGCCGCCCGAGCATTTGCCCAGGAAGTCAGCAATTTGTGCACAGATAGCAGTTCCGATATGAAATACTGGCATATCTGCAAGGTCATGGGCCGAACAGCCAGCCATCTGGCGCTCGAAGTGGCGCTTCAAACCCATGCCAATATCACCCTCATCGGTGAAGATGTGGCCGACTATGTCGATTTCAAACGCATCGAAGCCGCCGAAAAATCCGGCACCATCGATTATACGGCGTATGGCATAACGCTTCGTCACCTCTCCCGCGTGGTCTGTGATGCCATCGTCCGTCGGGCTGCGGTGGGCAAGAATTGCGGGGTCATGGTCATTCCCGAGGGAGTTCTGGAATTCATCAATGAAATCCAGGTCTTCATCATTAAACTGAACACCATCATCGGTGAATACAACCGCACCCACGATACGGATTTCCATTCGGATTTTCCTGTTCTCGAAGACAAAAGGGAATATTTGCGGCGGTTGGCTAAAGCCCATCGGGAAAACGGTCATTTTTCGGCATGGAACACCCGGGATGATGATCTTTTCAACGATCTTCCGGATTTCTTTCAGGAAGGGCTCCTGCTCGAGCGGGACAGCCACGGCAATTTCCAGTTTTCCCTGGTGGAAACCGACAAGGTCATCATGGGGCTCGTCAAAGACTATCTCAACATTCTGAAAGAAAAAGGGATTTACAAGGTGGGCATCGAGCGGGAATACTATCGCAGAACGCTCGAAGCCGCCGGCCTGGATCCGGATATTTATGGTCCGATTCTCTTCAAAAATTATGACAATGCGATTTATCTTTTGGTCAAAGAAAGCATTATGTCCCAGAAGACCCTCAAGCAATCGCTTGTCAGAGCATACCTGCTGGAAGAAGATCAAAAAATTCCGCCGGCCATTGAAAAGATTTACAACAAATCCGTGCCGCAGTTCAAGACGCAGACCCATTTTTACGGGTACGACGGCCGGGGCAGCATTCCCACAGAATTCGACTGTGTCTATACATACAACCTGGGATGGACTGTTTTCAGCCTCATTGCCAATGGGGCCACCGGACAGATGGCCGCCATCCGGAATCTCGAGAAGAAATTTGCGGATTGGGAACCGATCGGTGTGCCCATCGCACCGCTGATGCATCTTGAGGAACGAAACGGCAAACTGGCGCTGGTTCTGGAAAAAAGTCTGGTGGACATTCAATCTCCATCTTTTCTGGTGGCCAAGGCGCTTCGGGAAAAATGGCTGGCCGCCACCCCCGGAGATGACGATTACCGAATTCCCGAGCCGGTGCATTTTACCGGAAATGTGGATGACGACCGGCCTATGACCCTGGTGTTGAACGATATCGGCTGTAAATGAATTTTCTGAAAGTCTATAGTGCTGAAAGTGATTCCTATATGGACCCAGATGTTTCCTTGAAAGGGCAGTTTCTGATTGCCATGCCGAATCTGGCAGACCCGAATTTTTCTGAGACCGTGGTGTGTATTTGCGAACATACTCCCCAGGGTGCCGTCGGCATTGTGGTCAATCGGCCCCATCCCTTTTTGATGGAAAAAGATGTTTTCGACGAACTCCGGCTGGAAACCTCACCCGACAAGGCGCCCCGGCCCATTCATTCCGGCGGTCCGGTTCTGACCAATGAAGTTTTCATCCTTCATGGCAGGCCGTTCGGGTGGAAAGGATGTCTGCATGTCACCCCGACGCTGGCCATGAGCAACACGATGGATGTTGTCATCGAAATCGCTCAGAATCGAGGTCCCCGGTCTTACCTGCTGTCGCTGGGGTGTTCCGGTTGGGGGCCGGGTCAGTTGGATACGGAAATCCGGGAAAACGTCTGGTTGACGAGCGCTATATGGGATGAGATTGTCTTTGATATCGACAATGAAGATCGGTGGAATGCGGCCTTGAAGAAAATGGGAATCGATCCGCTGCTGCTATCCGCAGCAGCCGGACATGCATAGACGTTATGACGGCTGTTCGCTTTTTTCTTCCGGAATTTTTTCTTCCGGAATTTCTTCGACGGAATCCTCTTTGCTTTTAGACTTGGGCTTTTTCTTCTTGAGACAAACCCGGTCTTTTCTAACAAAAGCACACAGCTTGGGATTGTAGTATTCTTTGCAGTTCAAGGGATTATAAAGCGGACATTCAGGATTTTTTTCTGACATCGATTTCCCCCTTAGAGATCATAATTCTTTTCTACATATCATAAATGCATGGATTTAACAAGATTTTATGTCTGATTCATTATAACGCTATAGACTTTCAGAAAATTCATTTCGCAAGGCAGCAGGGAGGGAATAG
>CAZBUL010000023.1:21905-23779 GCA_964495045.1 uncultured Desulfobacterales bacterium | reverse complement strand
GATATAAATCTTTATCATGTATATCCTGTTCATCCATGTGAATTAAAAAAAATTTCGATCTGGGATATTATTTCATGTGAGTTGCCTTATGGGCAATATGGCACTGCTGTCAGGACTGCCGCTTGTCTTTCAAAACATGATCCGAAATGACGATACGCTGAATTTCCGAAGTGCCCTCGTAGATCGTAAACACCCGGGCATCCCGGAAGAATCGTTCTACAGCATAGTCTTTGGTAAATCCGTATCCCCCGTGAATTTGAAGCGCCTTGGCAGTTATCCGGTTGACCATTTCCGAGGCGAACAGCTTGGCCATGGATGCCTGAGCCGTGAATTTTTCCCCGCGATCCTTCATGGATGCCGCCGAGAGCATGAGTTGTCTGGCCGCCTCGATTTCTGTGGCCATGTCGGCGATGATCCAACGAAGTCCCTGAAATTTTGAAATCTTCTGGCCGAACTGATCCCTTTCCCTGGCATATTTGACCGCTGCATCGAGGGCGGCCTGGGCTACACCGATAGACTGGGCGGCTATGCCGATGCGTCCGCTGTCCAACCCCTTCATGACGATTTTAAATCCATCGCCTTCCTGACCCAGCAGGTTTTCCGCCGGCACCCGACAGTCTTCGAACATCAAGTCTGTGGTGTCGGATGCCCGAAGTCCCATTTTATCTTCGGTGCGGCCGACGATCAGTCCCTTGGTTTTTCGGGGAACGATAAATGCACTGATGCCTTTGTGGCGCAGGGCCTCGTCGGTTTTGGCCGTAACGATCACCAGCCCTGCATTCTGGCCGGTGGAAATGAATCGTTTGACCCCGTTGATGATATAGCTGTCTCCATCTCGAACGGCTGATGTGGTCTGGGCGACCGGATCGGAACCGGCATGGGGCTCGGTGAGGGCGAATGCGCCGATGAATTTTCCGGAAGCCAGTGGTTTCAGAAATTGCTGTTTTTGTTCCTCGGTGCCGAAACGGTAAAGGCTCTCGCAGACGATGGAATTGTGCACCGACATCACCACGGCGGTCGATGCGCAGGAATAGGCGATTTCGGAAAGGGCGAGCACGTAGCTGATGGTGTCGGCTCCCTCACCGCCGTATTCCGGAGGAATCATCATGCCCATGAACCCCAGCTCTCCCATCTTTTTTAAAATCTGAGCCGGAAATTGCTTGTTCTGATCGCGCTCTGCTGCTTCGGGGGCAACCTCTTTCCGGGAGAATTCCCGGACCATGGCCTGAATCATGAGTTGTTCATCTGTCAGTTTGTATGACATGTTCATTCCTCGTAGTATCGATCAGGGGCTGTACACCACCACAATCAGATCTGCTGTGGTGTCGCCGGAATTGCGCAGATTGTGCTGAATGCCGGAATTGAAATGCAGGCTGTCTCCCGTCTCGAGTTTGTTGATGTGTTCGCCGACGGTGACTTCGATTTTTCCGGACAGAACATAGACGAATTCTTCACCCTCATGGTGGTATCCGACGCCGTGATGTTCCTGAAGGGCATCGATGGTGACCCGAAATGCTTTTAGATGCTTGTTTTCGGCACCCGGTGTCAGGGTCGTGTAGGCATAGTGTTCGGTGCGTTTGGTGTAAGCTTTGATGCGATCCTTGATACTGGATGGGTCATCTTTGAGAAGCACACCGGAATCGATTTTCAGTGCCCGGGAGATTTGCAGCAGGGCACCCACCGGTGGTGTGATTTTGCCGGACTCGATTTTTTTGAGATGATCGATGGAAAAACCGGTTTCGTTGGCGATGTTATCCAAGGTGATGTTTTTATCGGTACGCAGCTTCTTGATTTTCTGTCCGATGGTGGTGGCGGGTGAATCCTCAGCTTTTTTCGGCATAAGGCCTCCGTGTGAAAGGTGTCAGGTTACAGGT
>CAZBUL010000023.1:16778-21805 GCA_964495045.1 uncultured Desulfobacterales bacterium | reverse complement strand
AGGTATCAGGGTGCAGCCGTGTCGGGTCCCAGTTCAACGAAAGTAATCCATTGTATCCGATCCTTTTTCCTGCCCCCTGTTACCTGCCCCCTGCCCCCTTTTTTTATTAATATTCGTAAAAACCCCGACCGGTTTTTCGACCCAGCCATCCGGCTTCGACATATTTACGGAGCAGGGGGCAGGGGCGATATTTGGAATCTTTGAAACCGTTGTAAAGGGTTTCCATAATGGCCAGACAGGTGTCGAGTCCGATGAGGTCGGCCAGCGCCAGCGGGCCCATGGGATGATTCATGCCCAGTTTCATGACGGTGTCGATGTCTTCGCGGCTGCCGACCCCGTGATAGAGACAGAAAACCGCTTCGTTGATCATGGGCAGCAGAATCCGGTTGGCGATGAAACCCGGATAGTCGTTGGCCAAAGCGGGTGTTTTTCCGAACTGGATCGACAGATCCCAGGTCGTTTTGAAGGTTTCATCCGAGGTGGCGATGCCGCGGATGATTTCGACCAGCTTCATGACCGGTACCGGGTTCATAAAGTGCATGCCGATGACTTTTTCCGGACGTTTGGTTTGGGCGGCGATTCTGCCGATGGGAATCGAAGACGTATTGGTGGCCAGAATGGCATGGGCCGGGCAGGCTTCGTCGAGCTGCTTGAATATCTGAAATTTTAACGTTTCGTTTTCGGTGGCCGCTTCCACCACGTAATCGACAGAAGCCATGTCCGCAATCGCCGTGCTGGATTTAATCCGGGATAAAACGGCATCTTTTTCCGCAGCGGTCATCTTGCCTTTTTCGACACTGCGGGCCAGATTTTTGGTGATCGTGTTGATTCCGTTCTGAACGAATTCCGGTTTGATGTCGTTCATGATGACATTCAGACCGCTCATGGCCGCCACCTGGGCAATGCCGTTTCCCATCTGACCGGCGCCGACAACGCCGTATGTCTTGATCTTCATTGATTCCTCCATGTTCGCAATATGGTTTTGAATATGTATATTGTTATCGCTTGACGATCAGAGCGACCGCTTCGCCGCCGCCCAGACAAAGGGAAGCCAGGCCGGTTTTCTTGTCCTGCTTGATCATTTCGTGAAGCAGGGTGACCAGCACCCGGCATCCGCTGGCGCCGATGGGATGTCCGAGAGCCACGCTGCCGCCGTTGACATTGACTTTTCCAGGATCCAGGCCGAGTTCCCGGAGAACGGCGACGGTTGATCCGCTAAAGGCTTCGTTGACTTCATACAGATCGATGGCATCCACAGACAGCCCCTCTTTTTTCAAACATTTGGGGATGGCCCAGATGGGTGCCACCAGCACGTATTTCATATCGATGCCATAAGATGCCTGCGCGCCAATGGATGCCAGTACGGTGCATCCCAATTCGGTGGCTTTTTCGCGGGACATCACGACAACCGCCGCCGCGCCGTCACTGATGATCGAGGCGTTTCCGGCAGTTCCCACGCCGTCTTTTTTAAAGGCCGGTTTCATCTTGGCCAGTTTTTCCAGAGGGGTTTCCTGGGCACATTCATCCTGAGCGAACAGGGCGGTGCCGCCTTTTTTCTGGGGAATTGGTACGGGAACGATTTCATCCTTGAACCGGCCGGATGTGATGGCGGCATTGGCCCGTCGATAGGATTCCGCGGCATACCGGTCCTGATCATCCCGGGTAATATTGTATTTTTCGGAACACAGCTCGTTGGACATGCCCATGTGAAAATCGTTCACAATATCCCAGAGTCCGTCGTGAATCATGTGGTCTTCCAGTTTTCCGGCGCCCATGCGATAGCCGAATCGGGCTTTTTCCAGATAATACGGGGCCAGGCTCATGGTTTCCATCCCGCCTGCCACCACGACATCGGCATCTCCGGTCTGAACAGCCTGAGCGGCCAGCATGACGGATTTCAAAGCGGATCCGCATACTTTGTTGATGGTGAAACATTCCACTTCCCAAGGCAAACCGGCTTTGACGGCTGCCTGTTTGGCCGGGTTCTGGCCATATCCGCAGGGAAGCACCAGCCCCATGATGACTTCATTGACGGCTGATTTGGGGATGTTGGCCCGTTCGATCGCGGCTTCGATGGCAATGGCACCCAACTGGGTGGCTCCGATCGATGCCAGGGATCCGTTGAAACTGCCAAGCGGGGTTCTGACCGCACTGACGATGACGGCTTCTTTCATCGAAAAACTCCTTCAAAATAGTAAATGTGCAGGCAGCATGCCGAAAACGGAAATGATCGAGATTCCCGTTCGGGCGATGCCAACCGGCTTTCGGATTTGAAATGATATGCATCACGACATACACAAGACCCAACGGCTACATATTCCGGCGATACTTGCCGCCGATGTCGTACAGTGCCTGGGTGATCTGACCCAGCGAGCAGACCCGGACGGTATTCATCAGTTCGGCAAAGATGTTTTCTCCGGAAAATGCCACTTTCTGAAGGCGCTTCAAGGCTTCCGCAGACTTATTCTGATGAAGTGTCTTGAAGTCTGCCAGGCGGGTCAATTGGGATTCTTTTTCGTCTTCGGTGGCGCGGGCCAGTTCGACCGCATCGCTGAGCTCATCGGCAGATACATAGGGATCCCGGAATGTGTTGACACCAACAATGGGGTATTCACCGGTGTGTTTCAGAATCTCATAATGGATGGACTCTTCCTGGATCTTGCTGCGCTGGTAACCGGTTTCCATGGCACCCAGTACCCCGCCGCGTTCGGTGATCCGGTCGAATTCCTGCAGAATGGCTTCTTCGACCAATTTGGTCAGCTCTTCCACGATGAAGCTGCCCTGATTCATATTTTCATTCTTCGCCAGGCCCCATTCCCGGTTGATGATGAGCTGAATGGCCAGGGCTCTGCGCACCGATTCCGTACTGGGGGTGGTGATGGCCTCGTCGAACGCATTGGTGTGCAGGCTGTTGCAGTTGTCGTAAATGGCGCAAAGCGCCTGAAGCGTTGTACGAATGTCGTTGAACTGGATGTCCTGGCTGTGGAGCGACCGTCCGGATGTCTGAATGTGGTATTTGAGCATCTGGGACCGTTCGGAGCCTTTGTATTTGTCCTTCATGGCGATGGACCAAATCCGGCGTGCCACCCGGCCGATGACGGTGTATTCCGGATCCATGCCGTTCGAAAAGAAGAAGGAGAGATTCGGTGCAAAACTGTCGAGGGGCATGTTTCGGGAAAGATAATATTCCACATAAGTGAAGCCGTTGGATAATGTCAGGGCCAACTGGGTGAGGGGATTGGCACCGGCTTCAGCGATATGGTATCCGGAAATGGATACGGAATAGAAATTGCGGACCCGGTTATCGATGAAATACTGCTGAATGTCGCCCATCATTTTCAGCGCGAATTCGATGGAAAAAATACAGGTGTTCTGGCCTTGATCTTCTTTCAGAATATCGGCCTGAACGGTGCCGCGAACGTTCGAAAGGGCTTTGGCCCGGATCTCTTGGTATTCTTCGGGCGTGGGAGCTTTGCCGGTGGTTTCGGTGAATTTATCGACTTGCTGGTCGATGGCCGTATTCATGAACATGGCCAGAATGATGGGCGCCGGGCCGTTGATGGTCATGGAAACCGATGTGTTGGGCGCACAGAGATCGAATCCGCCGTAGAGGATTTTGACGTCGTCCAGTGTACAGATGCTGACACCCGATGTGCCGACTTTTCCATAGATATCCGGACGCCGGTCCGGATCGTATCCATAAAGGGTCACGGAATCGAAGGCCGTGGAAAGGCGATTGGCTTCGTAATTGCCAGACAGCAGTTTGAACCGGCGGTTGGTGCGGGCCGGATCGCCTTCACCGGCAAACATCCGGGTGGGGTCTTCCCCGACACGCTTCAGGGGGAACACCCCGGCGGTGTACGGAAATTTTCCCGGCACATTTTCTTCGCGCATCCAGCGATAGATTTCTCCAGGGTCCGTGAATTTGGGAATAGAAATTTTCGGGATTTTTTTGTGAGACAGGGATTCGGTGTATAGCGGAACCTTGACGTCGCAGCCCCGGACTTCATAGGTGAGCATATCCTGGGAATAAGCCGCCTTGATGTCATCCCATTCCTTGAGGGTCTGGCAGGTTTCAGCGTCCATCTGCTGTTGGGCGCGGGCAACTTCTTCCTTGAGTTGATCAAGCAGCTCGGTTTTGTCTCCTGTAAGGCTCTGCTCCACGGACTTGAGCGCTTCTTCGAGATGCCAGGCATGGCGCACGGCTTCGGCCTGCGATTCTGTCTTCTTGTGATAACTTCGGACGGTATCCGAGATTTCTGCAAGATACCGGGTTCGCTCGGGCGGAATGATGATCGTTTTGGAAGTCGAGGTGCGGGTGGAAAGTCTGGGAATGCTCGACGGGAACCGCACCTGGGTTTTTTCGGCGATGGTGTCGAGCAGGGCTTGATAGAGTGCGGTGACGCCATCATCGTTGAATTTGGAAGCGATGGTTCCGAAAACCGGCATTTTCTCGGGAGAGGTCTCCCATGCCGTCCGATTTCGCTGAACCTGTTTGCGCACATCACGAACAGCATCTTCCCCGCCGCGTTTTTCGAATTTATTGACGACCACGATATCCGCATAATCCAGCATGTCGATTTTTTCAAGCTGTGAGGCGGCACCGAACTCACTGGTCATGACATACATGGGAATATCCACGAGATTGGTGATGAGAGAATCTCCCTGACCGATGCCGGCGGTTTCTGCGATGATGAGATCGAAGCCGGCGGCTTTCAGCACCTGAATGGTTTCGCCAAGCGTGTCGGGAATTTCGGTGTTGGATTTTCGGGTGGCCAGAGAGCGCATAAACACACGGGGATTGCCGATGGCGTTCATCCGGATTCTGTCGCCCAGAAGCGCACCGCCTGTTTTTCGGCGGGATGGGTCGCAACTGACGATGGCGATGTAAATATTCGGAAGATCATTGGTCATGCGCAAGATCAGCTCGTCGGTCAGGGATGATTTTCCCGATCCGCCGGTGCCGGTGATTCCGATGACCGGAACCGTTTTGGCGGAAGCTTTGTGGGTTAATTGATCGAGAAGAT
>CAZBUL010000023.1:0-16678 GCA_964495045.1 uncultured Desulfobacterales bacterium | reverse complement strand
CCGATGACCGGAACCGTTTTGGCGGAAGCTTTGTGGGTTAATTGATCGAGAAGATGAGGAAGCTTTTCTGCATGGTGTAATTTCGTCTGTTCGACGGCGGTGATCAGATTGGCGACAAACGGGAGGTTTCGGGGGGTCAGGTTTTCCAGATGGATGGGGCCGTCGCTGACTGTGGAAAAATCCATGGATTCGACCATGTGGTTGATGATGCCTTGAAGCCCCATCCGGGTGCCGTCTTCGGGGGAATAGATTTTGGTGACACCATATTCCTCGAGTTCCCGGATTTCTTCCGGAACGATCACGCCGCCGCCGCCGCCAAAAATCCGGATATGGGAAGCCCCGTTTTCTTTCAGAAGATCGACCATGTATTTGAAAAATTCGACATGACCGCCCTGATAACTGGATACGCCGATTCCCTGTGCATCTTCGGCGATGGCGGCATCGACGATTTCCTGAACGGATCGGTTATGGCCGAGGTGAATAACTTCCACACCGGTGTCTTGCAAAATCCGTCTCATGATGTTGATGGATGCATCATGACCGTCAAAAAGCGAGGTGGCGGTGACCACCCGGACGTTGTGTCTTGGCTGATAGGCTTGAATCGCGATACTCACGCTTCCTCCTTCGATGGGGCTGTGCCCGACAAGGCATCGTGCCCCAAGATCAATCGGGTTTGAATGTTGATATAATCTTCGATACTGTAATGACGCGCCAGAAACCAGCGGCGAAAAGTCCACATGTGGCCCAGTACGGTAATGTTGTGGGCGGCCATTTCGATATGTTTTTCATCCCTGAACGTCAGATCGCCGGATGCGGACAGCGTGGCAAGAACATTGAAAAACAGACCGGTGATTTGAACCTCGTTTTCCAGCACGCGCTTTCGCCATTGTGTTGGCAGGGATTGGGTTTCCTGATAAATGAGCAGAATGTGATCGCTCATGCGGTGACACACCAGAAAATATTCCCGAATGGCACTGGCCAGACCGTTGACCCCTGCATCAGCTCTGGTTAGTGCTTCGGTGACATGATGGGTCATTTCTTCGTGGATGGCATCGCAGACGAGATACAAGATGTCTTCTTTGGATTTCACATATTCATAAAGCGATCCGATGGAAAAGCCGGCGGCGCTGGCGATTTGCCGGGTTGTCGTCTTGTGGAATCCTTTTTCGATAAACAGCTCGACAGCCGCATCGACAATTTGTCTGCGCCTGCGTTCCACCAGATTGGGATTTTTGATCTGTGTAACGATATCTTTGGTTCTTTGGTGTGAACGATCCATATTGATCCATGGTGCATGGGGTGGTTGTTATATGATCGAGCGCTCAGTCATATTACACTAACATGTCATTTTTTATTTTGTCAAGCGTTTATCAAAATGCTTGGGTCTCGTGTCTTGAGTTCTCTGGACGGCTGGTGTATTCTCGATGAAGAATTGTAAATCAGCTTGGGGAGCAAGGGCGTATGGAAGATCATGAAATTCTGACTGTGCTTAAAAGAACTGATCCGTTTGAAATTCTGGATGCGGATGTTCTCAAACAGCTTGCAAAGAAAACAGGGGTCAAGGGCTATGCTCCCAATTCATATATTTTTCGGCAGGGCGAGCAGAGCCTAGACCGGCTTTTTATCATCGTTTCGGGTTTGGTTGAAATCACCGTTACCAACGACCGGGGGCTGGAATCAGTGATAGGTTTGCGCAGAGCTTATGATTTTCTGGGAGAGACCGTTATTCTGTCTCAGCAGCGGTATCCAGGATCTGCTCGTGTCAAGGAAGATTTGATCAGCCTGGTCATTACAAGAAAACAGTTTGAAAAGCTCATTTATGAGCATCCGGAATTTTCCAGTTTTTTCAATGCGCTTCTGGCAGAGCGGATGCGACTTCTCTATGAAGAAATCGTCGTGCAGAAGTCGTATGAAGCATATAGCGGTGCGGAATCCCCGCTGTTTGGCAAACGGGTGAGCGAAATCATGTCTTATCCCGTGGTGACTTGTTCGATGTCGGATCCGGTGTCGGCGATTTCCAGAATCATGTCTGAAAAAGATATCAGTGCAGTGATTGCGCTGGATTCCGAACGACAACCCCGGGGCATCATCACTGAGAGCGGTCTGGTCAAGCACCTGATCGCGCAGCAACTGTACCCGATTTCAACCTGTCGGGTAGAGCAGATTGCCAACAGCCATCTGGTGACCGTGGGGCCGGAATCCTTTATCGGTCAGGCGCTGGTTTCCATGATTCGTAACAAGACCCGGTACCTGATCGTGATGGAACGGGGTAAACTGGTGGGAATCGTCGCTATGGTGGATCTGATCAAGCTGCGCAGTACCGGGCAGATGCTGCTGACCCAGAACATTGAATCCCAGCAGTCCGTACAGGGGCTTTCGGTCATCAGCCGGGAAGTGGATCATATTATGGGCGAAATGGTCGCCGATAAAGCAGCTATTGGTGAGATTCTGGATGTTATGTCGGAGTTTCACGAGCGGCTGACGCAGCGGGTCATTGAATTATCCGAGGAAAGGATGAAGCGCGATGGCTGGGGGCCTGCGCCGGCTGACTACTGCTGGTTCAACCTGGGCAGTGCGGCCCGCTATGAACAAACGTTCAGGACCGATCAGGACAACGCCGTCCTTTATGCCGATACCGAGACGGAAATGCAGCCGACGGTGGATGCCTATTTCAGAAAATTTGCGGAAATCGTGGTTGAAGGGTTACAAGCTTGTGGATTTACCGCATGTTCGGAAAACATCAGCCCGGTGAATGATCGATGGAGAAGGTCACAGAGCCAATGGCTGCGGTGGGTCAAAAAATGCGGCAGAAATTTCCTGCCTCAAGATATCCTGATGTTGACTATACTGATAGATTTGCGGCCTGTCTGGGGCAATAAATCTCTATCAAGGGATTTTTCCGAAAGCTTGTTTTCGGTGTTCAGGCAGTTGTTGCACGTTCGGCGTAAGCAGGTCGTGGACGACTTGTCTCAGCCGGTTTCATCCGGTTTTCCTGGTACCATCGTTACGGAAAAAAGTGGAATTCACAGGGATGAAATCAACCTGAAAATCGCAGGGATCCAACCTTTGGTTAAAGGAATTCGTATTCTGGCAGCCGACTGCGGAATTCAAGAGCCTTCCACGTTGGAAAGGCTCAATCAGTTGATTGCCGCCGGCGCCATATCCCCGGAGGAATTTGCGCTGTATCGCACCAGTTTTGAATCCTTGATGATGCTGTCCCTTGGTGAGAATCTGAAAAAAATCGGTCATGGCCGGTTTCCAGATAACTACCTGGACCCTTATGCGCTGCGAAAACGCGAACGGATTATGCTCAAGGACGCCCTGTCCGGGGTAATCCAACTGCAAAAACATATCAGTCAGAAACCGCCATGCCCTGGGCAGAGGGCTTTTGCAACAACTGATTCAGGAGACATCACCATCAATACAGTTCGTTTGCTGAACTTCAGCAGCTAATTTCAATATTGCAACATCCGTTTCGCAGGTATGGTCTGTGTGTTGCGGCCGCGCGGAAGACAAACCCGTCCTTCTATAATTTACATCTCAAAGCAATTCTTACAGACTGTTTATGAGATTTTTTTATTCTTTATAGTGAATATTGTTCATTTTTTAGTTGAATAACAATAATTAAATGTTTATTATTGACATAATGCTGTTAATTAATTTATCCAGAACAGGTTGATCCGGATAGCGCCGGTTCATACATGCAATCCTGAACAGGATGATCGAAAAACGATTTTTGAGAAATCTATGGCACATCTCATTGTTTCTGATGCTACGCTTGCTTTCGGGGGGTTACAAGCCCTCACCGAGGTCAATCTGACGATTGAGCCGGGATTCATTACATCGATTATCGGACCGAACGGGGCCGGCAAAACAAGCCTTCTAAATTGCGTTTCCGGATTTTACCACCCCACCCGGGGCGAAATTCGTTATGGTCAGCACAATATCACCCATGCCTCGCCTCATCAGATATCCGGCATGGGAATTGCTAGGGCGTTTCAGAATCTGGAACTGTTTCGTGGCCTGTCTGTACTCGACAATCTACTTCTCGCGCGTCATCAAAAGCTGCGTTATTCTTTATGGCACGCCATCATCTATTTCGGCAAAGCATCACGGCTGGAGGCGGAGAATCGTGCCTATGTAGAAAAGGTGATCAATTTTATGGAGCTCGAGCCGTATCGGAAAAAAATGGTGGGGAATCTGAGCTACGGGGTTCAAAAACGGGTTGAAGTTGCCCGTGCCCTTACCCTGGCGCCCAAGTTGCTGCTTCTGGATGAACCCATGGCCGGAATGAATATCGAGGAAAAAGAAGATATCGTTCGCTTCATTCTCGATTTAAAGAAAGAATGGGGTACTACGGTGGTCTTGGTTGAGCATGATCTGGGTGTCGTTATGGATATTTCAGATCAGATTTATGTACTCGATTTTGGCCAAGTGATTGGTTCGGGAACGCCGAACGAGGTTGCGTCCAATCCCAAGGTGATTGAGGCCTATATCGGAGAAGAGTAAATTTCGCATGGAAAACAAAGATCATTTGGTGCAGTACAGCATTCCGCAACTTCTGCGGTGGCGGGCGGAAGCAACCGGAGACAAGGTTGCCTTGCGGGAAAAAGATTTTGGTTGCTGGAACAGTTATACCTGGAACCAGTATTATGATTTTGTGCGAAAAACCGGTCTTGGACTGAATCAAATTGGTTTCAGGAAAGCGGATAAGATTGCCATTATCAGCGATAATATCCCGGAAACATTCTTCATGGCCATTGGTGCTCAGGCTGTGGGCGGCATATCAGCCGCCATTTATCAAACCAGCCTGCCGGATGAAATCAGTGACATTCTCGAGTACTTGAATGTCAGTATCGTTTTCTGCAGCGATCAGGAGCAGGTGGATAAAGTTGTTGAAGTGAGAGGCCGGCTCTCTCAGGTCAAAAAAGTCATCTATGAAGACCCCCGGGGAATGCAGGGGTATCAGGCTGATGACTGGTTTATATGTGTCGATGATCTTTACAAACTGGGCGAAGAACTCCATCGGCAGTATCCCGATATGTTCAATTCATTGGTGGATGAGGGGGTGCCGGATGATGTCTGTCATTTATGTCTGACTTCCGGTACCACGGGACTGCCCAAAGGTGCCATGTTGACCCATCGGAACTACATCAATATGGGGCTTCAGATCACGAAAGTCGATCCGCTGGAAGAAACCGATGAGTATGTTTCGTTTTTACCTTTTGCCTGGATCGGGGAGCAGATGAACTCCTTCGGAATTGCGATGGCCACCGGGATCGCCGTCAATTTCCCCGAGTCGGTTGAAACCAGTATGGAAGACTTGAAGGAAATCGGTCCGCACTTCATGTTCGGTGCTCCGCGGATATATGAAACCATCCGATCTCAAATATGGCTCAAAATCGATGAATCTTACTGGCTGAACCGCACGCTTTATCATTTTTTCATGAAAACAGGAGAAAATGCAGCCCACTATCACATGACCGGTAAAAAAGTGCCGGTCATGCTCCGCATTTTGGCCTGGCTGGGAAAGCAGATCATTTTCCGGCCGCTTGTCAACCAGATCGGTCTGCTTCGGTTGCGCAGGGCTTACACCGGGGGGGCTGCCCTGGGTCCGGAACTCTTTACATTTTATCATGCCATCGGTGTCAATTTAAAGCAGATATACGGCCAGACTGAAATTGTCGGCATCGCCTATATGCACCGGGATGGCGATGTCCGGCCCGACACGGTGGGAAAACCGCTGCCAGGAACCGAGTGCAGAATTTCCGAGACAGGGGAAATCCTCTCGCGATCTCCCTCGGTTACTATCGGATACTACAACATGCCTGAAAAGACTGCTGAATTGCTGGATGGCGGCTGGCTTCATTCCGGAGATGCCGGCTATATCGATGAAAACGGGCATCTGGTGGTCATCGACCGGGTTTCGGACGTGATGCACAATAGAGACGGAGAGATGTTCAGTCCCATGTTCCTTGAAAACCGATTGAAGTTCAGCCCCTATATCAAAGAGGCGGTTATTTTCGGGGATAAACAGGAATATGTTGCAGCACTCATAAATGTTGATCCCATTGTGGTGGGAAAATGGGCAGAGGATCGGGGGATTTCTTTCAGCACATACATGGATCTTTCTGCTCAGATCGAAGTGGCCGAGCTGATAAAGGGCGCCGTATTGGAAATCAATCGACGTGCCGAAAAACCCCATTTCAAGATTCGGCGCTTTGCCATTCTATACAAATTGCTGGATATGGATGATGGAGAGTTGACCAAAACCGGAAAGATTCGGCGGAAATTTGTTCGGGAAAAATACAATGAGTTATATGCGGCCTTGTATGAGGAAAGGGTGACAGAGAAAAGGGTCGAGGCATTTTTTCGGTATCAGGACGGTCAAACGGCAACCGTTGATACAACCATCCGATTTTATACACTGGAAGAGGATCGATGAGCTATTTTTTTCAACTGGTGATCAGCGGCATCGTTGTTGGATCGATTTACGCCCTGTCCGGACTGGGTTTTGTGCTGATCTACAAATCAAGCCGGGTACTCAATATCGCTCACGGGCAGATTATCGCTGCCGGGGCCTTCATCACGTATGCCTTGACGGTCTGGGTGGATATTCCGATTTATATCTCTTTTCCCATGAGTATGGTGATTACTTTTTTTCTCGCCATGAGCGTGGAGCGCATATTTCTGCGCCGCTTGATCGGCGAGCCGATTATTTCCGTCATCATGGTAACCATAGGGTTGATGTCTATCCTGGATGGGCTGATTTATTTAACTCCCTTTGGGTCGGAAAATTTTTCTTTTCCGCCATTTCTTCCGACAACACCGATTTCAGTTGCCGGCGTGTCCGTATCCTGGACCCAGATGGTGGGGGTGGTTATTACGGTTACCTTGATCGGCGCCTTCTCCTGGTTCTTTAAAAAATCAACGGTGGGCATTTCCATGCGGGCGGTATCCGACGATCAGATGGCCTCCATGTCCATCGGCATTTCGGTGCCGCGGGTGTTTGGTCTGGCATGGGCGACAGCAGGGTTGAGTGCCGCTGCTGCCGGCGGGATCATCGGCAACATTACCGGGTTGAATTTCGAAACCTTGCACGCTTTCGGGATCATTGTTTTTCCGGTAGTTATTCTCGGAGGGCTGGATTCGATTCTGGGCGCGGTTGTCGCCGGAATCATCATGGGATTGGTTCAGCAGTTTGCCAGCGGATATCTGGATGGTAATTGGGGGCTCAGCGGCACGGGGGAGGTCATGCCATATCTCATCCTGCTGGTGATCCTGCTGTTTAAACCCCATGGCTTGTTTGGAATACACGAAATAGAGCGGGTATAATTATGTCATCAAATCGTTGGCTGGCTACAGGAAACTATTTCACCTCCTACAAGGAAGAACAGCGAATTTTTTTTACCAGCCTGGACAGAGCAGCCTTATGTCTGCTCCTTCTCTGCCTTTTCACCTGGCCGTTATTCATAGCGGTGGACAATAAATACATGCTGGTGATCGATAATATTCTCGTGGCTGTCATCGCTGTCATGGGTTTGAATCTGGTCACCGGTTTTGCAGGCCTGATTTCCATCGGTCATGCGGCATTTGTCGGCATTGGGGCATATACCATTGCCTCGTTGGCACGGGTTCTGGGGGACAGTCACGTTCTGCTGACCCATGCCTGGCCATTGATGATTCTGATAGCCGGTTTTATGGGCGCTGTTTTCGGTGCCATTGTCGGGCTGCCTGCTCTCCGTCTGAAGCACCTGTACCTGGCAATCGCAACGCTTTCCTTTCAGATGATATTTCAGTGGACCATCAATTTTATGAATTTTTTCAATCAGGGACAGACTATCTCCGTCGGCAGGGCTGTTTGGCTGACCGGGCAGGTGTCGCGCAAAGACCATTATATCTTTTGGTATTATGCGATCCTGGTTGTAATCGTGCTCTGTGGCTTTGCAGTGCGCAATTTGATGCGCACCCGCCATGGTCGCTGTCTGGTCGCTGTGCGGGACAATGACCGGGCCGCCGATGCCATGGGAATGCACCCTGGGTTTACGAAAGTGTATGCCTTTGCATTGGCCGGTTTTCTGGCTGGTGTAGCCGGGGCATTGCATGCATACCTGTACCGAGGGGTGGGGATCGAGTCCTTTACCTTGCACCACTCCATCAGCTTTCTCGCCATGGCGATTGTCGGCGGTCTCGGAACGTTGCCAGGTTCTTTTCTGGGGCCGCTGGCGATAAAGGTTCTCGACCTTCAGGTAGAACGGCTTTCTGAATGGGCGGGAACGCATATAACGTTTGCGACGAATCTGGCCACGGCTCTGAGGCCCTTGAGTTTTGGACTTGTCATTGTGCTGTTCCTGATGTTTGAGCCCCGCGGGATTGCCAACTGGTGGCGTATCGTGCGCTCTTATGTGAAGCTGTGGCCTTTCCGGTATTAGTTTCAAAGCGGGTTCGAAGATATATTTTCGCTATGGGATCTTTTCGGATTCGTCTGGCCGTAAGATCGATGCATTACCGTTTTTCAACAACACGACCTATCGCTAAGGAGGAAAAAATGAAAAAGTACAATGTGATCGGGTGGATATCTCTGTCGGTGGCTGTCTTCATGTTAACCCTTCCCGTTCAGGCATTTGCCGGAAAGGTGTATAAGCTCGGGTTGTCGCTGGCCATCACCGGCCCGACTTCCGATGCCGGTAATCCCTATGCGAAGGGGGTTGAAGATTATTTTAATTTTGTGAATGATACAAAAATTTTAGGCGATGACAAAATCGAATGTACGATTCGGGACGATCAATACAATAATGATGTAACCAAACGAAATTTTGAAGATTTCATCTCACAGGGAATCGTGTTTTATTTGAACTATTCCACGGGCAGCACGCTGGCATTGAAAAAAGACTTCGAGGAAGAAAAAATGCCGGTTATTCCAGCCTCTTTTCATGCAGGAAATTTGATTGATTCACACTATATATTCCTGCCCATCGCTTCCTATTCCACTCAGGCGATTGGTCTTGGCGAGTATATCGTGAAGAACCATAAAGGGAGCACGCCAAAAGTCGCCATGTTTATCCATCCGTCGGCATTCGGCCGGGGACCGGTTGAAGACCTGCAAAAGGCTGTCACCGCAGGCCTCAAGATGGAAATTGTCGAAGTCGTTGAGCACGGTAAAGACCTGGATAATACCGCCATGCTGCAGCGTCTTCTCAGTAAGGGCGTCCAGTATGTCATCTCTCAGACCGTCCAGTCTCCGGTTGCCACGATGCTAAAAGATGCCAGCGGTCTCGGGCTTGTGGCAAAATCCTTCGGCGAAACGGGGAAAATCACCTTCCTGGGCTGTCATTACACGGGTGGCAACGATCTGATTGCCCTTGCCGGACCATCTGCAGAAAATTTTTATTGGACGACATCCTATATCGTCACGAATGAACCAAGTCCGGGTGCAACGGCACAGCTTGAACTTGCCAAAAAATATAATCGTGACGAAAAGGCTGCCAATTCACATAACTACACAAACGGCATGATGGTGGCTCAGGTTGCGACAGAGATCATCAAACGAGCCAAGGCCGCAGGCAAGGAAATCAATAAAGCAACACTTTACGAAGAACTTCAGGCAATGAACGGAGACAAGGCCTTTTCTCCTGGAACCACGGTTGGACCGGTAACCTACTCGAAAACGGATCATACAGGCGTTGATTCGCTGCAGTTATATGTAGTCAAAGAGGGTTTTTTCAGGTCTGTAGGCACTCCCTTCATTCCCGTATTTGCAGAAAAGATCAAGTAGCAAAGATCGCCGGGTCAAGACCACGGACAGGATTCCGCACTTCCCTTCTGCGCCGTAAATCGGTTAAGCCGTTTATGGCTCGGAAGGTCGAGTCATCAATCAGACGCGAATCAATAGTCAGGATTTGAAGATAGCCGCCTTATGGATAATAATAAAACAGGGTATCATCTGGAAGTCAATAACATCGAAGTCGTTTATAACGATATTGTACAGGTGCTCCGCGGCGTCAGCATGAATGTTCCGGAAGGGCGCATCGTTGCGTTGCTCGGTACCAATGGGGCCGGGAAAACAACGACATTGAGGGCCATCAGTGGTCTGCTGAAGCCGGAAAACGGCTTTATACGGGAAGGGTATATCAAATTCAGGGGTGAAAACATCACCAATCTGCTGGGCACCCATGTGGTAAAGCTGGGTGCGGTACTGGTTCCGGAAGGTCGTCGGGTGTTCAAACACCTTTCGGTGGATGAAAATATCCGTGTTGGTTCCATTACCCGACGGGACGGAGTTCAGAATATCCGGGCGGATCGTGCGTTGATGTACAAGCATTTTCCACGGTTGGCCAATATTACGCATCGGATGGCTGGTTATTGTTCCGGCGGAGAACAGCAGATGATCGCCATTGCGCGGGCCCTGATGGCATCTCCGAAAATGCTCATGCTCGATGAGCCGTCCTTGGGGTTGGCACCGTTGCTTGTCAAAGAAATATTTGAGAACATTCAACTCATAAACAGAGAGATGCACACCACCATTTTAGTGGTGGAGCAAAATGCCAGGATAGCGTTGGGCATTGCCGATTATGCCTATATCATGGAGTCCGGCAAGATCGTTTTGGAAGGTCCTTCGAGAGAACTTCAGGAAAATCCGGATGTCAAAGAATTTTATATGGGGATAACCCACGGCGGTGGCAGAAAATCTTTTAAAGATGTCAAATCCTACAAGCGGCGCAAACGCTGGATGTAATGTCTGAAAAACCATGGAAAGGAGCATGCATGAAGTTTCTGGTGGGATATAACGGTTCGGATGTGGCCAAAGCGGCTCTCTCTTTGGCAAGGGTCCATGCAGAAGTTTTTGGAGCGGAAGTTCTTGTTGTGACTTCTATGGGAGGGGGGATGGCTGAAAAACCCGAAGACATTCATAAGGCAGAACTGGGGTTGGCGTTTGCGGAACAATTTTTAAAAGAAAAAGAAATAAGTTGCGAGATTCATCAACTGGCGCGCGGCATGTCACCCGGTGAAGATTTGGTAAGATTCGCCAATGAAAAGGGTATCGACCAGATATTTGTCGGGGTGGAGAAAAAATCGAAAACTCAAAAAATCATTGTTGGATCAACGGCGCAGTATATCATCCTTAAAGCGCCCTGTCCCGTTGTCAGTGTGAACCGTGCCGCACGGTAGCTTCATTTGTTTCTGTACCCTTGTGTGTGATGTCTGAATTTTTCCAGGAAACAGATTCATCACGAAAGTCAGGAAATTCTCACCGAACGCCTTCCTCCGCTTCCGATCCAATTGCTTACCGCTCATGGCACTTTTTCCATGCTTCGCTCTGGTGAAAGTGTTTCATTTTTTCAAGCTGATTTTAGCGAATCCTTGCCTTTGTAAATAAATAGGTTGACAAGGTTTTTATTTTGGGCTAAAAAAAAGCACCTTAAATTGACTGAGCGCTCGTTCATAATTATTGATTTCAGTGAAATATTAAATGTAAACCCAATAGGTTGATGATTATCTGGAAGAATTAAATCAGTTTTCATCTGTTTCCGGTGAAACATCGTCCAGTGATTGCGGGGTCGAATTCTTGTAAAAATGAAAATGGATGTTACTGCAGAGGAGGGGTTTGTGGCGCTTGGCACCCGAAAAATGCCGGGCAGCGTCTGTTTCAGACTAATCGCCAAACTGGCTGAGATCGTGATTGAAAAAACCACAGAAAGGGGAAAACAATGACTCACAACATGACAGATTATGACAAGACGTATGCAGAATTCAAATGGGAAGTGCCGGAATATTTCAATTTCGCAGGCGATGTCATCGATAAATGGGCAAAAGATCCGAACAAGCTGGCGATGCATTGGGTCAATGATGACGGCGTCGAAGCCAAACGAACATTCCTGGATTTCAGCAAGGCATCCAAGAGACTGTGCAATGTGATGGCCCAGAACGGCGTCAAACGGGGCGATGTTGTGATGATCGTACTCGGTCGTTCCATCGAATGGTGGGAAGTCTTCACGGCCTGTATCCGCATGGGAGCCGTGATCGCTCCGGGTACTACCCAGCTTACCTCCAAAGATCTCGAATATCGCATCAACACCTCCAAGGCCGTTTGCTTCATTACAGACAACGGAAATGCTTCCAAACTCGAAGAAGTTGCCGACAAATGTTCAACCCTGAAATGCAAACTGATCGTCGGCGGTGCCAGAAACGGGTGGCTCGATTACACCAGCGTCGTCGGCGCGGCATCGGACGTTTTCGAGACCGCCAAGACCGCCAAAGATGAGGAAGCCATCGTTTATTTTACCTCCGGCACTGTCGGATTCCCCAAAATGGCCCTGCACACCCATACATCCTATCCATTGGGACATCAGGTCACCGGAAAATTCTGGCTGGATCTTAAACCGGAAGATCTGCATTGGAACATCAGCGACACCGGTTGGGCCAAGGCGGCCTGGAGCAGCTATTTCGGCCCCTGGTTCTGCGGCGCAGGGCAGTTCGTACACTGTACCGACCGCTTCGATCCCAAAAAAACCCTCGAACTGCTTTCCAAATATCCGGTAACGACCATGTGCGGTGCGCCGACCATTTACCGCATGCTGGTGCTGCAACCCCTCTCCGACTATAAATTCCCCGCCCTCCGTCACTGTGTCGGTGCCGGTGAGCCGCTCAACCCGGAAATCATCGAAGTCTGGAAAAAAGCCACCGGATGCACCATCCGTGACGGTTATGGACAAACCGAAACCGTTCTGCTTTGCGGCAGCTTCCCCTGCATCGAACCCCGCTTCGGTTCCATGGGCAAACCCACCCCGGGTTTTGACCTTCAGGTCATCGACAATGATGGCAGCATCGTTCCGCCCAATACCGAAGGCGACATTGCTGTCCGCGTCAAACCAACCCGGCCCCTGGGCCTTTTCAAGGAATACTGGAAAGAACCCGAAAGAACCGCCAATGCATTCAAGGGCGACTGGTATCTGACCGGAGACCGGGCTTACCGGGATGAAGACGGGTATTTCTGGTTCGTCGGTCGTGCCGATGACGTTATCCTGACCTCCGGTTATCGTATCGGGCCGTTCGAAGTTGAAAGTGCGTTGATCGAACATCCAGCCGTGGCGGAATCCGCTGTCGTTTCCAGCCCGGATGAAACCCGCGGGGAAGTTGTTAAAGCTTTTGTCATTCTGGCCCCTGGTTATACCGGCAGCGATGCCTTGGCCAAGGAACTGCAGGAACACGTGAAGAAAGTGACCGCCCCCTACAAATATCCCCGAAAGATCGATTTTGTCACCGCACTGCCCAAAACCGTCAGCGGCAAGATTCGTCGTGTTGAACTGCGAAACGCTGAATGGGGAAGAAAATAATTCTATATTAACCGGGGATAGTCCGGCTGTGCGACAGGGTGAACACCAATCCCCTGTCGCATCCGCTTTCTCACACAAAATTGGAGGCAACCATGGCAGAAAAAGCTCAGGCAGCCCCTGCAGCCGCAGGCGCATTGGTTCCCAAATGGGGACAACCATTAACCGGTATCATTTCTTTGGCCGTTTTTACAATCATTGCCTTGATCACCTGGTATATTTTCAGCGACCCCCGTGGGCCGGTCGGTGCCTTTCCGTATCCATTCGTCATGTATCTGGCAATGATGATTCTGGTCGGTCTGTATCAGCACATGTTTTTGGGGGACTGGCCGATTCAAAACATGCCCCAGCCAATGCGGGGTATCGTCGAGACCATCGTGAATCTGATCATCACCTGGTTCATGATTCATATCGTTTTCTATAAAATTTTGGGACTTGGGTTCAACTTTTTGAGCCAAGACAACATCAATGCAATTGCTGAAGCCGGTAAAACCATGCTTCCAAATGGCAAACCTCTTACACTGGATGCCATGACTGCCAAATCGGCACTGTTTGCTCAACGTGCCGTCGTCTGCTTCGTATTGATTGGTTTTTTCTCTTATCCTTTTGTCACAATCATTTTCGGCAAATGGCCAGTCAGACCCAGTGATCTGCCACAGCCTCAAGCAGGTTTGGTGGAAATTGGCTGGTGCTCTATCATCACCTTTTTCTTTTACTCAGTGTTGATCGTTCCTTTTTTTGGCTGGTTATATGGAACAGTTTTTGGTACTTCTTTCGGTCTAAATACGCCCTGGTGGACGGATATCGCCGGTTTTTCACATGTTCACTGGGTGTTCGGCTGGTGGGAATGGATGATCGTCATTCTGTTCATGACAGCCAATGTCTGGCGGGGTAAGCCTTGGTCTGCCATTACTTTGCCGCAGCCGGCCAAAGGTCTGGTGTCTTTCTGTCTGATTGTTATCGGCGGATTTATTCTTTCTACAATTTGTGTGAAAATTGCACCCATCTGGTTGAGTGACGTTCTCCACCATATCGACAAAGAAACTGAAAGATTGCGATTCCTGTGGTATCACGCTGCTGAAATCGCCGGTTTTACATTGATTCCATTTCTTGCATGGCATCATTATTTCGATGACATGGTTCCCATGGACGATGTGGACTCCTGGGGTGGATTCATGTTCCGAACCGTTGGCGTATTGGTGCTTTGCGTGATCAATTATGCATTTTTCTATTATGGCAATTTTGGACAATGGGGTCTGGGAAATCCGCACTGGGATCATAAGATGGTTCACGGTGAATCTCTGATTTGGAATTTCTGGTGGATCATTCCGCTGCTCTGGAACGAGTGGTTCTTCCATAAATGGCCGTTCTACGAACATAAACATCATTGATTTTTTATCAAATTAAATGATGGGTTACAGACGCGCACGCTGATATCTATCGGTCTGTAACCCGTCATTGTCCTGTCAAATCTGCATTCATTTTTATTCTCTGTCGGTGAATGTATTCTGTTGCAGTAATTCTTTTCAAAATCTGTTGATTCAGGAGGAGTTATGACCTTTGAAGATATCAAAACAGCCATTCTCGGTTTGAGCAGTGATGATCAAAAACGCCTGATAACTGAGGTCATTCCTCAGATATGGCAAAATGCCTGTACCGATAAGGCCTGTCTGTTAAAGATGCGGGAGTTGGTTGACGAGGAAACAATTAAGGGCTACCGCGAACAACACATGGATGCGATTTAGGAGACGATAAAAAATGGAACATAAGAACGTTTTTTACGATGTGTTGACTCCGGTTCATTTCATCAGCCGTTCCGCCTTGATTTATCCCGACAAGACTGCTGTTATTTATAACGATACCCGCTATACCTATAAAGAATTCTATGCAAGAGTCAATCGGTTGGGCAGCGCTTTAAAGAAAATTGGTATCCAGAAAGGGGATAAAGTCGCCTTCATCTGCCCCAACATTCCACCGATGCTGGAAGCCCATTTTGCGGTTCCCATGATCGGTGCGGTGCTGGTGAGTATCAATATTCGCCTGGCAGCTCAAGAAATATGCTACATCATCAATCATTCCGACGCCAAAGTCGTATTTGTGGACAATGAATTCGCCGGTATCGTCCAGCCGATCATCGATGAACTGAAACAGGCCAAGACGTTCGTGAATATCTGTGACATCAGCGCCGACAAACCGCTGAACGGCATGGAATACGAAGAATTTTTAGCGACCGGGTCACCGGATCCCATCGTTCCCGATATCGATGATGAATATCAGAATATCACCATCAACTACACCAGCGGCACGACCGGGCTGCCGAAGGGTGTCATGTATCATCATCGGGGAGCTTATCTGAATGCCTTGGGTGAGATGATGGAAATCGGGTTCAATTCCAGCTCATCTTATCTCTGGACGCTTCCCATGTTTCATTGCAATGGCTGGTGCTTTACCTGGGGAGTGACCGGCGTCAGCGGCACCCATGTCTGTCTGCGCAAGGTTCTGCCGGATGAAATTTATCGGATCATCGAGAAGGAAAATATTACGCATCTCTGTGCAGCGCCGACCATTTTGATTGGTATGTCCACGTTTGCGACGGCAAACAACATCAAACTGAAAAAGGCCTTACAGATCATGACGGCCGGTGCGCCTCCGTCACCGACTATCATTCAGAACATGGAATCCATTGGCGCCAACATCACGCATACTTACGGGTTGACCGAAGTCTTTGGTCCGCATACTGTTTGCGCCTGGCACGAAGAATGGGCAGCCTTGCCGCTTGAAGAAAAAGCCCGGCTCAAATCCCGTCAAGGGGTTCCTTATGTTGTGGCCATGTATGCCGATGTCGTCGATCCAGCTACCATGCAGCCCGTTCCACGGGATGGAAAGACCATCGGTGAAATCGTCATGCGCGGCAACAATGTGATGATGGGATATTATAAAGATCCGCAGGCCACGGCCGTAGCATTCGAAGGCGGCTGGTTCCACAGCGGTGACCTGGCTGTCATGCATCCGGACAATTACATCCAGATCATGGACCGCAAGAAAGACATCATCATCAGCGGCGGTGAAAACATCTCCACCGTCGAAGTGGAAAATGTCATCTATCGTCATCCGGATGTTCTGGAAGTGGCTGTCATCGCAGTTCCTGACGAAAAATGGGGCGAAGTTGCCAAAGCATTCGTGGTGCCCAAACCCGGAGCCACTCCCAATGCCGAGGATATCATCGCTTTCTGTAAAGAAAGACTGGCCAAGTTCAAGGCTCCCAAGTCTGTTGAATTCGGTGAGCTGCCGAAAACCGCCACCGGAAAAATCCAGAAGTTCAAACTTCGTGATAAGGAATGGCAGGG
>CAZBUL010000022.1:17292-23928 GCA_964495045.1 uncultured Desulfobacterales bacterium | reverse complement strand
TCCACCATGGACCCCACCACTACCGAATGATGATAGGTGCCCGGGGCTTCAATCATCAGCTTGCGCAGAATAGGGCAGTCGAGGTTGGACAGTTCGAGCAGTTTGATGTCGGTGGTGTATTCGAAAATGATTTCCACCAGCGGCGCCAGGCCCGCTGCAACAATCCCGGACCCCACACCCCCCAGAAAAGCGAACAAGCTGTTCCACATCAGATCAACCACATAGAAATTGGCATTGAGAAAGGTCATGGCGGCTGCAAGTACGACATTGAGCAGTCCGATGCGAATGCCCGCCTTGATGAAAACTTTCCGTTCCCGGCAATGCAGCATACAGTATGCGGCAGACAGGCCGCTCAACAGAAAATAGACGAAAATATCGAAACGGTTCTGAAAGATGAACGCTGTGGCGACCGACTGGATCAGGGCAAAGGCGGATGCAACACTCAGCCCGAGAAACAGACAGACCGTCATGGCACCGGACGCCATCGGAACTCCCAGGAGGATGGCGAAAATGGGGATGCCAGCGGATGTTTTCTGAACCAGAGTGTCTGTGATCGTGACCGATAGCCGCGCCACCAGAAAAAAGACGATGAGCATGCAGGAGAGAAACAGCAGGTTGGTGTTGAATTTTCGATTGATGGGCTGTTTGTGGTACTGAAGCAGAATGAAGACGATCACCATGAGACAGACCATCATGATGGCCGCCCCGATGCCAATGGAAAATTTCAGATGCTGATTTTCCTGTGCTTGCAGGGCCTGAATCTTGACAAGATGGACGGGGGTGACCCGCTCGCCTTCCCGCAGCAGCATTTCACCGGCCTTGATTTTATACAGCACGGGTTTGATGGCGTCGGAGGCTTTTCGTTTCCGCTCTTCGGTTTCTTTCCGGTTGAAGGTGATGTTGGGCTGAACCATATTCTGCACGAATTCCACCACCAGATTCCGGAGGTTGTAGTTGACATCGTTCAGCAGGGGGGCGCCGACCACCCGGACCATGGTTTTGGCCTGATCGAGCCCGTAAAAAGACTTGAGACGGATGATGAATGTTTCGGAAAGGGTGGCGATATCCCGCAGGATGATGCCTTTATCGGCTTCTTTAAGCAGGATGTCTTTGTTCGAGACAACACCGTTTTCCATGACGGTTGACAGAATCCGGACAATCAAGTCGGCGATGGTCTTGGAAAATTCTTCTTTTTCCAGAATGGTGTAGGCGCTGTCGCTGACGGAAAAACCGATGGTTTCTTCGAATTTGGGTTTATGTTCCCAGATGCGGTCATGGAGATTGGGTTTGCGATGGGATAAAACAGGTGAACCCGATGCCGGGGGGGTGTTGGCGTTATCGGTGCTTTTTTCGAATTCGATGACCCGCCGTACCATCTCGAAAGCTTGCCCGACCCCCTGGCACAAGGCCGGTGTCAACGGAGAATCCAGATCATAAACCGCCAGAATCTCTTCCAAGGCTTTCCGTCGATTGATTTCCGTGGCATCGGGGTCTTCGATCAGAAAGTCTTTGGGAGATTTGACGTCGCGTTCCGCCACATCACCGATACTGTACGCCAACGGTGTATAGATCAGATTGGGATAGAGCAGTATCAGAAAAATCAGGGTGATGCCGAATAACAGCATCCATCGCAGATACGGACTCGTTCCGTATAAATCGATTAGATGCGCCTTGATTTTACTCATGACTGCTTTAACCTGCTGGTTTCGAGGTCTTCATAAGCCTGGATGATTTCCTGAACCAGACGGTGCCGGACCACATCTTCCTTGGAAAAGAAGACAAACCGGATGCCGGAAATGTTCTGAAGGATTTTTTTGGCTTCGACCAGTCCGGACGGCTTTTGAGAAGGCAGATCGATCTGGGTGATGTCGCCGGTGATGACGGCCTTGGCGTTGAAGCCGATTCGGGTCAGAAACATTTTCATCTGCTCCGATGTGGTGTTCTGGGCTTCATCGAGAATGATAAACGCGTCGTTCAACGTTCTGCCCCGCATGAAGGCAATGGGAGCCACTTCGATCGCACCCTGCTGGATCAGACTCGATGCTTTCTCATACCGCATCATGTCGTGAAGGGCGTCGTACAGGGGTCTCAGATAGGGATCGACTTTTTCGGCCAGATCACCGGGCAGAAAGCCCAGGGCTTCGCCGGCCTCCACAGCAGGGCGGGTGAGGATGATGCGCCGGACCGTTCCTTTGGTGAGTTCGGAAACGGCCATGGCCATGGCCAGATACGTTTTACCCGTGCCGGCCGGACCGATGCCAAAAACGATGTCGTGGGTTCTCATGGCATCGATATAGTCTTTTTGGGAACGGCTTTTGGGGGCGATGGGTGTTTTCTTGGACGTCATGAAAACCGTATCCAGGAAAATATCTTTCAGGCTCGCACTGTGATCGGCGCTGAGAACCCGGATGGCATATTCGACATCCGTTGGGAAAATGGAATAGCCGCTTTTCAGCAGATCGTAGAGTTGATTGAGAATGTTTCTGGCAAGTTCTTCGGCGTAGGTTTCTCCGGAAAGCATGACCGTATTGCCACGGGTCTGGATGGCCACGTCGAGGGATTCGGCTATTTTATTCAGGTGAGCATTGTGCTCTCCAAAAAGCTGTCTGGCCAGATGGATATCCGGCAGTGTCAACTGCGTGGTATGGATTTCTTTTTTTGCCATAGGATCGAAATGTCTAATGCCGTAAGATCAGCATAATTCAAACCTCATTGTTGTTCGGGTGTCGAAATGTGATTATATATCATATCATTTTTGACAAAATCAAATAACAAATGAAATCGGGAGGCAATTGAAATGAATGTTCATCGAGATTTGAAAAAATGTTGCGCTCCGTCCGGAATCAGGATAAATCGTTTATATATATGAATGAACACATCACTCTTCAGCATCGGTAACCCTTTATGAAGCGCATCCCGGATCATCGCATTTTTCAAGAAAATGACGCGCCGATTCATCCGGACGGTCACTTCGTCCTGTACTGGATGACTGCATTCCGAAGAACGCTCTGGAACTTCAGCCTGCAACGGGCCGTCGAATGGGCTGTAAAGCTGCACAAGCCCCTAATTGTTCTCGAAGCCGTCCGGATCGACTATCCCATGGCCTGCGACCGGTTTCATGCAGTCATTCTGGAAGGTATGGGCGACAACCGGCGGGGATTCGAGGGAAAACCCGTTTACTATTATCCATACATGGAAGCGCAGGCAGGGCAGGGTAGGGGGTTGTTGTCCGCCCTCGGCGTCCATGCCTGTGTTGTCGTCACCGATGCCTTTCCCTGTTTCTTCATCCCGCGGATGGTGCAGGCGGCCGCGAAACAATGCCCGATTCGGGTCGAATCCATAGATTCCAACGGGCTGCTTCCTTTGGCATCGACAGACCGGGTGTTTACGACGGCGTTCAGTTTCAGACGGTTCCTTCAAAAAGGGATGCGCTCTTGTCTGGATAGCTTTCCGGAGGCGGATCCCTTATCCGGAGTTCAGCTTCCCGTATTGGCGTCCCTGCCGGCGGATATCATGTCCCGGTGGCCGGAAGTTTCCAGCGACCGTCTGGACGATATGCCGAATTTGCTGAAATCCCTGCCCATTTCTCATCATCCGGCACCGGTTTCGAGTTTCACAGGCGGTCAGACAGCCGGGGAGCGGGTGCTGAAAACGTTTTTGTCGGACAAGCTGCCGGCGTACAATCAGATGAGAAATCATCCGGATATGGATGCCGCCAGCGGGCTGTCGCCCTATCTCCATTTCGGCCATATCTCCAGCCATCAGGTCGTCTCCGAAATTCTGAAAATGGAGAATTGGATTCCGGATCGGTGGATAACGACGGCACGGGGGCAGCGGTCCGGATGGTGGGGGCTTGGTGATTCTGCAGAGGCGTTTTTCGATCAGATCATCACCTGGCGCGAACTGGGGTTCAATATGTGTTTCCAAACACCCACGGGCTACGACCGCTTCACCTCCCTGCCGGCATGGGCCCAAACCGAACTGAACCAGCATGCCGACGATCCCCGCCCTTACCTTTACTCCCGGGATGCGCTCGAAAATGCTGCAACCCATGATCCGCTGTGGAATGCCGCCCAAATCCAGTTGCTTCGGGAAGGCCGGATCCACAATTATTTGCGGATGCTCTGGGGGAAAAAAATCCTGGAATGGTCGTCTCATCCCCAAGAGGCGCTCGATACCCTGATTCACCTGAACAATGTTTATGCATTGGACGGACGCGATCCCAATTCCTATTCGGGAATTTTCTGGATCCTGGGCCGATACGACCGGCCATGGGGACCGATCAGACCGATTTTCGGCAAAATTCGTTACATGAGTTCTGAAAACACCCGGCGAAAACTGAAAATCAAAGGGTATTTGGAACGATACCGACATGAAACGACCATGAATCAATTCTGAAATGACATTCTACATCTGGGAGGATATATGGCTCAATCGAAACAATCAAGGGGAACGTGTCAACATTGCGGAGCGGAAATCGCCAAAAACGGGGTGAGCAAACACATAGCGTCTTGTGCTGTTTGGAAAGAAGTTATACAGAAAGCTGAGCTGAAAAAGGCCAAAAGCCAATTATTGTATCATCTTCGGATTCAGTCTGCGGACGTGGCGGATTTCTGGTTCGATGTGGAAATGAACGGAAACAGTACGCTGGGCCACCTCGATGATTATCTTCGAAAGATATGGTTGGAGTGCTGCGGCCATTTGAGTGAATTTTATTTCGGAAAACGCTATGGTGAGGGTATTCCTATTGGCGCCCGGATTGCAGAGACCTTTGCACGGGCCCCTCAAATAACCCATATCTATGATTTCGGCACGTCTTCGGAAACTTTGATCAAGGTGGTTTCCGTCCGTGAGGGAAAGCCCGTTAAAAAGAATCCCATTGTGCTTCATGTGCGAAACATCATGCCGCCGCAGGAATGTATGGAATGCGACAAACCGGCGAATTGGCTCTGTCTGGAATGTGTCCAGGAGGAGGAGGAGTGGGGTGTCCTGTGCGATGAACACGCCAAGACACATCCCCATACAGAAAATGAAGATCCGATTCCGTTGGTCAACTCCCCCCGTTTGGGGATGTGTGGTTATACCGGGCCGGCCAAGCCGCCGTATTGATCGAACATGAATCAACAATTGATCGTTTTTTCATGATTTTTCGTGTACTCCATGGTGATTTATTTTCTCGTTCGGTGAGGTGAGGATAAGTTGATGAAAGCTTGTTATAGAAAATTGAGAAATTATAAATATCAACTGGTTGAACCTTATTGTCTGTTCATCGGCATCACGGGTTTCTCCATCGATACCGGGTATCTCAAATTGTCCGTAGAAGGATGGCTGGAGATTTCCAAAGGGTACGCTTGGGACGGCCCCAGCGGACCGACCATCGATACCCTGGATTTCATGAGAAGCTCACTCGTTCACGATGCGTTGTATCAATTGATCCGTCTTGAAAAAATTCCTTACCATTACAAGCAGTATGCGGATCTGTTATTGAAGAAAATCTGTCTGGAAGATGGGATGTCCACCTTCCGAGCCAATTATGTTTACCAATCCGTCAGGTATTTTGGAGGGGCCAGCGCCGAACCCGGCACTGAAAAACCGGACGAAATCTTTTCTGTGCCTGTCTGACAACAGATATGAACATCCGCGCAGGGCTTAACGGGAGATAATTATGCGATTGTTCAATTTTTTATCCAAATTTCAGGACAAATCCGATACCCCAGGCACCGACGAAATCCGCCCCCGTGAAGAATTGCTGGAAGCCGTCGATCTCGTCGCCAAACTGAGTCATCCCAATATTCATTATGTGTCGCATTACCGAAAGAGGTTGTTGCCGGCCGTAGAGCATACGCTGAAATATGCCGACGAGCTGATCGTTCAACTGCCGCCGCCCATTTCCATCGATGCGGACTCGTGGAAAACCAGTCCCTTCGTTCGGAAAACATTTATGGACAACGATGCCTTCAAGGAATTTTTTTCCCAAAACAAATACTTGAACAAGTTCTTTCAGAAAACGAAAGTTGACCGATGCTGTGTGCTGCTGGTGATGACGCCCAAAAAGAGAAAAACTTTGGGGGTGGAACTCGACGGAGAAATCGTTCGGCGGGACGTGCTTCAGACAAGCATCGATTTTTCCGAACACCAGCTTGTGGCGGCAAGAGCCACCGAAACAGAAACTCGAAAAGTGCTGTCGTTGCGGGTGCTGTCATTGCTGGCCTCCCATTCTCTGGAAGAAATCCTGTCGTTGATCGCGATGAAAAAAGATATGGAAACCGAAAAACGGATTCTTGAAATCAAGATACATCTCAGGGATTCCCTGGTGCAGAGCCGGAAATCCCTCTTGCCGGATGCGTCCGAAACACCGGGGGAGCCTTCCGACCCCCAGGAGATATTGGGAAAAATCGACAAAGAAATCGAAAAGGTGCGGGTCCAGCTCGATAAACCCGAAGATTATCTCAATCACGTAACGGATTTGCTGTATCATCCCGATCAATTTTTCAAATCGGTGCCGGTTCGCATGTTTGTGAATGACATGAATATCATCGTCAAGGGAGATCATCCGGTGGATGCCGATGACATCCGCTTTACGGAAATGACGACCAGTGCCGGATTTCGCAAAGCGGTGGTGCTGGTCGATTACAG
>CAZBUL010000022.1:5086-17192 GCA_964495045.1 uncultured Desulfobacterales bacterium | reverse complement strand
TTCATACTTGAAATAGAGGAGGTGTTATGTCCGACAATCCAATAGCTCCCGAAATTCGAACACAATTTTATGCAGCGATGATGCTGATTCGCCGGTTCGAAGAACACATTGTCGTTCTGAGTCGAGAGACCGGGCGGCTGCCGGGGATGCAGATTCTGGCCAACGGCCAGGAAGCGGTTGCCGCGGGTATTGTTTCCGCTTTGAAACCGGTGGATGTCATTGTCACCAACCACCGCAGCCATGGTCATCTGCTGGCACGAGGTGCAGACCCCAATACCCTGATGGCGGAGATCATGGCCAAGAAAACCGGTGTCAATGCCGGTAAGGCCGGCACACTTCATTTGGCCGTACCGGAACTGAATGTTCTGATGACGTCCACCGTGGTCGGCGCCGGGCCGCCGCTCGCCATCGGAGCGGCTTTTGCCCAGCAGTATCGACAGGATGGCGGGATGACCGTGGTGTTTTTCGGAGATGGTGCAGCGGCAGAAGGTAGTATTCATGAAGCCATGAATCTGGCCGGTGTCTGGAAGCTGCCGATTCTCTTTGTCTGCGAAAACAACTGCTGGGCAGGTGCGCAGCGTCATGAAGAGCACTGTGCCACCCGGCATATTTTCCAGCGAGCCCAGGGGTATGATATGCCTGGCCGCAGTGTCGATGGCAATGATGTGGAAGCGGTGTATCGTTTTGCGTTGGAACTGACCGATCACTGCCGTTCGGGCAAGGGACCGGCGTTGATGGAAACCCTGACTTACCGGATGCGCGGCCATGGCGAGCAAGACCATCAGCATTATGTTGACCCGAAGGAACTGGCCGACTGGGCGGAAAAATGTCCGATCCGTCGTTACCGTCAGCAGCTCGTTCATGACGGGTTGCTCGATGAGGCCCGGATTCAGGCCATCGATCAGGAAGCCGAGCGCCGGGTCGCGGCGGCGGTGGCGTTTGCCGATGCTGCCCCCTATCCCGGAGCCGAAAGCGCCATGACCGATGTCTTCGTCAACCCGCCCCAATGCCTGAAAGGAGTGATGCCATGAGCCAGAAAACATTCGGACAAGCCTTGAACGAGGCCCTCACCCTTGCCATGGAAATCGACGAAACGGTGTTTATTGCCGGTGAAGGCGTGGGGGTTTCCATCCACCAGGATCCCAACATGGCCACTCATGGTCTTCTGGAAAAGTTCGGCCCGAGACGGGTGAAAGACACCCCGGTCAGTGAAGCGGCCATTGCCGGACTGGCCATTGGCGCTTCCTGCATGGGATTGCGGCCGGTTGCAGAAATCATGTTTTTTCCCTTCATCACCCTGGCCAGTGACATGCTGGTCAACCATGCCGGAAAGCTTCGCTATATGAGCGGCGGAAAATCGAGCTTTCCCCTGACGATACGGGTCAAGGCCGGATCGGGGTTTGGCGCTGGCAGTCAGCACTCCCACAATCTCGAAGCATGGATCGCCCATTGCCCAGGGCTTAAGATTGTCTGGCCCTCTACCCCCGAAGATGCCAAAGGACTGCTGCTGAGCGCCATTTTCGATCCAGACCCGGTCATCGTGGTGGAAGACATGATGCTCTACCGCATGCCTGGAGATGTTCCGGCCGGCGATATCCGGACTCCTCTGGGCAAAGCCCGCATCGCCACAGCCGGTACCGACTGCACCATCGTAGGCTATGGTTCAGCGATGCATACAGCCATGAAGGCGGTTGCGCCGCTGAGAGAGCAGGGGATATCCTGTGAGGTGATCGATCTGCGGTCTCTGGTTCCCCTTGACAAGGAATGCATCCTGGATTCGGTTCGCCGGACCGGCCGACTGGTCGTGGTGCACGAGGCCATCCGCTTCTGCGGATTCGGTGCAGAACTGGCGGCCATGGTCGCCGAAGAGGCATTTGACGCCCTTAAGGGGCCGATCAAACGGGTGGGCGCTCCCCAGATTCCGGTGCCGGTGGCCCCCACTCACGAAAAAATATTCAAGCCCAGCCCGGAGGATGTCGTTCGCGCTGTTTGTCAGGCAATGGGCAAAGAATGACTATCTTCACTGATAACTGATAACTTTATCAAGTAAAACACAAGGAGAAAACATGGACTTCAAATGGCATATCGAAACCGCCTGGAAACAAACATTATCCAATATCGTTCCCCTGCTTCTGATGACGCTCGTCATGACCCTGATCAGCGGGCTCACGTTCGGGTTGATGGGGCCTGTGACCATGGCCGGGTATATTCAATCACTCTTATTGATGATTCGTGAGGGGCGTGAACCCAAGGTGCAGGATATTTTTTCACAGATGCGGC
The DNA here is from genome assembly GCA_964495045.1 of uncultured Desulfobacterales bacterium. Classification (GTDB taxonomy): domain Bacteria; phylum Desulfobacterota; class Desulfobacteria; order Desulfobacterales; family Desulfatirhabdiaceae; genus RAAP-1. The sequence continues at coordinate 14,912 of CAZBUL010000022.1, read as the reverse complement.
TGTTCTTTCCGTTATTGGGATTCGGCGTGGTCGCTTTCATTGCGATCATGATCGGTTTTCTGGTTCTTTTCCTGCCGGGATTCATTATCATGATTGCTGTAACTTTCTGCTGTCTGTATATGCTGCCTTTGATGACAGACAAAGGGCTGGATGTGGTGGAAGCCGTCAAGGAAAGCTACCGGATGGCAGTCAAAGGACAAATCCTGGATCATGTTGTCGTCGTTGTACTCTACATTGGCGTCATGGCCATCGGCGGTTCCGTCTTTATCGGGTTTCTTTTCACCTGCCCGCTGGCCAACGTGTTCCTGGCATCGGTTTTCAACGAGAAAACAGGGGCGGTTCCCGATATTCGGCCGTGATCGGGTGATGGATCAATCAGCCTCGGAAGAACCTGGGGGAGATTGATGACCCATTTGAATTGACATTAGGTGATTTCCAATAAAGAATCCTATATTGTAGGGGCAGACCTGTGTGTCTGCCCTCTGCTGTCATCCTTTTGCCGGGTTGGGTTCTCATCCTCCCATAACCTGCTCGATGGTGTATGGACAGGTTTTCGGAAATGAAGACTCGGTCAAGCCAGTTTCAGCCGAAGCGATTTCCACCGCATCGTTATAAATCTCATTAAACAAGTCGTTCAATGTGTTTCTCAACCCAGGATTCATACGCAGCAGCCTTATTATTTCCTTTCGCTGCGTGATGATCGTGCTTTTCCAGCTTTTCGACTGATATTCCGGCTGATAGTCCCATTTTAGTATATGCATGATCAATACGGTCAGCCGGCTTTCAAGTGCTCTTTTCTGGCTTTTGCCCATGCTCTCGATTTCCTCGATCAGATTTTCAATGTCGATCTCGGACAATGCTCCGGCCTTCAATAAGGATGCCTGCTCTTGTGTCCATTGGTAGAAATCTTGTTCGTACAGGCTCATTGGGTAACCTCAATCATCCATTTGCTGTTCTTAATGATGGTTAGACAATCATCAGGCTTTCTCGATTCTCGAAGATAAACATGTAGTTAAATACGAATCGCGCTTCGCACTTCCTGCATGGTCTGCCGCGCCACATCTTTCGCCTTTTGGTTTCCGGAAACGATGATTTCCTGAACCATCTCGGGCCGATCCTGAAAATACCGGCGTCTTTCCTGAATCGGGGCCAGGGCGGTAATCAGGTTTTCGGCCATGATTTTTTTGCATTCCACACACCCGATCTCCGCAGACCGGCACTGGCCGTCGATTTCCGTCACCGTCGTCTGGGGTGAGTACAGCTTGTGAAATTCAAACACATTGCAGACTTCCGGGTTGCCTGGGTCTTTGCGTCGGGCCCGGTTGGGGTCGGTGATCATGGTCGAAACCCGGGATCGGATGTCTTCGGGAAGATCGGACAGATAGATGGCATTGTTGTAGCTCTTGCTCATTTTGCGGCGATCCAGCCCCAGGATTTTGGATGTCTGGGTGAGCACGGCTTCCGGCTCCGGAAATACATTGCCGTATAGATAATTGAACCGCCGGGCGATTTCCCGGGTGATTTCGATATGCGGCACCTGATCGACACCCACCGGAACCCCATTGGCCTTGTACATGATGATGTCCGCCGCCTGCAGCACGGGATATCCCAAGAATCCGAAAGTTGACAGGTCCTTGTTTTCAAGTTGGATGATCTGATCTTTGTAAGTGGGATTGCGTTCCAGCCAGGGAACCGGGGTAATCATCGACAGCAGCAGAAACAGCTCGGCATGCTCCACGACGTTGGACTGAACAAAGAGGGTGCATTTATCCGGAGACAGACCGGCACTCAGCCAGTCGATCATCATTTCCTGAACGAATCGGGAGATGTTTCCCGGATTTTCGTAGTCACTGGTCAGGGCATGCCAGTCGGCGATGAAGAAAAAACAGTCGTACTGATCCTGCATGGAAATCCAGTTATCGAGTGCGCCGTGGAAATTTCCCAAATGCAGGGGGCCCGTCGGACGCATACCGCTTAAAATCCTTTTTTTTACCGTCATGAAAAACTCCTGTTGAATAGTTAAAACATCATTTGGCTGTAACGCTATGGGTCGGCGGCACTATCCGCCTGCTTACCGCTTCTCCTCCCACAGGTGAAGCGCGGCCTGAACATTTCCGCCACGGCCTCCGGCCGAAGCCGACTCGGGAGCCGTCCGAAACGGCAAGATCGCTTCAGACATGAGATGCCGGGTAACATAGTCCATTTCATCGTCTCGGGATTTCAGCAATCCATTCACTTTTTCATTTCGAAGAGATTGAAGTATTTCCCGGTAGATCGGACCGGGGATGACCCCCATTCTCAGCAGATCTTTTCCGGTCACCTCCGGATGAATGTAGCGCAAGGTGACCCAGTAGCTGGAAATTGCCCGCTTGACCCGCTCCTGCTGTGTGGCCGCCATCATAAAAAGAATCAGTTCGGTTTTGAATTCAGACAATTTTTCGCACAGAACATGATTGGAAATGTGCTGATTGCGCTCTATCCAGTACAGCGCACGTTCCGCGGCAAACCGGTCTTTGAAAAGCAAACTGCTGAACTTGGGTGCCAGCTCCAGCCGTATGCAAATATCCTCGGTGGTTTTCATATCGGTTTCACGGATAATGGCGAGAAAATAAACCAGCCATTTCGTACAGGATTCTTCGAGAAAAAGCAAATCGTGCCAGGAGAGCACTTTCTTGACGGCGTTCAACAGGGCCGTCATGTTCGTCGTCAGTCGCAGCGAGGGATGGATCGCTTTCAGCAGCTCGAAGTCGTCGAGTCTCATGATGGCCGGCACCGGGTTTTCTTCTTCAAGTATCTGCCGGATTTCACTGAAAATGCGCCGACCGATGAGCCGGGAGAACAAGTCCATTTTAACGGCATTGTCGATCAGGCCGCTGGTCAGCTTGCCGATGGTGAAACCGAAGCGCTGTTCGAATTTGATGGCCCGAAACGCCCGGGTCGGATCTTCCACAAAACTGAGACTGTGCAGCACCCGTATGCTTTTTTCCTTGATGTCTTTCTGCGCGGAAAAAAAATCGATCAGAATCCCGAACCGCTCCGGATTCAACTGAATGGATAAGGTATTGATGGTGAAATCACGGCGGAAGAGATCGAGTTTGATGGAACTCATTTCAACGATGGGCATGGCTGTGGGAAATTTATAATACTCCATCCGGGCGGAGGCCACATCGATCTTGAAGCCGTCCGACAGGGTGATGACGGCGGTTCCGAAGCTGGCATGGGTATGAACCCGAGCCTGATTGCGGGCCGCAAACTCTTTGGCAAAGGCGATGCCGTCGCCTTCGATGACAACATCCACATCGTCGTTGGGTCGGTACAGAAAAAGGTCCCGGACAAACCCCCCCACCACATACGCGCCGGCTCCGAGCTGGCTGGCCACCTCTCCCAGGGATTTCAGCAGATCCAGCACCCGGTCAGACAGCCGTTCATTCATGAAATTGAGGATATTGCGGGTTCGGGCATGACTGATATCTTTGCCGGGATCGAACTGGTTTTCGGGATGGTTCTGGGTCTGCCGGGCCAGAATGTTCAACAGATCGGTGCGGGTGATAACTCCGACGATGACATCCTGGTCCACGACCGGCAATACCCGTTGTTTGTTTTCGATGATTTTCTGCTGAATCTCCGGCATGTCGGCATCCAGGGCCACCCAGGCCATGTCGGTGTTCATATAGTCGCGAACCGGCACGGTATCGAGCTGGTGAAAAAGGGCCTTTTCAATGACCTGCCGGGAAATGAACCCGAGGAAATCGTCTTTCCGGTCGGGTCTTTCCGTTACCACCAGGGCGTTGATGTTGTAGCGGGTCAACAGCTCCGCCGCTTCCTTGCAAGACACATCGGCACCGACCGTTATGGCCGGAGAGGACATGATGTCTTTGGCCTTTCGCCGGGCCCGCACTTTCTGATAGAGAATTTCCAGCAGGCGCTGCTCGACCTGGGCCAGGGTCTGCTCTTTCAGGTTGGCCGATGCGGCGTAACTGTGCCCACCGCCGCCCAGTTGGGTGACAATCGCCCCCACATCCACTTCGGGAATCCGGCTGCGGGCAACGACATGCACCTTGTTTTCCATCCCGGCAATGGCAAAAATGGCGTTCAGATTCTCCATCTTGATGAATTTATGCACCAGCACGGCAAAATCCGGAATGTAATTATCGCTGATGATACTGGTCAACACAATGTCGATGCCGTTGATTGTATGATGGGTCGCCGACTGGATCATATCGTTCAGCAGGCTGATCTGCTCGGGACTGATTTCCCGGGCGATCATCGAGGAGACGGTGTTGAGGTTGGCCCCTTTGGAGAGCAAAAATGCAGCGGCCGTAAAATCGTCTTCGGTCGTCGAAGGAAAGGTGAAGGAGCCGGTATCCTCATAGATGCCGAGGCAGAGAATCGTGGCCTCGTCTGGCGTGATGTCGATCTTTTTTTCCCGGAGAATGTCGGTCAGGATGGTGACCGTGGCGCCCGTCAACCGACTGACGCCGTAATCCGCCTGAATGTCGGTGGCCATGGGCGGGTGATGATCATAGATATGGACTTCGACATCTTCGCGTTCGGCAACGGATGAGAATTTGCCGATACGGCCGGGCTGCCGGGTATCCACCAGCACCAGTTTCTTGATGCGGGCAAAATCGATATGTTTCATCTCTTCCATGTTGAACAGATATACCATGGAGCTGATGAAAAAATTGCGCAGGTTTTTTTCCTGAGACCCCGGAAAGACCACCAGGGCGTCGGGATAAAGCTTTTGGGCGGCCAGCATCGACGCAACGGCATCAAAGTCGGCGTTCATGTGGGTGGTGATGATGGTCAGATCATTTTCAGGGGATAACTTCACATCTTCCTCGAGCAGGGGGGCAGGGAGCGTCCCCTGATCCAGTTTTGGGCGGTTTGTGATTCAAACGGAATCAAGACGATGGTAAGGGCGATGCAGTTAAGCACGTTTGGGCCGACGTTCGATTCCCAATTCGATCAGGATATCCAGCAGTCGTGGAAACGGAATGCCTGCGGTTTTGGCGGCCCGGGGCAGCAGACTGGTTTCGGTCATCCCCGGAATGGTGTTGGTTTCCAGAACGAAAATTTCCCGATCCTTCAAAATCATATCCGTCCGGCTGTAGCCTTCGCAATACAGCGCCCGGTGCGCCATGACGGCATAGGACTGGGCTTTTTCGGTAAGGGCGGCATCGATACGGGCCGGACAGATTTCCTGGCTGGCGCCGGGCAGATATTTGGCCTGATAATCGAAAAATTCATAGCGTGTGTCGGGGATGATTTCGATCACGGGCAGGGGGGTGATCTCCCGATTGCCGATCACCCCGACCGTCAGTTCGGTTCCCGCAATGTAGGATTCAACCACCAGCGTGTCTCCGTAATTGAGGGCCTGATCGATGGCGGGTTCCAATTTGTCTTGAGTCTTCACGATGGTCATGCCGATGCTTGATCCGCCCCGGGCGGGTTTGACGACCAGCGGTAAACCGATGCGTTCCAGACAGACATCGGCTTTATTTTCGTCTTTCCGTTCGACGGTGATGTATGAAGGTGTTGGGATTCCCGATGCAGCGTACAGTTGTTTCGAGACCAGTTTGTCCATGGCGACAGCACTTCCCAGCACGCCGGATCCCTGATAGGGGATGCCCAGTAAATCGAGAAGCCCTTGAACGGTGCCGTCTTCACCATACGTTCCATGAAGGATGATCAGCGCCGCATCGATGGCGGCGGCATCGGCCACCAGACGGCCGAGATCCGTCTGGGGATCATACCGCCGCACCCGGTATTTGGTTTTATCGAGTGCGGCAAACACCTGATCACCGCTTTTCAGGGATACATCCCGCTCCGACGATATTCCACCGGAAATGAGGGCTAGGGTCAAAGGCGCTTTCATGAGACAGTCCTTTTATGATTGAAACAGCCGGCTTTTGACGGTGTTGAATTCTTCGAGGGTGATCAGATTGTTTTCCAGCATGCGGGCCAGATCGGTCAACTCCCGAACTCGAATCGCAGCAGGATCTTCCAACAGATGATGGGGTTGCGGAAAGGAAACATCGGGCAGAGCAGGGGGGAGCGCGGTGTCTCTGCCGATTCTGAAAGTGGCCATGCCGCCCAGGATGCTGATTTCAATAGGTCTGCCGTCGGAACCAGGCAGGCCCAGGGTTTCCCGAAGGGATTTTCCTTCCTCTCTCATCCGTTTGAAAATGCGGTAGCCGGAGATGAAAATGGCGGCGGCTCCCCCCAGAAATATCCAGATGATATACTGGATGAACCCTCGGAAGAAAAGCACCAGCAGGCCCAATCCGGCAATCAGCAGAACATGCAGCAGCAGAACCATATAGGCCATCATCACACTCTTGAAAACGCTATCGTTCTGTTTGGTTTTTATTGTCATGAAAAATCACAGTATGTCAGGTTGAAGTTTTGGTTTCCATACGGGTGGCCAGAATGGCAGCATAATGCTGCGGCATTTCCCGGGAAACGGCGGTTTTTCGCAGACAGTTGAGCTTCAATATCAGGTAATTGAGGCGGGTCAGGGTTCGGTATCGCTGGGCCGTGTCTTCCATGGCCGTCAGCAGATCACGGGTCTGGTGGATTTCTTTTTTCAATTCGATTTCCGGCGGCACACAACCGGCGTTTTTCAGCACTTTGTAGGCCAGTCTGAGATCTTCGGGAATATGGCTGTCGTCTTCGATGTCGAGGGGTTTTCCGGCACCGGGCAGATTGTCGAAATCTCCGCGCCGCTGCGCCTGAAGAATGCGTTCTTCGATAATTTTTTCAAATCCCGTTGATATCATGGCAACGACCTGTTCTGAAAGTCTATAGACATTCAGAAAAATCATTTCGCAAGGCAGCAGGGAGGAGATTATACTTTTGGTATATCTCCGACCGATAACGCCGCGAAATTATTTTTCTGAATAGTCTATAGGATGCCGAAGTTCGAACGGGCATTATACAATGATCGAACGCAAGATCAAGAATAATGTGCAGAATGCATATTGATACTGGATTATTATTATTCAGTTATGTTATATGGTTTTTTTTGTTTAACCGATACAACGATTTGCAAAGGAATCTTTATTTTGAAAAACGGCTGTTTCATATCCCGCATGTTTTTGTTGAATATGCTGGCGGGTTTGTTGATTGTCTGTTTCTGGCTGAATTCAACGGCTCCGGCGGGTGCCGATGACACTGCCGCACCCTTTTCCACATTGCAGTCCCGACTCACCCAGGATGGATTCGATTCCGGGCAGATCCATTCTCTTTATCGAAAACCCGACGTCCATTTCGAGCCCCGCACCGTATCCCTTTTTTTCATGCACAGCGAATCCAAAGTCAATTATGATCAGTTTCTGGCACCCGAGACCATCCAGAAAGCCCGTAAATACATACAGGATCATCTTTCGGAACTCACTGCCGCCGAGAGAAGCTATGGTGTCAACAAGGAAGTGATCACCGCCATCATGCTGGTCGAAACCCGCCTGGGAACTTATCTGGGAAACAGTTCCATCCTCAACACCCTTTCTTCCCTGGCCGCCATGAAAGATCCTGGGCTCCGGGATGTGGTATGGAACAGCATTCAGGAAGACCGCCGGCCAACCCGCGCCGCTTTCGATGAAAAGGCCAATGTTAAATCGGCATGGGCTTACCAGGAATTAAAGGCTTTTTTGAAATATACCAGCCGGGAAAAGATGGACCCTACAACCATCCATGGCTCCTATGCCGGCGCGATGGGAATATCCCAGTTCATGCCAAGCAATATCCTCGCTTACGGCCGGGACGGCAACCAGGACGGCAAAGTCGATCTTTTCGATTCCTGCGATGCCATCATGAGCATTGCCAATTATCTGAAAAACTTTGGGTGGAGACCCGGCATCAATTATGATGGTGCCTTCGATGTGGTTTACCGCTACAACCATAGCAAAGTCTATGTTACAACTGTACTCAAGATCGCCGATCAACTGAAGGGATGATATGGATATTCAAACCATCAAAACCGTATTGGCCATCGCCGTTCCTTTTCTGCTGGCCACCCTATGGGCCGTCATCCATGCATCCCAGCGGGAATTCGGCAGCCTCCGGAGCAAAGTGCTCTGGATGATGATCGCCGCTATTCCGTTTATCGGTTTTATCATCTATGTGTTGTTCGGCATCCGGAAAGGAAAGAAAATAGGAGAATCACATGAATGAACGAATCCTGATGCTGGGAAATCAGGCGGTTTCGCGGGGATTGATCGAAAATGGCTGTGCGGTGGCGACATCCTATCCCGGCACACCGGCTTCCGAAATTCTGCCGTCGCTGGTAGATTGGCAGAAGGCCGAAAACACCCGGATGCATATTCAATGGGCGGTCAATGAAAAAGTGGCTTTCGAAATCGCCTATACCGCCGCCCTCACCGGCCTCCGTTCCATGGTCAGCATGAAGCAGGTGGGGCTCAATGTTGCGTCGGATCCGCTGATGAGCGCCGCTTATATGGGAACCCTCGGCGGTTTTCTGATCATCAGCGCCGATGATCCCGGCCCCCATTCATCCCAGACCGAGCAGGACAGCCGGATGATGGCCATGATGGCCAAAATTCCGGTGCTGGATCCCGACTCACCGGCGCAGGCCAAAGAATTCGTGGAACTGGGCTATGCACTCTCCGAAAAATTCGAGATTCCAGTCATGATCCGGCCCACCACACGGGTGTGTCATGCCCGGCAGGATGTGGCCGTCTCTCCCGTTCACACCGAGGCGCGAACGCCAGCTTTCGAGAAAAATCCCCCCCGCTGGGCGGCAACGCCAAAATTTCGATTCCGGCTGCATCAGGCGTTGGAACAGAAGCTGGCGGATATCGCCCGCTATGCGCCGACCGCTCCCAGACGCTGCAATCCGGAAGCTTCGGGCACACTTGCTGTCGTGGTGTCCGGCGTAGCTGCCGCCCATACCCGCGATGTCCTGAAAGATATCGGTCTGTGGGATTATGTTCCGCTATATCAGGTTATTCAGCCCTATCCCCTTCACCGGGAGTTTATCGATCACGTGGATGCCGCATATTCGCGGATACTGGTCATCGAAGAAAGCACCGGAATCATCGAGATGCAACTGGCCAACCGTCACAAGGTATTCGGAAAAGCCTCGGGAACGGTGCCGTCCGTCGGAGAAATCCTGCCGGAAACCATCGAGGCGATCATTGCGGAATTTGCCGGTAAACCCCTTGCCCGGCCCGAACTGCCGGCGCCGCCTCCCGGCAGACGGCCCACTTTATGCGCCGGATGTCCGCACCGCGCCAGTTTTTTCGCCATCAAGAAAGCCGCACCCCGGGGCATCTATACCAGCGATATCGGCTGCTACACACTCGGATTGAATTTAGGAGCGGTCGATACCTTCATCTGTATGGGCGCCGCCATCACTCAGGCGGCAGGGTTTTATCAGGCGTTCAAACATGAGGCCAAGCGGCCTGATATCGTGGCGACGCTGGGGGATTCCACATTTTTTCATTCCGGAATTCCCGCCCTGATCGATGCCGTCGCCCAGAATGTCCGCTTCGTTCTCGTCATTCTGGATAACAGCACCACCGCCATGACCGGCAACCAGCCGACGCCTGCCAGCACAAAGGGCATCACCGGAGAACCCACCATCCCGGTTCATATCGAAAAACTGGTTCAGGGATGCGGCATCGGATTCTGCGAAATCGGAGACCCCTACGATGTACCGGCCTTCATTTCTCTGGTAAAATCCGCGGTAGCCTACAGCCGGGAAACGGGTCCGGCGGTTGTCATCGCCCGACGGCCCTGTCTGTTGGATCGCAGTCATGCCGAGCGCCGCCATACATTTATCCCGGTTCAGGTCAACGAAGAG
>CAZBUL010000022.1:0-4986 GCA_964495045.1 uncultured Desulfobacterales bacterium | reverse complement strand
ATGACCATCAAACAACAGATACTAATCAGCGGCGTCGGGGGCCAGGGCGTTTTGTTCGTCACCCGGCTTCTGGCCGAGGCCGCCATGGTGAAAGGCTTGCCGGTACTGACTTCCGAAACCCACGGCATGGCCCAGCGGGGAGGCACCGTGGTGTCTCACCTGAAAGTCGGCGATTTTTCCAGCCCTTTGATCCGGCCGGCTTCGGCGGATGGGCTGATTGCCCTGAAATCCGAGAGTCTGGCACAGCATGGCGGGTTTGTCCGATCCGGCGGATGGGCTCTTGTCAACAGTCACCAGCCGTTGCCGCCTGCCGGAACATTCAGCCTCGAAGCCGTGGATGCCGATTCCCTTGCCGGAGATATCGGCCATCAGAAATCCGTCAACCTCATCATGCTCGGAGCCGCCCTGTCTCGGCTTGCCGGAAATAACGGACCGTTCTGCACACTCGATGATATTTTGTCCGTTCTGAATCGGCAGATGTCCGGGGATCCGACCAAGCTGGAATCATTCTCCGCAGCCATTCAGGCCGGTTTCCGGGCAGGACGCATCTGACGGAACCCATTTCATGCCCCCGTTTCTCAAACTGTTTCAATTTACGCTGTCGGGGCTGACGACCGGCAGCACATACTCCCTGATCGCCATCGGATTTTCCATCATCCACAATGCCACCGGCATCGTCAATTTCGCTCAGGGAGAATTTGTGATGCTGGGCGGGATGTTCATGATCACCTTCTACGGTTATCTGAAACTGCCCATGCCTGCGGCCTTCATCCTCAGCGTGCTGGCGGTGGCTGTGATCGGCCTTATTCTCGAAAAAACCACACTGCGGCCGTCCCGATCCCAGGAAATTCTCAATCTGGTCATGATTACCGTCGGGGCATCCATTTTCATCAAAGGCTTGTCTATGGCCATCTGGGGAAAGAGCGCCATGACGCTGGCGCCTTTTTCCGGCGAAGATCCCATTCTGTTTCTGGGAGCTGTCGTCATGCCGCAAAGTATCTGGATTTTTGGGATCACGGTGGCAGTGGTGGCCATTCTCAGCCTGTTTTTTTCAAGAACCCGCACCGGAAAAGCCATGCGGGCGGTTGCGGCCAGCCGTCGATCGGCTATGCTGGCCGGAATTCCGGTCAACCGGATGATCGCTTTGTCATTTTTTCTGAGCGGCGCCCTGGGAGCGGTGGCTGGTATCATCCTCACGCCTGTCACCACCATTTCTTACGATGCCGGTGTCATGTTGGGACTTAAGGGATTTTCCGCAGCCATTTTAGGCGGATACGGTTCCATGGCGGGGGCGGTTGCCGGTGGATTGCTGCTGGGTGTTCTCGAATCCCTCGGCGCCGGTCTCATTTCTTCCGAATACAAAGATGTGCTGGCCTTCCTGATCCTGCTGACCGTTCTTTTTTTCAAACCCACCGGGATGTTCGGTAAAAGGATATCCAGAAAAGTATGATGAAGCATCTCCCGCTGTTCCTCTTCTGTCTGGCGGTTTTTGCCCTGCCCCTGGCGATTGTCAACAATTATCATCTCATGGTCCTCAACATCGCTGCCCTCCATGTGATCATCGTCATCGGGTTGAATCTGCTCATGGGCTATGCCGGTCAGATATCCTTGGGTCATGCCGCTTTTTTCGGCTTGGGTGCTTACTTGTCTGCTATTTTCACGACCACTTACGGGTTACCGATCTGGCCCACGATTCCGGCTGCCATGATCTTGACAGCAGGCGTTGCCTATCTCATCGGCATACCGACCCTGAAACTCGAAGGGCATTATCTGGTTATGGCCACCCTCGGTTTCAATGTCATCGTGTATATCGTCATGATACAGCTCAATGCTGTCACCGGCGGGCCGTCGGGTTTCGCTGGTATTCCCCGGCTGCACATCGGCGGGTTCGTCTTCGATTCGGAACCGAAAATATTTTACCTGTTCTGGTCGGTTGCCATCGGCGTTCTGTGGCTGTCTCTGAATCTCATCCACTCCCGAACAGGCCGGGCCATGGCCGCTCTCAGCCACAATGAAATCGCGGCCCGCTGCGCGGGCATCGATACGGAAACCTATAAAGTCCAGATATTTGTCGTCAGCGCCGCTCTGGCATCTCTGGCCGGCAGTCTGTATGCCCATTACATTTCTTTCATCAGTCCGGGATCGTTCAGCATCTTTTTTTCCCTTCAGGCCGTCACGATGGTGCTGATCGGCGGCATTGGGTCTTTATGGGGATCGGTGTTCGGCGCGATTCTGTTGTCGCTGCTGCCGGAATTCCTTCATGTCGTCAAAGAATATAATGTGTTGGTGTATGGATTCATTCTGATGGTGGTGCTGATGTTCTTTCCCAAAGGCCTCTTTCCGGCCGGAAAATCATTATGCCTGGCAATGATCGGGAAAAGAACCTGATGGCTTCCACGGACGTTTCGTCCGAACCCGCTGTGTTGGAGGTCCGGAAGATCACGGTACGTTTTGAAGGACTCGAGGCGATCAGCCGCCTTTCCTTTGCGATCGCATCCGGGCGGATCGTCTCCATCATCGGCCCCAACGGCGCCGGCAAAACAACCTTGCTGAACGCCATCACCGGCGTTTATTCCCTTCATGACGGTGAAATCCGGTTTCAGGGAAAACCCATTTCCGGCCTCAAACCATTCCAGATTGCAGCCCTGGGCATCACGCGCTCTTTTCAGCAGGTTCAGCTTTTTGTGAATATGACGGTGCTTGAAAATGTCATGGTCGGCATGCATCCCCTGACCTCGTCGGGTTTTCTGAAAGGTATGCTCCGACTGCCGTCCGAGCGGAAAGAAGAAGCCTGGATCACCGCCCGTTCCCAGGAAATCCTGAAAGAATTCGGGCTGCTCGAAAAGGCCGACGCCCTGGCCGGACATATCAGCATCCTTGATCAACGGCGGCTGGAGATCGCCCGCGCCCTGGCCGGGCAGCCGAAAATTCTCCTTCTCGATGAACCCGCCGCCGGATTGACGATCCGGGAAATGGAAGCCATGGGCGATCTCATTCTGAGACTGCGGGAAAAAGGGCAGACCATCATTTTGGTGGAGCATAACATGCGGCTGGTCATGGCGATTTCCGATCATCTCATTGTCCTGCACCATGGGGTCAAGATCGGGGAAGGTCGTCCCGAGGAAGTTCAGAAAAATCGCCAGGTCATCGACGCCTATCTGGGAGCGTGAACCCATGCTGACGATCAAAAACATCGATGCCGGCTATGGTAAAATTCAGGTGCTTCACCGAACATCGCTGCATATCCGCAGGGGAGAAATCGTTTCCTTGATCGGTGCCAATGGCGCGGGAAAAACGACCCTGTTGAACGTCATTTCTGGCCTGCATTCGCCCAACAGCGGCAGCGTCGTGTTCGAGGATCGGGAAATCCAGTCGCTGCCGCCGGACCGGATTGTCGGTATGGGCGTGATTCAGGTGCCGGAAACCGACAAAATATTCGCACCGCTGACCGTTCGGGAAAATCTGGAGCTGGGCGCCTATCTGCGCCGTCTGGATCGCCGAACACTTCAGACGGAAATCGATCGGATTCACGATCTCTTTCCCATACTCGGAGAACGCGGCAGCCGGCCGGCCGGAACCCTTTCGGGCGGAGAGCGTCAAATGCTGGCTCTGGGAAGAGCACTCATGGGACAGCCCAAACTCCTGCTTCTGGATGAACCCTCTCTGGGACTGGCACCGGTCATCGTCGCCGAGATGTTTCGCATCATCCAGTCTCTGAATGCCATGGGAACAACCATCCTGCTGGTGGAGCAAAATGCCCGCGAAGCCCTGCGGATTTCCAGACGGGGCTATGTGATGGAAACCGGGCGGGTCGTTTTGACCGGAGCGGCGGAGGAACTGTCCAACAACGAAGAAGTCAAACGGGCTTTTCTGGGAAATGATTACAAGGAAAAGTGGGAACGATGAAATAGGAGGGAGAACGATGGCCGTATTCCAACCGGAAGCGGAGACCCTGAACCGCAGGGAGCTGCGCGATTTGCAGAACGAGCGGCTCGGCATTCTCATAAATCATGCTTATGGCAATGTCCGGTTTTACCGCAATCGCTTCGATGCAGCCGGCATCGATCCGGACAACATCAAGACCGTCGATGATTTACAAAAAATCCCCTTCACCACCCGCGAAGACTTGATGAACAATTACCCCTACGGCATGTTCGCCGTACCGCTGCGGGATGTAGTCCGCCTGCAGTTCCCCTTGGGCCATCATGGCAACCCCATCGTCATCGGTTACACCCGGGAGGATTTGAAAATCTGGCGGGAGCTGGTGGCCCGGATCATGGTCGGTGTGGGCATCACCGAACACGACATCATTCAGGTGGCCTTCAATTACGGCCTGTTCATGGGGGCATTCCGCTTCAATCAGGGCGCGGAGCTGGTCGGTGCGGCTGTGGTGCCGGCCTCCATTGCACCGGCCGATGTCCAGATCCGGATCATGCGTGATTTCAAAAGCACGGTGCTGGTATCCACCCCGTCCTTTGCGCTGCACATCATCGATACCATGAAAGCCCAGGGGATCGATCCCGCAGAGCTGTCTCTCAAGATTGGACTGTTCGGCTCCGAACCCTGGCCGGAAAGCGCCCGGGAGGCGATCGAAAAAGGCCTCGGCATCCAGGCCTTCGATATCTATGGGGTGATGGAGCTTATCGAACCCGGGGTTTCCGGTGAATGTTCGGCCAAATGCGGCCTGCATATTTTCGAGGATCATTTCTATCCGGAAATCATCGATCCCGTCACCGGTGAACCGCTGGCCGAAGGAGAAGAAGGCGAACTCGTTCTGACCAGCCTGACCACGGGCGCCTATCCCCTGATCCGATATCGGACCCATGACAGAACATCCCTTTCCACCGCCCCCTGTACCTGCGGCCGAACGCTGGTGCGGATGAACCGGATCACCAATCGGACGGATCAGATGATATCCATCCGCGGCATCAATGTTTTTCCTGAAACCATCGCCGATGTTCTCCGGCACTTCGAAGGCGTCGGCCC
>CAZBUL010000021.1:0-23987 GCA_964495045.1 uncultured Desulfobacterales bacterium | reverse complement strand
GGGTGCTTGATCTGCTGCATGTGCTCTCCGACACCCTGCGTGCACGGTATGGGTTCACCGGAATATAACAAGACAGAATCTGTTTTTTCCCGATTTATCAGGGAGTTCATCCAAACAACTTTTTAACTCCCTGATATACGAGTTTATTGCATCATATCCGGACTATCTGCATAATAAATTTCCGTTATACCGAAAACATCCAAATTATCATATGATTCATCCAGGCTGTCGATTGAAATATCGGCTGTCTGCGTACTCAGTGTTATGTTACCCGTTGCAATCCACTTTGGCTTAGATGTGGTTATTTGCTGCCACTGACCTGACGCACCATAACGCACCCAAACTCCGGTAGACCAAACGCCAACTAAATCATCTCGACCATCTCCATCAATGTCTCCTAAAGTAAGTTTTTCAGCCGTTGAAGTTATCTGCGCTGCTGCTGGCACAGACATATCCAGATAAAAAGTGCCTTGGGTAAATGAAGTGATGATGTCTGCACGATTATCGCCGGTCATATCCCCAGCTGCAATACAAAGTGGAATTCCTGAAAAGATTTGCTGCCAAACTGCGTTAGAACTATATCTTACCCATAATCCACTATCCCAGACACCCAATAAGTCATCCCAAGTACCACTGATATTCCCAACAGCCAATTGCCGCGCAGGCTGAGAAATTTTATTCCATTTACCATTTGCCGAATTCAGGTAGTACACCCCGTCATTTTTCCAACTGCCAACAATATCATCCCTGCCATCGTTGTTTAAATCGCCCGCTACAACCCAACTTGGCAGATTTGTACTCAATTTTAGCCACTTATCATTAATGGACGATAGTCTTACAAATAAACCGGAAGGCCAAACTCCAATTAAATCATCAATATTATCCGAATCCACATCACCAGCAGCAATCATCGTTGCACCAGAGGTTGACGGAATCATGGAAAATTTATTTGTAGCTTTATCCCAGCTCCATACTCCGTCGGACCAAGCCCCTAAGAACTTGACTGCCAGTCCTTCTTGAATCACGCTAATATCTTTAGGACTTCCCGTTGCGCCGGATGCCGTTACCCGGATCGTTCCTGTTCGCTTCGATGAACCGGTGTTGGCGGCAACGCTGCATGTGATGGTTCCTGAATTGCTTCCGTTGGCACCAGATGTGATTTTCAGCCAAGTTCCGCCAGAAGCCACCATCGCCGTCCACGTCATTGTTCCCGTTCCTGTGTTGCTGACGCTGAAGGTTGTCGTACCGGCTTCTTTGGCCGGATAGCGGCTATCCGGACTCACCGCCAATACTGCCTGCTGTGCCGACGATGTAGCAATAATATTTATTTGTGAAACTGCTCCGGATGAACCTATCGTTATTGTGCCACCTGTCGGAGATGAAACGGTGTACTCTTTACCATTTTTGAAAATATGCAACTTTGCCATTTCACCCGCTTTAGCACCCCCAGATTGTAAACTGGCGTCATATATTGGAATACTGATGATGTAAAAATTGCTTTCATTCAAACCATCACTGTCTTGTGGATGATTGCCGTTGTTATCGGTATAATTTGAACCATCACTTTTTGTTACTGTTATCAACAAGCCATCATCATTAGCTTGCGTAATCACTACACCATCGATTGTAACCGATCCTCCAATTCTGTATGGCATTGGTACAACTGGAGATTCTTCTCCCGAAGCAACATCAAATATAAGGATGAAAACAACTGCAATCACGGCAGCCACTTTTTTCATAATTACCTCCAAAATTTCTAAATCATTCAAATTCAGGCTATACAGTCATGCAAAATTTACTTAGCATGATGAATTAGACAGTATCGCTTTGAACTTCGAGATATCGCAGGAAGAATTTAATAATATCAAATAATGAACCAGAGAGTTCTTCATGCAGGTTGTAAAAGGTATTTGATCATGTTCAGCATCATCAACATAAAAGTTTAATAACCTGTCGGTGGTGATGGGGGAGAATGTGCTCCCTCGATTTTTGGGGGTGTCGGTGGTTTTTCCAATAAATTTTTCATGATCATTTGTTTTGTCATTCCTGTGGGAATTGATTCAGAGGGTATTCTTGCAAGATTAGCATCCGTCTTGAATTGTTCGGCAGTCATTCCGGTTTGCATGGAATTCGGTTTTTCCTTCGATTTAACCTGGGTTCCATTGCTTTGACCAACTATTACAATTTTAATGGATTCCAACGTTCCATCACTCGCGTAATTCATTGAAGTTATATGATTGAGATTTTTCAACAAATCATGATGAAGCTGAATAATACTCTGGTTTTTATTGTGATAAGTTATCATGATTGGATGCGATATCTTTTGCTGAACCACAATTTCCATCCCAGTTATTCTTTTGATTTCGTGAAATGCATCTATGATTGATACATTTTCGAAATCAAAAGACCATTTTTCGTCATTCAACATATCAGCATGAAGAATTGATACAATTATCATACTGATAAAAAAAGACAGACAACCGATTTTATATGCTTTCATAAGCATTGTATGATTCCAATATCTGATCAGAGAATAAATATAAAGGTCATCCCTTTGGCATTCTTATGGTAAAGTCCAATTGCATGCTGCATTCGTATATATCCAGTAGCCACTTCCTGGTTCCATTGTTGTTAAATCACTCAATCCAGGATTGGCGGATTCATATACTTTCCATTGACCACCGTTATAAGCCCATACAGTAATAACCTTCCCTGAAATGGATGACAATGCACTGCCTATTGTCAGGGCAGCAGATGAATTATATCCTGTGAAATTCCAACCTGCCAATAAACTAATCGTCTTAGATGGAATCTTACCCGGAACCGACAGTGTTGAAGTCTGCATCATATTTATCCAATATCCCCAACCAGAGGACATTGTCTTTAAATCGCTTAACCCTGGATTTTCAGGATCGTAAACCTTCCATGAATTGTTTTGAAATGCCCATACGCTTGAATACTTTCCTGAAAGAGTACTTAAAACATTGCTGATTGATGTATTTTCAGGTTGTACATTCAGAGATATAAAATTCCAATTTTCATTTAGTTTAATTATTGAAGTATATTTTATTATATCATCGCCAGAACTAAGAGGATTTCTTCCATTGGATATTTCCGATCCATCACTCTCTCCGCCACAGTCGGTATCCCATTTCGTTGGATCTGTAAAATATGTTTTGACTTCCTCACCATCACTTAACCCATCATTATCAGTGTCCTTGTTAAACGGGTCTGTACCATTTTGAAATTCCACGATATTTGTTAGACCATCCCCATCTGGATCATTTGCCGAATCATTAACAGTTGGATCCAAACCAACACTTCTTTCCCATTCATCCGGCATTCCATCACGATCAGTATCATTTATATCCACAACATAGGTTGATACATAATCAACTCTTTCAAAACTATTACCGGTATTTGTAGTGCCAGATGCTTCCACCTTGAATGAATACGTTCCGGCTTTACTCAATTTTGTAAACGTATTCCCATAAATACCATCATTTGAACCTGCATCACCGTGTAATCCGTCATCATATAAAGTGAAAGACCCTGTTGATGAGGGTGTTGTTACATTGGCAACCACGGATGCACCAGCGATCGGCTTCAAGTCTGCTATGATCACTCTGATCAAGATTGTATCCCCTATAGAGTAACTACTCTTATTTAGATAGGTATTTATAGATAAAGGGGTATTGGCGGATACAGTTGCCGTATATTTCAAATCAGAACTAGCGGTATCATGATATGAACTCAACGCCTCCATGTCTGGTGCAGTATCGCCATCCAAATATATCCATTTTGTTTGATCTCTTAGCTCATGCAAAGGAATTTGCGGGCTAAGCGTAGTTATAGTACCACCATAAATTCGCATAACCCACTGCCCAGGTGCGGGGCTGCGAATTGAAAAAGACTCATTGTTTGTACCTGAAACAAAGGTAATTTTAGAGTCAATCATATTTGAATTTATTGTTTTCCCGGATGGATCAATAAGTGTAAGATCCAGATTGTTTCCTGTGCCTGACCAACTTATTGAGAAAAACGCCTCTTTCACAGTAGGATCAACTTCAACAACTTTTTCATCAGTAAATCCCTGCTGAACAGCGCCTTCCAATGAATATAAAGTTTGATTTCCGGCTACCTGTCCGGATAAACTGCTATAGATACCTGCAAGTTCCGTAGATGTTGGAGCCAAGTAATATTGTCCATTTGTTTGCGAAGCAATATTTTGCAAAAGTTTCTCATCAGATGACGTGCCCAATGCTATAGTAAACACTTTCGTTTTTGTTGCTTTAATGTCCGGCAATATCGTTGACACATAAGGAGAAGTATTTTCATAACCGTCACTCAATAATACCATTGCCCAAGGATGAATCGCAACGCCGCTATTCTTTAACAAAAGTAGTGCATCTGACAACCCATCTCCAATACTCGTACTTCCTCCTGAGCTTACCGATTCGATAGCCGTTTTCGCGGCTGTCTTGATCGTTGGTACAGTTATTTCTGTTAATCCATAATTGACATTTGCACTGGATGAAAAGCTTACAATACCTACCTTGTCACCAGTTTGCATTTGATCCACGAATAGCTTTGCTGCATTTTTAGCGTTGGTTATATAAGTTCCAGACATAGACCCTGAGCGATCTATCACTTGAACCACATCCACATTACTTTGTACTGTATCTGCATATTGGATGGCCTTTAATTCAGTATCGGCCTTGCCTAAGACAGATACATCAAGGTCGTATAAGCCTTGAACCATCTGTTTTGGAGGTTGAACATTGAGAACATATTTATCTGACAGCTCAATTGACGAAATTATTTGTGCATTCATTCCTCCAATCTTTACTATGAAGTCGGACAGTTTTAGTCCTGATAATTGTACGCCGTTGTCTGTGTTGACCTGCACTTCAATATTGGTTTTTTTCGGGTCATCATTTCTACCGACAAAATCTGGTGCTGTTTGAGTGGGCGAAAGAATAGACAATGATGTGTTTGCCCATGTTACCCATATTGGGTTTGTCAAACATCGGTATCGAATACTCTTATCAGCTTTAAGGATCACAGCTTCAATTCTGTAATAATAATTACCTGGAAGCATTGTCATATCTTGCTTCCATTGATAGTTTCCGCTTTGACCATTCATAACGGAAATTGTTTTGATCAGCTCGGCTTTTGTCGACGATTTGCTGCCCCTGTAAATTCGAATTTCATCGATATCTCCAAATTCCTTTGAAGACTCCCACTTGATGAGAAATTCGAGATTTTTTCCTACTGGTAATATGGTGTAATCACCAATAATTACGTCATTTGTGGTGCCTGATGTCAGCTCGCAATCTGCATTTTGATCGATGCCAAAAATGCAAACCGGTCCATCGGTGACAATTGAATGCCCATTCTTAAGCCCTTCTAAAATGTTATTTCCATTCTTACCGCTTGGGGCATAGACAAGAGTTCTGACTTTACCGATAGCATTATCATTTGTGCTGAATAATAAAATAGTGGATAAATCGTTATTTCGATGAGTGAAATAATTGAAATCACCGTGCGCATCAGTTCCGCCCACAATAAATATTTTTTTGAATGAATTTACGGGAGAAGTTAACTGCAATCGAAGAAATTCATCCCATTTATCAATTCCAGCGTTTAATTGGTCAAGCCATTGTCTTGTTGAAAGTTCTTTCCAAGAACCATTGACAAAAGGATTAATATTGTAAGTTTTAAAATCGTAAGTAGTAATAATATCATTTGTCATGTAATTATCACGGGTGTTCCATATCTGGAGCCCACAAAATTGAGGTTTAGAAAGAGCAGTATTATAATCTTGAGAATTCCAGGTATTTATCTTGCTTAGACCAGCTAATAAACCAGGATATTCATAAAAAGGATGTGCAGCAAAAGCAAATCCATTTCCGTTTATTCTATCGAGTATTGATAGCAATGTATTAGCAGGCTCATTTTTCTCATTAACTGTTCCAGGAATGAATTGATCATTGTTATATACAAGAAGATGAAGCCCAGCTTTTGGGTTTTCATCTGACTGGCAAGTTATTTCCTCACCAACTAAAAATGGCAATCCAGAACCATCATTTATATTTTTAGCTCTATTTTTGAGGTCTTGCCATGCTGAACCATGAGTTTTTTGGGAATCATCAGACAAGTCCCAATAACCGAACCAATAACCGCCGTCAGGCTTATTGCTAGCGTGATCTGTTGTAGTGATCCAATCCAATCCAATAGCTTTAATAGCATTTTTTGTGGATATTAATGTTCCTCCATACTCATAAGTATTTTGCGTGTATTCAGTATGATAATGTGAATCACCATAGTACCATTTTTTCGAAACCGGATCAGGGTTTGGAAGTTCAAAACCAACATAAACTTTCAGGAATTTAGTAAAAGTTACATTGTTCCCCCAATTATCTTCTCCAGTAATTTCTGTTTTAAAATATATTGATTCCCCGGCTTCGAACCCAAGTCTTTCTGCTGTAATATCTTGATGATTTAAGCTGCTATCATCAGCATTTAAAAAAAAATGAATATTCCATTCCCAGTTACCATTGACGCTTCCATGTGTATTTTCATCAATTTTCAAACTATTAAAATTCAATGAATATATCATTGTATCTTTTCCACTTGTAAAATCATGTACCCAAATCCTGCATTGCCATAACTCATTTAATGGGTCCGTAAAAACATCATTTATGGCAAATACAAAAGGAATGGTTTCTTTGGCATTTTGCACACGCCATGGTGCATCAGTATTAAAATCCTTATTTGGCGTTCCCGGATACTTTTCAGAGCTAAAAGAAAAAGGTGTAATTGTTACTAATAAAATAAACAAAAAGAAAATAACCGGAATTGTTAATTTATAAATATACTGCCATTTTGAGTGATTCATAATCGATTTCTCCTTGGTAGTGTTGAGATATTTTGAAATTATTAGCAATTCCCCAATGTCATTGACTTAACAGATCGGTACCAAATGAAGTAAAATTATATATTTTGATCGTTATACAAAAAAAATAAAATTACAATGATGAAACAATGGTGAAAAATCAGATTATGTTACTTAGGTGAGCTCCAAGATTGGATGCAGAAGAAGTGATTCCCAATTTCTTTCGGATATGTTTTCGGTGGGAATGAATCGTATCAGCAGATACGCACAGAATATCTGCTATCTGCTTGGTACTCTTACCCAGCCTTACTAATAATGCCACTTTCATTTCAGCGGTCGAAAGATGAATACCATCATCATGCAATTTTTGAAGCATCGGCAAAATAATTTCATTCAGGCAGGTGTGTTGAAAATGAAATTTCTTATTTTTTTCTGAATGCAATACGCTTTCAGTTAAAATGTCCTCAATCAAGAAGGAAGGAATCAAACTCTGAAAGTTCTTTTGCCTGTTTTCTGGATCATTTCCATGCTGAATTTCTTTTTTTATTAATTCATCGGAACCCAGACGGAGCTGATGTTGATGTGCAGTTCGAACCGATTTATTTGACAAGGCAAGATTGACTACCGCGTAAAGTTGTGAATTTGAAACTGGTTTATACAAATACCCCGCAGGTAAACACTGAGTGGCCAGATCCACCAAACTTGAATCTTCACAACCCGTAATCAAAACGGTAGGGCAACCAATATGAAACTGGATGATTTTTGCGGCATCATGCCATTCATACCACCTGGCATCATGATATCCATCAGAATCAAATCCGGCTTTTCCTGAATGGCCAGTTGCACCGCTTCTTCCCCTGAATTCGCCAAAAAGACTTTGTGACCCCACGAACAGAGCTGCTGCTGGAGTTCCAGATAAAAAATGATCTCATCATCGGCAACCAATATGGAAGGCATAAACGGTCTCCCTTATTCAATTATGAAACAGCTTGAATTTCCAGCGGAAGCCGGGCATTACGGCTTGACGGATCCCGATGCTTTGGGTTTACAACGCCCTTTTGCAGCCCGCACCGGCCGATGAACGGATTCCGTTGAAACAGACTAAATTCCCTGCAATTGGTTTCGGAGCGGTTGAACCATGATTTCATATTGTTCCCGATTCAATACGCCAGATACAAATAGGTTATCGAGAAGTTGAATTTGGCCTTCAACATTTCCTTCGATTTTTCCTTCGTTCCGAATATGTTCGGATATGGTGGTGGCGACAAAATTCATCTTGATCTCCTTTTTGATCTTTTCAAGTGATTCGGGCGATAGGTTGTTGTAGGCATTCACCCATTGCTCGATCAGCAATTTTTTGTCGTTGTCGAGTGCATCGCCCATCTGTTCGGCCGTATTGTAAATACCGGCCACCAGCTTCCCGCGGTCCGTTTCCCGATCATCGGCTTTCAACGCCAGCAGCTTGCACATCAGCGAGTGTTTTTGGGCGAGATCGGCACTCTTTTCCGATTTGACTTCGCATACATCCGAGAAGAAACATCCGCTTTTTCGCTGAGATGCTCAATCTGGATGACCACTTCGTGGATACCGCCGTCTATCTCCACCTGACTTCTGTACAATCTTTGCATCGTGCAATCAACAGTTTATTGAAAAATCTTGTTGAGCGATAACAGTACAAACTGATGTCAACCTGCCGGCCACTGCAATCTTGTAATCCATCGCTATCTGTTTTAAGATACCGGCATGATCGAACAGGCCAAGACCATTCTCAAATCCATTTTCGGATACGACGATTTCCGTCCGCTGCAACAGGAAATCATCGAAAACATCATGGGGCGCAAAGATTCGCTGGTCATCATGCCGACCGGCGGCGGCAAATCGCTTTGCTATCAGATTCCGGCGTTGATGTTCGAAGGACTCACCATCGTGGTTTCTCCGCTCATATCCCTGATGAAGGATCAGGTGGAGCAGTTATCGGCACAGGGTGTCGATGCCGTGGTCTTGAACAGCACCCTGTCATCGGAAGAATACGGCCAGAACATCTCCCGCATCATGAGAAACGAGGTGCGGCTGCTGTATCTGGCTCCGGAAACCCTTCTGATGCCAAGAACCCTGGCTATGCTCGCTTCCCGGCAGGTGGACTGCATCGCCATCGACGAAGCCCACTGCATCTCCGAGTGGGGGCATGATTTCCGCCCTGAATACCGCCAGCTCGTAGAAGTCAGAAAACAGTTTCCGAATACCGTCTGTGTAGCCCTGACGGCAACAGCTACGCCGCGGGTTCAAAAAGATATCCAGAGCTGTCTTGATTTTGAATCCACCAACGCTTTTATTGCCAGCTTCAACCGAAAAAATCTTTATTTACAGATTGCTCCCAAGTCGAATCCGGTGTATCAGACCATCGAATTTATCAGAAAATTTCCCAATCAGCCGGGCATTGTTTACTGCCTGGCCCGAAAACAGGTGGATGAGCTTACCGCTACGCTCATTCAGTCGGGGTTTTCCACCAAACCCTACCACGCCGGGTTGTCGGATAATGAACGCCGGCAAAACCAGGAAGATTTCATCCGTGATAATGTTCAGATCATGGTGGCAACCATTGCTTTCGGCATGGGAATCAATAAACCGAATATTCGCTTTGTTCTGCATTACGATCTTCCCCAAAATATCGAAAGTTACTATCAGCAGATCGGCCGTGCCGGCAGAGACGGACTGCGGGCTCATTGCCTGCTGCTGTTCGGATACAACGATATCCACAAAATCAAGTACTTCATCAATCAGAAGGCCGACAAGGAAAAACGCATCGCCATCAAGCACCTCAGCGCCCTGGTCGGGCTGGCGGAATCCGGCGATTGCCGCCGCATTCCGCTTTTGAAATATTTTGGAGAAAAATACACAACGACCACCTGCGACATGTGCGACAACTGCGCGGACGGACAGGGGTCGCTCTGCGATCTGACGATTCCGGCGCAGAAGTTTCTCTCGTGTGTGAAACGCTGCAATGAAATGTTTGGTGCGGAGCACATCATCGATGTGCTAAGAGGCGGTAAAACACAAAAAGTTTTGAAATTCGACCATCAGAATCTTTCCACATACAGCATCGGAAAAGATATTTCCAAACAGGAATGGTTTCAGCTCAGCCGGCAGCTCATGCAAAAAGAGCTGCTGCACCAAGACATAGAGCATGGCAGCCTGAAGCTCACCCCAAAGGCATGGGAAGTCCTGCGGGGAAAAGAACTGTTTCTGGGAAAACTGGAGGCCGGACCCCCCAAAAGCATTCCCGCCGAAGACAGCGAAATCGATTATGACCGGCAGCTGTTCGATCGGCTTCGCGAAAAGCGAAAGGAGATGGCCGATGCCGCTGATGTTCCCCCCTACGTGATTTTCCCGGATAAGACACTGATCGAAATGGCGGTGTATTACCCGCATTCGATCGTGAATCTGCGCCCGCTCCACGGTGTCGGTGCTGTCAAATTAGAGAAATACGGTCAGGTTTTTCTTGATGTCATCACGGCGTATTGCCGGGAGCGGGGTATTGCTGAAAATCCCAAAACCAATCCGAAGCCGGATGCTGTCATCCTGGAAACTGCAGCCAAACGCCGTCACCAGATCGTTGGAGAAGCCTACAACGCCGGAAAAACCATCGCCGAGCTGGCGGCAGAATTCAATGTCAAAGAGAGCACCATCTTCAATCATCTATACAACTATCTGAATGAAGGCCATCTCCTGAAGAATTCTGGAGATGATTTCCAGCGTCAATCCAGTTTGGCCTCGGAACAGCAAATCAAAGTGATAGAAGCCTTCGAAAAGCTGGGAATAGAATTCTTGAAACCGGTTTTTGAAGCACTCCAAGAACAAGTAGGTTATGATGAGCTGCGTTTGTTGCGATTGGCCTATCTGGCCGGGGGAAAGAAATCGGCATGAAGGCTTTCAGCCCGGAGCAGATCGTTATCGTCAATCAGGCGGCGGCCATGGCCGAGGAATTGGTGATCAACCACTATAAGATGTCCGAGACCGAGTGGAAACGGCCCCGCTACGATTTTAAAACACTGTCTGACCTTGAACCCCATGAAATCGCTGACGGGCCGCTGGCCCAGATCATCCGGTACGAAGGCAAACCCAAACATGCTTTCCTGAACTCTTCGACCTATGATTTTTATAAAATTTGCATTCAGGATCATGCCATTTTGAAACTCCTTGCCCAACACCCCTCCCTTATGCTATTCTCTCTTGTTTTGTATATTGCCACGCATGAGCTGATTCACATTGTCCGGTTCAGTAAATTTCTGCAAAATTTTCATGCGACACCGGATGAAAAACAAATCGAGGAAAAGCGGGTTCATGACAAAACACATGAAATTCTCTGCGATATCAAACTGCCTGGCATATCACAAGTCATTGAATTGTCTAAAAGTTGGCAAATCCCACTCGACAGTTTGACAGACTCGGTCGAAAAAACTTCCGGCTGATTCTTGACAAGGCCGATTCATACATTATTTTTATTTCGATTCCGGCAATGAGCGATTACAACATTTGCCATTAAAATCATTTCAGGAGGATATCACCATGCCGATTTATGAATATGGGTGCACCGAATGCGGCGCCATCGAAGAAGCCATCCAGAATTTTTCCGACAAACCGCTGACTGTTTGCAAGAAATGTTCGGGTCATCTTCACAAATTGATTTCTCAGAGCAGCTTTCACCTGAAAGGAACCGGCTGGTATGTTACGGACTATGCCGGAAAAAACAATAACGCCGTATCTTCATCAAAGAAATCCGAGGAACCCGCCGCATCGTCATCGACAGAAACCACCTCAGCAGGTTCATCGAGTTCCAGCAGCTCAGATTCATAAAGGCATCATCAAAATATATTTCGAAATTTATCTGGAAGGGAGGTGGCTTTGTCCTGCTGATACGCTTTTGAAATATATGATAACCCGTTTTTCAGTTCGTTGAATGAAATGTTCATATTACTGTTTATAGGAATTTAAAGGAGAATCAAACCATGAAACTTAGACCCTTACAGGATCGTATCGTCGTTAAACGCGTTGCAGAAGAAACCACAACCAAAGGCGGCATTATCATTCCCGACACCGCCAAGGAAAAACCCGCTGAAGGCAAGGTCGTTGCCGTTGGAAACGGTAAAGTTGCAGATGACGGCAAACGGATCGCTCTCGAAATCAAAGCCGGAGACCGTATCCTTTTCGGCAAATATTCCGGAACCGAAGTGAAGATCGAGGGTGAAGAATACCTGATCATGCGCGAAGATGATGTCCTTGGCGTAATCGAATCATAACCAACCGAAGTGTTACAAAATGGAGAAATGAATAATGGCTAAAATCATCAAATACGATATGAAAGCCCGTGAAGCCATGCTGAACGGTGTCCGGGCGCTTGCGGATGCAGTGGTTGTCACTCTTGGCCCCAAAGGTCGCAACGTGGTCATCGACAAATCCTGGGGTTCTCCCACCATCACCAAAGACGGCGTGACCGTTGCCAAAGAAATCGAATTGTCCGACAAATTCGAAAACATGGGCGCTCAGATGGTTAAAGAAGTGGCCAGCAAAACCAGCGACATGGCTGGTGATGGCACCACGACGGCTACCGTTCTGGCCCGTGCGATCTACGAAGAAGGCCAAAAACTGGTGGCCGCCGGCAACAACCCGATGGCTATCAAGCGCGGTATCGACAAAGCCATCGAAGTGGCTGTCAAAGAACTGCACAAAATGAGCAAACCCACCAAAGACAAACGTGAAATCGCCCAAGTTGGCACCATCTCAGCCAATAACGACGAAACCATCGGAAACATCATTTCCGAAGCCATGGAAAAAGTCGGAAAAGAAGGTGTTATCACCGTTGAAGAAGCCAAAGGCATGGAAACCACGCTGGAAGTCGTCGAAGGGATGCAGTTCGACCGCGGCTATCTGTCTCCTTACTTTGTCACCGATCCTGAAAAAATGGTGGCTTCTCTGGATGATCCCTTTATCCTGATCAACGAGAAAAAAATCAGCAGCATGAAAGACCTCCTGCCGATCCTGGAACAGGTCGCCAAAATGGGGAAACCCCTCGTGATCATCGCCGAAGATGTCGATGGTGAAGCGCTGGCGACACTCGTTGTCAACAAACTGAGAGGCACCCTCCAGGTTGCGGCTGTCAAAGCTCCGGGTTTTGGTGACAGAAGAAAAGCCATGCTCGAAGACATCGCGATTCTGACTGGCGGCCAGGTTGTTTCCGAAGATCTGGGCATCAAACTTGAAAATCTGACATTGTCTGATCTGGGCAAAGCCAAACGCGTCAGCATCGACAAAGACAATAGCACCATAGTAGATGGCGCCGGTTCCCGTGCGGCACTCGAAGGACGTGTCAAACAGATTCGCGCTCAGATCGAAGAAACCACTTCCGATTACGATCGGGAAAAACTTCAGGAACGTCTGGCCAAACTGATCGGCGGGGTTGCGGTCATCAATGTGGGTGCAGCCACTGAAACCGAAATGAAAGAGAAAAAGGCCCGCGTCGAAGATGCATTGAACGCTACCCGTGCCGCAGTCGAGGAAGGCATTGTTCCTGGCGGTGGTGTAGCTTTGGTTCGCTGCCTCGACGCACTCGACAAGATGAAACTGAAAGGCGAGCAGAAACTCGGTGTCAAGGTCGTCATGCGAGCCATGGAAGAACCGCTGCGTCAGATCGCCAACAACGCGGGATACGAAGGCTCGGTCGTCATCGACAAAGTCAAATCCGGTGAAGGTGCGTTCGGTTTCAACGCAGACACCAATGTATATGAAGACCTGATTGCAGCAGGCGTCATTGATCCGACCAAGGTCACCCGCTTTGCCCTGCAGAATGCCGGCAGCGTAGCTTCTCTGATGCTCACCACCGAGGCCATGATTGCCGACAAACCTGAAGAAAAAGCTGATCCGATGCATGGTGCCGGTGGTGCCGGCGGCATGGGTGGTATGGGCGGCATGGGTGGTATGGGCGGCATGATGTAATTATATCTTTGCCTCATCTTACCTGAAGTATGCCTCCATGAATCTCTCATGGAGGCATTTTTATTTAATTTTTATTGACACCCCCATTTAATGAATATAAATAAGAAATTTATATCTTCGAAAAATTGACTCCTTTGTGGAATAGCAGCCTGTTGCGGCACCTCGCAAACGGATTCATAAGAAATTCTTTCTCACATGAAAACATCCTCAGCCTATCGCATCTTTGTTTTTCGTGTGTTTCGTCGTAATTCATTCGTTAATTTGTGCGATGGCGTTGTCAAATTCATATTATAAATTGAGTGTCGGGCAAGGAAATCTGAATAGGGTTGATTTCATTCAGACTTCTTTGCCCGATATTTTTTTCGTTATTGTTTATCATTGAATCAGGTTGTGTAATACACGGAATGGATATTTTATTAGACGGTATTGTCATCATTGCCGGAAATTACGGCAGCGGAAAAACGGAAGTCGCCATCAATCTGGCGGTGTATCGCAGAAATCAGGGGATCGATGTTCGGATGGCCGATCTCGACATCGTCAACCCATACTTTCGTACCCGGGAAGCCCGAAAACAACTGGCTGAATTCGGCATCGAAGTGGTGCTGCCTCCAGAACAATACATGCACGCGGACTTGCCTATCATCAGCCGTTCTGTCAGCGGACTGATCCGGAATCCATCGACATTGACGATCCTTGATGTCGGCGGAAACGATGTCGGCGCGATGGTGCTGTCTTCCTTGACGGATGCCTTTCAGGGAGTCTCTTACCGGATGTTTCAAGTGGTCAATCCTTTTCGTCCCCTGACGCAGACAATCGATGGGGCGCTGAAAATGAAACGGGAAATCGAAAACGCTTCCAGGCTGACCATCTGCGGATGGATCGGCAATGCCAATCTGATCGATGAAAGCACATCGGAAACCATTCTTTCCGGTTATGCTTTCATGCAGCGTCTGTGTGAGACCACCGGACTTCCGCTGGTGTTCATTACTGTGCCTGACTTTTTAACAAGCGAATTGCAGTCCGAAAAAATTTCATGTCCTATTCTCCCCATCAAACGACAGCTTGTTCCCCCCTGGAAACGGGCCGCTTTGTTGCAAGTGTGAAAGATGCGATCGATCACCCCTATTGTCACGAATCACTTTTTATTAGAGGAAACTTTGGCGATGGCCTACCAACATCATATTGACGTAGATCGGTGTAAGGGATGCGGTTTGTGTGTGGCCGTATGTCCCAAAAAAGTTCTTGAAATCGCTCAAGAAGTGAATACGAAAGGCTATTTTCCAGCCTATCAGGCCAGGCCTGAAGACTGCGTTTTTTGTTCAACCTGCTGCATCATGTGTCCGGATGTGGCCATGTCCATTACGGAAACAGCTTAACATAGCAGCCATGCAGTTATTACGGAGGATTCCATGAGCAAGGTTCTCATGAAAGGAAATGAAGCGATCGGGGAAGCCGCCATTCGGGCAGGCTGTCTCAATTATTTTGCTTATCCCATTACCCCGCAGTCCGAGGTTGCGGAATATCTGTCTCGGCGGATGCCGGAGGTCGGCGGTATGTTTTTACAGGGGGAAAGTGAGGTGGCTGTCGGGTATATGCTTTTCGGAGCATCCGCCTGCGGTGCCCGGGTCATGACGACGTCATCGAGCCCCGGCGTCAGTCTGATGAGCGAAGCGATCAGCTATATCGCCTGCGGCCAGTGCCCGGCGGTTTTTGTCAATATCATGCGGGGCGGGCCGGGGCTGGGCGGCATTCTGCCTTCTCAGGGGGATTATTTCCAGGCCACCAAAGGCGGCGGCCATGGGGATTACCGTTTGCTGGTACTGGCGCCTGCCAGTGTTCAAGAAGCCGTCGAAATGGTGATGCTGGCCTTTCCATTGGCCGAAAAATATCGCAATCCCGTAATGATCATGGGGGATGGTCTGATCGGCCAGATGATGGAGCCCGTCGAATTTCCGGATCATCTCAGAACCGATCAGGTGAATACCGACAGTTGGGCAACCAGCGGTATGGACGCCCGAAAAAGCACCACCCGCAATCTCGTCAAGACGCTCTATCTGGATCCGACGCAGCTCAACAATCAGAACCTGTTATTAAAGTCCAAATACGAACGGATGAAAAAAGAAGATGTCCGTTACGAACCTTACAATATCGATTCCGACTATCGGGTCCTTATTGTCAGCTACGGCACGATGAGCCGGGTATGCCGAACCGCCATCGACAACCTGAAGGTCGAAGGTGTCGAGGTCGCCATGATCCGCCCCCAGACGCTATTCCCGTTTCCGGAGCTTGCTATCCGTGAAGCCGCTTCCAAGGAAAGCTGTCACACCGTGATCAGCATCGAGATGAGCATGGGACAAATGGTTGAAGATGTCGATCGCAGTGTCCGGGGCAGAAAACCGGTCGAATGGTACGGCAAATGCGGGGGAGAAGTTCCCACGCCCGAGGAAATCATGGAAGTGGTTCAATCTTACATAACGACGCCGCGAAAGGAGCAGAACTGATGGGAAAGATATTTCAAAAACCCGAAGCCCTTTCAAATCAGCCGACCCATTATTGTCCGGGATGTACCCATGGGGTCATACACCGGCTGGTTGCGGAAGTGATCGATGAACTGGGAATCCGCGGTCGTACCGTTGGCATCGCCCCAGTGGGATGTGCGGTTCTGGCATACAATTATTTCACCTTCGATTTTCAGGAAGCCGCCCACGGCCGGGCACCTGCCATGGCCACCGGTATCAAGCGGGTCCGGCCAGATCTCATCGTATTCACCTATCAGGGAGACGGCGATCTGGCCAGTATCGGGATGGGTGAAATCATTCATGCGGCCAATCGCGGTGAAAAGTTTACCACCATATTTGTCAACAATGCCGTTTACGGAATGACCGGTGGGCAGATGGCACCGACCACCATGCCCAATCAGCGTACAACCACATCTCCTTTCGGCAGAGACGTGACCGTTGTCGGCATGCCGATTAAAGTGGCCGAGTTGATCGGTGCTTTACAGACCCCGGCATACATCACCCGGCAGACCGTCATTCGGCCCAAATACATCGTCAAAGCCAAAAAGGCCATTCGCCAGGCATTTGAATATCAGTTGGAAGGCAAGTGCTTCAGCCTTGTCGAGCTGGTCAGCACCTGCCCCACCAACTGGGGAATGTCCCCGTTGGAAGCCGTGGACTGGGCCGAAAATACCCTGCTTCCCTATTATCCACTGGGTGATGTCAAAACCCCCGAACCCATGAGCGGAGGAACAGATGCAAAGTGAAGTCATGTTTGCCGGTTTCGGCGGTCAGGGTATTTTATTGAGTGCGAAGATTCTGGCGCATGCGGCCATGGAACAGGGCTTTGAAGTCGTATGGATTCCTTCATACGGTCCGGAAATGCGTGGCGGAACTGCTTATTGCATGGTCGTTATCAGTGACCATCCCATTGGTTCCCCCATCATTCGCAATCCGACCCATCTGGTTGCCATGAACCGGCCTTCTCTCGAGAAATTCGCTCCGGCGGTCAAGCCGGGCGGGGTGATCCTGATCAACAGCTCTCTGATATCCGTCGGCAGTGGACGCACCGATGTGGATGAATTCATCATTCCGGTCAATGACATTGCCACAGGTGCCGGCAGCATTCGATCCGCCAATATCGTGGCACTGGCCGCTTTTGTTGCGCGCAGTAAAATCGTTGACAACGACATACTTCGGGAATGTGTGAAGGAAGAGTTTTCGAGTAAAGCGAAACTTGTTCCGCTCAACATGAAAGCCGTCGATGAAGGACAGAAGGCGGCCATCGTTCCGCCTCGATGAGCACGTCATCCCGTTGTTATGCAACATCCCGAGATTAAGAAGATGTTTTCACCTATCTGAAATCGATACTGCTTTATTGAAGCCGTATCGATTTCAATACCAACCTTTTCGTTTTGCAATCCCATCAACATTCATATTCTCAGAGCATGTGCGGGCAAAAACCCGTTCATCCCTTTGATGCCACCGATTGCAAACGGAACGATCATTTGTCGAGCCGATATGTCGATTAAAGTTCCTGAGCATATTCTGTCTATCGAACCATATAAACCAGGGAAGCCGATTGAAGAGCTGGCCAGGGAATATGGGATTGAGCAGGCCATCAAACTGGCTTCCAATGAAAATCCGCTCGGACCGTCTCCAAGAGCGGTTCAAGCTATCGTCGCGGCTGTTTCTCACCTGCACCGGTATCCGGATGGCAGAGGCTATGATCTGACCCGTAAATTGTCCGATCTCCTGGGATTTCCACCAGACCATATCGTTCTCGGCAATGGGTCCGATGATTTGATTGGTATGCTGACCCGTGCGCTCCTTGAGCCCGGTGATGAAGTCCTGATTCCGACCCCCTCGTTTTTGATGTATGAAATCGATGTCCGCAGCGCCGGTGCCATACCTGTTCATGTACCGCTCAGGGATTTGTCGATTTGCGCCGATGATCTGCTGGAAAAGATGACACCTCGTACCCGGATGGTTTTCATCTGCAATCCCAACAATCCCACCGGTACC
Source organism: uncultured Desulfobacterales bacterium (assembly GCA_964495045.1). Taxonomy (GTDB): domain Bacteria; phylum Desulfobacterota; class Desulfobacteria; order Desulfobacterales; family Desulfatirhabdiaceae; genus RAAP-1. Next base: position 5,576 of record CAZBUL010000021.1, on the reverse strand, counting down.
GTGATGTTCCGGAAGGTTCTCAGCCGTTTTCTTGAGCAGCTTCACCCGGAAATTGTCGTTGTGGTGGATGAAGCTTATATGGAATTTGTCAGAGATCCGGATTGTGCGTCCGGCATGGAATTCATTCGGGAAGACCGGCCGGTGGTGGCTTTGCGGACTTTTTCCAAAGCATACGGGCTGGCCGGGCTTCGAATCGGTTATGGCGTCATGGCGCCTGATCTGGCAGGAATTCTCCACCGGATCCGTCAGCCATTCAATGCCAGCTTGCTGGCGCAGGCCGGGGCCCTGGCCGCATTGGATGACGATCCGTTTTTGCAACGAACCGTGCGAATCGTTCATGAAGGGCTCGACTATTTATTTGCGGAACTGGATCGTTCCGGCATCCGGTATTTTCCGACACAGGCCAATTTTTTCCTGATCGATACCGGCCGCAATGCGGACAATGTATTTGATGATATGCTGAGAAAAGGTGTGATCGTCCGTTCCATGACATCTTATGGATATCCGCAATATATTCGTGTGAATATCGGACTTCCGGAAGAAAACGAGCGGCTGATGCTGGCCCTGAAACAGGTGCTGACATGAGTGACGCTATCGGCGAGAACACCGGCCGAATCACTGTGTCCCTGCTGATCACCATAGACGGGCCTGCTGGGGCTGGAAAGACCACGGTCAGCAGACTGTTGGCCGCGCAGCTCGGATACCGGTATTTAGACACTGGTGCCCTGTACCGATCGGTGGCCTACTGTCTTCATGCTGACGGCATCGATTATGAGAATGTGGAAATGTTGACGACGTCTTTGAATCACCTCGATCTTGTCATAACGGCTGATCAAAATGCTTTTCGAATCCTATGGAAACAACACGATATCACGGATCGAATCAGAACGCCCGAAATTACCATGATGGCATCCCTCGTTTCGGCCAAACCCTCTGTTCGAAGCTATCTTTTATATATTCAGCGGGATATGGGAAAGAATAAATCGCTGGTCTGTGAAGGGCGTGATATGGGAACCGTGGTGTTTCCGGAGGCAGATGTCAAATTTTATCTGGATGCCGATCCGCATGTCAGAGCCCTTCGGCGGTGTCAGGAAAGTCCGCCCGAAGCTTCCATCCGCCTGGAAGATATTGCCAGAGACATGCACCGAAGAGATCAAAACGATAGCCAGAGAACCCTTGCCCCTTTGAAAGTTGCAGAGGATGCTGTTCGGATCGACTGCACCCATCTCGATCCCCAGGCGGTTGTCTGTCAGATGATGCAGCATATTGCTTTGAAACATCGTTCAATTCAGCCATTATGACGTGATACGGTGGCGTATTGGGCCGGTCTCCAGTGAAAAATATAATGATTGTTTTTTTTTAATCATTCTGATACAAAATAAAAGATATACTTATAGTATATGGTTTGGGATGTAAAATAAGGCTAAGGGGGATAGTTAACTTTCATGGAAAACAATACACAAATTAGTTCTGAACAAGCAACACAAACTCCGGATGTTGTTTCAATGAATCAGGTAGATGCCTACGATGGTGCTCAGGAAGTATCCGAAGGCATGGATAACCTGATGGAAATGTACGAGGAGAGCTTCAAACGTTTCGCCGAAGGCGAAGTGGTGATGGGCCGTATTATCTCGGTTGACAAAGACCATGTGCTGGTGGACATCGGATATAAGTCCGAGGGCCAGATTCGGATTCAAGAATTCCGTGATGAAAATGGCAGCATTACCGCCAAAACCGGCGACACGGTTGAAGTCATGGTGGAATGGTGGGACGACGAAAACGAAGTGGTCATCCTTTCCAAAGAGAAAGCCGCGAAGGTCAAGGTATGGGACGATATCAAGAAAGCTCATGACAACGATGAAGTCATTCAAGGCGTCATTTTGGCACGGGTCAAAGGTGGTTTTTCCGTTGACGTCGGTGTTCAGGCATTTCTGCCCGGTTCTCAGGCAGACCTTCGCCCGATTCGCAACCTGGACGAAATGGTCGGAAAAACTTTTAACTTCAAGGTATTGAAATATAACCGGAAACGCAGCAATATCGTTCTGTCCAGACGGGCTCTGCTCGAACAGGAAAGAGAAACCAAACGGTCCGCAACACTGACCACCATCCATGAAGGTAAAGTCCTTACCGGCACTGTTAAAAATCTTACTGAATACGGCGTGTTCGTCGATCTCGGTGGTGTCGATGGCCTGTTGCATATCACTGACATTTCCTGGGGACGGGTCAAGCATCCTTCCGAACTGTTCAAAGTCGGTGATGAAATCACCGTCAAGGTGTTGAATCTGGATGTCGAAAAAGAACGTGTCTCTCTGGGCATGAAGCAACTCACGCAGGATCCCTGGATTTCCGCCGTCGAAAAATATCCGATCGGATCGCGTATTTCCGGAAAAGTGGTCAGCCTGACCGATTATGGCGCATTCGTTGAACTCGAAGAAGGCATCGAAGGCCTGATCCATGTGTCTGAAATGTCTTGGACCCGTAAAGTTCGCCATCCTTCCAAGATCGTTTCCATCAGCGATGTGGTCGATGCGGTGGTTCTCGACATCAAACCGGAAAACCGCCGGATTTCACTTGGTATGAAGCAGATCGCTCCCAATCCGTGGGATGTGATCAGCGAAAAATACCCGGTTGGAACGACAATTGAAGGAAAGATCAAAAATATTACGGATTTCGGTATCTTTATCGGAATTGATGAGGGAATTGACGGTCTGGTGCATATTTCAGATATTTCCTGGACCAAACGCATCAAACATCCGTCTGAAATTTACAAAAAAGGCGATGTGATTCAAGCCATCGTTCTGGATATCGAAAAAGAAAACGAGCGGTTTTCTCTCGGTATCAAGCAGCTTCAGCCTGATCCCTGGAAAACGGTTGCGCAGCGGTATGAAGTCGGCAAGATCATTACCGGAACCGTTACGAATCTGACGGATTTCGGCATTTTCGTCGAGCTTGAGGAAGGTATCGAGGGGCTGGTTCATGTGTCTGAAATCAGTAAAGAAAAGATCAAGACACCGGTTGGAAAATTCAATATCAACGATGTGATCACAGCCCGTGTGATGAACATCAACAGTGAAGAGCGGCGGATCGGTCTTTCCATCAAACGGCTCGAAGTTGAAGATGAGCAGGCTCTTCTCTCAGAATATGTCAACAGCATGAAACCGGGTCCCTCCACTTTCGGAGAACTCCTCAAGGAGAATCTTCAGGAAAAGTTGAGCGGTGAATCCAGTCAGTCCTGATAGCTTCTTTCCGGGTTGTATTCACTAAATAATCTGGCATGGGCGGATTCATATCCGCCCATGCGGATGTTCAAAGCGCCTGTCCAACTTCCGCCCCCTTCCACTTCATTGAAAATCTGCCACAATTGTTCTATCAAATCATGAATGGAGTTCCGCCATGTTTTCGCGAAGACATCCTTATCTGTACTTTCTGTTGATCTTTTCATCCATTGTATCCGTTGCGACCATTCTCTTGTCATCGATCGTTACCATGGGATTCAAATATTCAAACATGAACGATCTGGATACTTCCAGCGCCGCTGAAAAAGTCGGGGTTATCGATGTCGAAGGACTGATTTCAGATGCGCATGACATTTTACAGGATATCCGTCGTTATCGCGAAGACGATACCATCAAGGCCATTGTGCTTCGCATCAATTCGCCCGGAGGAGGTGTTGGCCCATCTCAGGAAATCACACGGGAAATTGTGAAGACAGTTCAGGTAAAAAAAGTGATTGCATCGTTGGGGGCTGTCGCTGCATCCGGCGGATATTATATTGCATCCGCCACCAGCGGCATTGTCGCCAATCCGGGGACGATCACGGGAAGCATCGGTGTGATCATGGGTTACACCGATATTCAGGGATTGCTTCAAAAAATCGGTGTTGCACCGGTGGTGATCAAAAGCGGGTTGTACAAGGATATCGGTTCACCTGTCCGCACCATGACGGATGCCGAAAAAAACATTCTTCAAACCTTTACGGATCAGGTGCATCGTCAGTTTATCACAGCAATTTCGGAAGGCAGGCATTTGGAGTATGAGAAGGTGGCATCCATTGCCGACGGACGTGTCATGTCTGGAGAAAGCGCGATTGAGCTGGGTTTGGTGGACCGGCTGGGGAACCTGGAAGATGCCATCGATTGGGCCGGTCAACTGGGTGGCATCTCCGGGAAGGTTTCAGCGGTTTACACAAAAGATAAAAAGCGTTCTTTCATCAAAAGACTGGCGGAGTCGTCACTGCATGATCTCTTTGGGTATTTGTCTGCCAATCAGCTTGTTGCCGGTTATGTCATGTAACTTTGTTTTGTTCCTTGTGAGTGTGGTTCAATTGAATATTCTCGAAAAGAACCCGCGCTTGGGTACATCCACAGGCGAAATCAAATTCACTTTGCCGACCACTTCATTGTTGAAACGGATTACCATTTCCCCCATCGGCTGACCTTGCTTGATCTCCCCTTTGACTTGATCGGGGATTTCGAGATTTTTGGTCAGCAGTTTTTTCTTGTCACGGGGGAGTGGGTAAGAAAAACCGGCGGATGCCACCGGTTTGAGCGTTTTTTGTTTTCCATCGGGCAAAGCGATTTCTTTATCGATGGTATCCCCCTGTTTGACCACAGATACCATCTCATATTGTCCAAACGCTTTTTTCAGCTTCTCATCCACCACGTTGTCTCTCAGTTTCGCGGCGGAACTTCCCATCACCACGGCGATCAATCGCAGGTCGTTGCGCTTGGCCGTTGCAACGATACTGTAACCGGCTTCCCGATAAAATCCGGTTTTGAGACCATCCATGCCCGAAAAACGGTTCATCAGATTGTTGTGGTTCCGCATGACGAGCGTTCCATCCCGAAAAGGTTCTGTTTTCAGGGATGTCCATGCCAGTAGTTGGGGCTCTTTCACGAGTTCTCTGCCGAGTATGGCTAAATCGGAAGGGGAGGATACATCCGGTTCCTGATCTTTAGCCGGTGGCAGCCCGTGCATGGAATAAAATTGGGAATCGTTCATATTGAGTTGTCTGGCCTTGTCATTCATCATATCCACAAAAGCATATCGACTGCCAGCTACAAATTCGGCCACCGCATAGGCTGCATCATTGGCCGATGCCACCATGACGGCCCGCATCATTTCATCCAAAGTAAATGCCTCGCCCACTTTCAGATAGACCTGACTTCCCCCCATGGACGAGGCATCCGGAGAAACGGTTACTTTATCGTCGAGTTTGATTTGCCCGCTTTTCAACTTGTCCAACACCACTGCAGCCAGCATGAGTTTCGTAATGCTGGCAGGCCGGCATTTTTGATGAACATTCTCGCCTTCGATCACCATGCCGGTTTCGGCTTCCACAACAATAAATGCTTTGTATGGCTCTACTTTTACGACAGGCGGTGGAGGGGGGGGCGGAGTCGGTTGTTTGATGGCAGGCACCTTAGCGGGGGGCTTGGCTGGAGATGTTGATTTGGTTGCCGGCGCTTTGACAACTTTTTTTTGAGGAACATCTTTGGCCCAAGCTGAACCAAACAGGAAGGATACTACGACAAGAGCGGCAAACCAAATTCTCATGACAACGGCCTCCCGTAATT
>CAZBUL010000020.1:20901-24063 GCA_964495045.1 uncultured Desulfobacterales bacterium | reverse complement strand
GTCACACAAACCCCCCGGCGCACATTGACAATGCGGCTGCCATGAACAATCAGTTGAGACAGCTCCGTATGCGGCCCCGTGACAGTTCCCGGCAGGAGAGCGCTTTCTTCAATCAGATCGGTATCGTTGATCAGGCAGAAAGGGCCGATGACGGCATTCGGGCCGATGGTGCCAGCCCCGTCGATCCGGGTGCGATGACCGATGAGCAGCGGAGGAATCAGCTTCACCTGGGAAGAGAGCGTGACGTGGTCGTCGATCCAGATGCCGTCTTCCCGGCGGGAGGCAGCGATGCGGACACCCGGCCATGATCCGTCCAGAATGGCCTGTTGGGCGGACAGGTATTCTGCCAGGCTGGTGATCAGACGGGTTCGGATGCTGCTGTGAACGGGCGGTTGACGCTGATTCCGCAACAAATCCAAAACGCTGCTGTAATCGGCGTTTTCATCCGTTTTTTGGGCTTCCATCAATGTGTCGGCGCTCACCACAAAAAAACCCGGTTCTCCCGGTTCTCCAGTGACAGCCGGCAGACCGCCTTCCGAAACGGCTGTCATAATCTCGGAAAAATCGCCGGATACCAGCAAGTTGGCGGGAAAACAACAGATCGGGCCATCGATGCCGACCACGGCCGCAGTCAGTTGACTGATAAAAGGCAGGGTGTTATCGACGGCCTGCACAAAAATGTTAGCGCCCCACCGTTCCCCCTTGCCGAAATATCTCTCGGCTGCTGCCGGATCATCTTCCACCAGCATGTGGATATCCCGAATTTCAGCCGAAACGCAGAACTCCACCAGATGTTCGGCCGGTGATTTCCCGGCAATCGGCATGAGGAAATCGGACGCCAGAAATCGGAGCGCATGCAACCCTTCGGCATGTTGATAAGGAAACAGGATAGCTTTCATGGCGTCACCGGTTCAGCATCGAAATATCGTCTGTGATCGTGAACAGATATTCCAGGCGGGTCAGACGCAGCATCTGCCGCACCAGTTCCGTGGGCGCACAGAGAATGCACGTTTTGCCGTGGGCAATGACGGCCCGCTGGATGCGGATGAAAAGCACCAGGCCGGAACTGTCCACCAGTATCAGCTTCCGTAAATCAAAGATGCAGTCGCGGCCCACAACGGCATCGATAATGGCCGAAATGTCGTATCCTTTGAGCGTGAAGGCATCGAGGCGTTCGACAATTGTAATGATGGCTGTGCCGTCTTTCTTGTAGGCGACACTTTTGGGACGGTTGGATGTGAATTCATCCAGAAACTGAACCGCCTGTTCGAGATTATCGAAATTCTTGTCGCTGATCAGATCATTCAATCGGCTCAAAGCGAATGTCCGCCGGACGTCGGGATTCATGCCGGCTGCCACCAGCACCTTGTCGAGTTTCAGCGCCATACGCCATATCTCGATGACAAAGCCGAGCCCGGACGAATCCACGAATGCCACGGGCGTAAAATCGAGAATCAGGGCGGTTCTGTCCTGCCAGATATTGCCGGTTTTCGCACGCAGTTCCCGGACGGTTAGGGCATTCAGCCGCGCCGGAAGGGATAGAATCGGGCTGTCGGCCTGTTGTTCCGTTTGTTCGCCGGCCGGTAGAGGTTCTTGAATGAGTGGCATGCGGTGTTTCATCTCTTTGCGCTGCCGTCGGTAATCCATGACCGCCGGCCAGAGCTGGACGCCGAACGTCGTAAATGCCTTGAGATACCGCCGCCAGAGTCGCAGCGGCTCGACGGCCAACCGCCAGAGCCATTCCAGTCCAAGTTCCTGCATGGATTTGGGTGCCCTGCTGACATCGCCGGTGATGAACGCAAAAGTTCCGCCGATGCCCATCGACACCGGCACTTTCAGGCGGGTGACATTGCGGCGGAACCAGAGCTCCTGTTTGGGGTTGCCGAAGGCGATCAGCAGAATGTCCGGAGCAGCGGCATTCACTTCATCCACGATGGCGGCATCCGTTTCATCGAAAAATTCGAGATGATCCCCTTCGGTATAAACCATGGGCGAGAGAATCCCGGCGATCTTGAGATCCGGGTTGCGCTGTTTGAGCATCTCGGCCGCCCGATTGGCGCTGTCGGCCTGTCCGCCCAGCAGAAACAGCGACAGTCCTTCCCTGGCCGCACGGGATGCCAGGGCCGGCACCATATCAGCGCCGGTGACCCGTTCCGGCAGTGGATTGTCGAGCAGCCGGGACAGCCAGACAATGGGCATGCCGTCTGCGGTCACGAGATCGGCCCGCCGCAAAATATCCAAAAGCTCGGCATGGCGGATCCGGCTCAGCTCCCTGCCCAGCGTCTGGACGATGAAATCCACATTGACGGTGGCCACCTGCTTGGGGATGCCGTCCTGACGGTAATCCGTCACCAGTTCCACGATTTTGTCGATGGCCTGAGCCAGGGTCAGGCTGTCGATGGGGATGCCCAGTAAGACAACGCAGTCTCTCTGCATATCAATATGCTCCTTTTCCAAACAGTACGGCCGGAATGGTTTTCAGCAACAGCACAATATCGAGCCAGAACGAGCGGCTTTCCACATAACGGGTGTCGAGCCGTACCTGTCCGGCAAAATCGATATCACTGCGGCCGCTCACCTGCCAGATGCAGGTAATGCCGGGAACGGCGTCCAGACGCCGGCGATCGTCCAGGGTGTATTCGGCGACCTCTCTGGGAATGGCCGGGCGCGGCCCCACCAGAGACATCTCCCCTTTGAACACATTCCATAATTGCGGCAGTTCATCAATGGACGTTTTCCGGATGAAAGCCCCGACCCGCGTGATCCGCGGGTCTTTCTTGATCTTGAAGATCACCCCCGCCTGGGATTCATTCTGGTCTTTCAGCTCTTTCATCAAGGCTTCGGCGTTCGTGACCATCGAACGGAATTTGTACATTTTGAACGGCTTGCCCCAGCGGCCCACACGGGTCTGGGCGAAAAATGGTGAACCGGGAGATTCGATCCGGATGATGAGCGCGATCAGCAAAAAAAGCGGCAGCAGCAAAAGCAGCAGCGTGCCGGAGACAACGATGTCCAATGCCCGTTTGGCCAGTACCGCACCGCCCACCACAGTTTGCCAGGCCATTTTCTTGTGGAAAAAATAAAGCTGCTGCAGAAAACTGTCCCGTGTATAAGTCCGATAAAGGGTGTCGAACAATTCCTGATCTTTCATGGCACTCGTGA
>CAZBUL010000020.1:18239-20801 GCA_964495045.1 uncultured Desulfobacterales bacterium | reverse complement strand
CCTGATACCTTCTATCGCCTATTCACCACCGGCCCCAGGATGGGGGTCAGCAAAAAACGGATCACCCCGCAGCACTGGGGATAGACGATAAACGATGCATGCAGCGCATAAATCAATGCATCTGGAAAACGCATGCCGCAGCGGCGCATGGTGTCCGGAATGCGGCCGAGGGGCTTGAGAAAGACGATCAGCGCCAGGATTACGGCAACTAACGGCATTCCCAGGAGTAATCCGATGCCGAAAAGGATCATCAGCGGCAGTGCGGCCATGACGGATATCCGGAGCAGTTCGCGCATCCAGAGTTTTTCCGGTGTGTGCAGATACCGCAGGCCGATCTGCGCGTAAGCGTGGCCGCTGCGGAAAGCCCGTTTCCAGTATTGTGAAAAGCGGGTCATATTGAGCTCATGCAGGGTCATGTCGGCGGCTGTCCGCCAGATAATCCAGCCCTGCTGCCGCAGCCGGCAGCTCAAATCGGGCTCTTCGCCGGCCACGAGGCTCTCATCGAAACCGCCGACAGTAGTCAAGGGTTCCCGTCTGGTCAGCACGTCGCCGCCGAAATAGCGGCAGGGCCCCTGTTCGTAAAACCATTCTACCGAGGCGATCCGGTGATAGACATTCAGATCGGGCCGCCGTTCGCTGCGTTTGCCGCAGACCGCCACAATGGTTTCGTCGAAACAGGCCAAAGCGGTTTTGAACCAGTGGCGGTTCAGAATCGTATCAGCATCCAGAAACTGAACGAAAGGAGTCGTTGCGGCAAACAAGCCGGCGTTGCGGCCGCGTCCGGGCGTGGGGCAGGGGTGATCGAGGCGGATCACACGGATGCCTGCCGCTTCTGCGATGGCCGCGCTGCGATCCCGTGATCCGCCATCTATATATGTGATGGTCAGCAGTTCCTGGGGATAATCTGCTGCCCGGATGGATGCGATGCAGTCTCCCAGATAACTTTCCACATGGATGCCGATGATGACGATGTCTATGGCGGGCAGGGGATCAAGTGTCATGGCGGTTTTCCGGGGTGGCGTCATGCGCGGTTTTCGGAAATATTCGGGCTGGAATGCCTACGGCCACATGATCATCGGGCACGTCCGTGAGAACGACGGCATTGGCACCGATATCAACATTATCGCCGATGGTGATTTTCCCCAGCACCTTGGCGCCGGCCCCGATGTTGACGTGGCTGCCGATCTGTGGGGCACAGAACTCGTCGATGCGTTTGAGCCCCACGGTGACGCCGTTTCGGACGATACAGTCGTCTCCGAACGCGGCAAACCCGCTGATGATGATATCTCCGAAATGATCGATCCGGAAATTCCTGCCCACCGGTACTTCGCAGGGCAGTTCGATGCCCGTGAGAATCTGAACGATTTTATAGAGAAATTTGTAGAGAAATGACAGCGGTTTTCGAATCCACCCGCGGGTGAGGGTGTAGCGCCACCGGCCGAAGCGATAGACCAGCATGACCCAGAACCCCTGCCGGCCCCAATCCCGAAAATGAGTCCGGAAATCCCGCCGGATATGCGTCCAGAGATGCCGGTCATCGTTAATAATCCGGTTTTCGAGGGCTTCGGGTGGCAGGCCGTCGGTGGAGGTGTCCACCGCAGCATCCAGGCGTGATTCCGGCGGTGGGGTCGGCATGCCGTCTCCGGTCAGTTCTTTGCCGAATCCATCATTTTTGAGGGTGGCGATGATGAGAGACAGGGTTCGGTCGGCATCTTCGCACTTCAGACGGGCTGTCTCTCCCGGTATGAAGGTGTTTTTTAGCCGGACCAAAGCGTTCCAGAACAGTTCGACAACGGCGGCACGCAGCACAGCAAACAGGCCATAATTGGCGCGGTAGTAGCGGAATTCACTCTGGATGCGCAGATAGGTGAGCTGCCGGCCGACACGGGTGACCCGGCCGGTGGATTCGGAGCTTTGTCCGCCCAGGTGGATGCATTTGGCATGGGGATAAAAGACCACCGGCCAACCGGATTTGGCCGCAAGCCGGCAGAATTCGATTTCTTCGAAATACAGAAAATAGCGCTTTTCATTCAAAAATCCGATGGTGTCAATGACTTCGCGGCGGATCAGGAAAAAGGCGCCCGGCACCCAGCCGACCGTCTTCTCGGTGGAATGATCCCACCCACTGTAGTCCGGCCCGCCCAGAAACGGCCAATTGGAAAATTTCGAGGCGATTCCGGAAATGACGAGGAATTTCGTCCACGCGGCAGGCAGCATCCGGGCGGACGGCTGCATCTTGTCATCAGTTCCCACGAGTTTGACGCCAAGAATGCCCCATTTTGGGTGTTCGGCCATGGCCTGGAGGGTGGTGGACAGGGTGTCTGGAAACAGATAGGCATCCGAGTTGAGAAGCAGCAGAAACCGGCCGGCCGCCGCTCGAATGCCAACGTTGTTGCCGCCGGCGAATCCCAGGTTCTTTTCGCATGTCAGCAGGGTCACTTGCGGAAATTCTGTGGCAACCATCTCGGCCGAGTCATCGGTGGAGTTGTTATCCACGACGATGACTTCCATGTCGATGCCGCTGCCGTAAGCCAAGACACGGTTCAGGCATTCCCGGGTGAC
>CAZBUL010000020.1:12893-18139 GCA_964495045.1 uncultured Desulfobacterales bacterium | reverse complement strand
GATATAGAACGGATGGGTGCCCATGAAATACTGGCCCCGGCCCCAGCGCATCCGGCCATGCCAGATTCCCTTGTGGGAGGAACCCATTTGCCTTTTGTGAATGATATCCAATTTCTGATCGCGGATGCTGCGGGTCCGCCAGCCCCGAATCCGGGCTTTGTGATAGGCGATGCCGTCCCAGTGCACCTGCCGCACGAATCCGCCAATGCCTTCGAAACATTTCCGGCGGTAGAAATTGACCATCCCGGCCACCATTTCATCGCTGGTGCGCTCTTCCACCAATTCGTCCTTCTCTTCGATGAAATGCTTGCCGCTGGCCGAACCCAGATAGGGGTCTTTTTCGAAATACGCGACGAGGGTGGAGAAATAGTCCGGCCCGATTTCGATGTCTCCATCCATCTTGCAGATGTAGTCGTAGTCGCAGGTGGCGATCCGTTCGTAACCAAAATAGAAAGCTTCCACCACGCCGGGCCCCACGGCTCGAACGCCGCGGTCTTTGCGTTTGATCACCCGTATCCACGGATGAGCTTCGGATGCACGCCTGGCAATGGCGTAGGTATCATCTTTGGACCCGTCATCGACCAGAATCCATTCCACCGGCTTCAGTTTCTGGGAGACGATCGCATCGATGGTTCCCTGAAGATATTCCGCTTCGTCCCGCACCGGGGCCACGATGACGATACGACGGTTATTTGTGTCGCTCAAAAATTCCTCCGTTTTATGCTGCGTCAGAATGTGTGGTTGACGCAAAGTTAAGCGGCGGCGTAAGCCGTCAGCTTGAGCGCCAGGTAGGCGGCGGGAACTTAATGTTGAACGCTGCCTAACATAAAATTCAGTGGCTGGCGATAGCCCGTCCACTGCAATGACGGGCTATGTTTTTAATTAATCATTCAAAACCCAATTCTTTTATAGTCAATTTATACTTACACTTATTTATATGCCTTTTATCTTCTCCTATTTTTACATTCAAACCCTTCTTCGGGCATGGTTCAAACTTGCTCACTTTATATCAAACATAAAATATGATTCCATCTAACATTATATATTTAATGGTAAAAATGGTGGAAGATGTAATTTCATAACTAGCCAGAACAGAATGAAAAACGAAAAAAATCTGCGAAAAAGCAAGATCGTAAAGGGGTTTTGCAATTACCTCCTCCTCAGAATATTTATAACAGACTCAATAATCTCTTCCAACACATTATCTTTGAGTTTACCTACCTGTTTTGTCATAATATTGTTGCTAGCGGTAAACAGTTTTCCAGGACGTGCATAACTCTCTATCCTTAACGAACCCGTCTCAAAACTTTTATCACTCAGGATAACCGCTTTGGGATCCCTATATGGTTTGCTGGTGATTTGAGACAAAATCCAGTCCCCTCCTCCCGCATCAGCTAATATCACTGCCGGTCTCAGTTTTGTCATGGATAAATCGGAAAAAGGGAAAGTCACCAGAACAACTATTCCGGCTGTAGGTACGACCATGCTTCGTCTTCCTCCGTTTTATTCCAGTCTTCGGCAAGCGACGCCTCACTCAGCAATGCTGTTTCAGAAATATCCATCGTCGGCTTTTCATCAAGTATTGTTACAAATGCACGTCTTGCAATCGGCAACGTGACAGGAAACAATAAACGTACCTTACCGTCAACACCAATAACAGCTTCAATTGTTTGAATCATGATTTACTGATTTCCCTCCTGAAAAAGCATATCAGAATCTGACCGAGGGGAAGACGTTCAACGGTCAGTGGGCAATATTTGAAAATAAGTGAACGATGCGTTCGATATTCCGGGATTCGGAAAATTCGCCTTCGGTCATGATCCGGCCGCCGGCGATGCATCGGTGGCGGAGTTCGGAATCATTCAGCATGCGAATGATTCGTGCCGCCAGATCGTCGGCATTGCCGGGTTGTGCCAACAGGCCGGATTCGCCGTCTTGAATCAGTTCCGGAATAGCGGAAATCATGGTTGAAATCACCGGCACATCCGCAGCCATCGCCTCCATCAGAACGACGGGTATGCCGTCCATGTCCCCGTTTTTGTCCGGTTTACAGGCCAGGACGAACATGTCGAGGTGAGACAGCCATTCCGGCACGCGGTCGTTGGGAATCGGGCCCATAAACCGGATTCGGCTGCCCAGCGCTTCCCGTGCCGCCAGAGACTGCAAATCGTCCTGCATGGGGCCGGAACCGGCGATTTCCAGAATGAAATCAATTCCCTGACGGGCCAGGATACCGGCGGCCTGAATCAGCACATCAAAGCCTTTTTTTTCCACCAACCGTCCCAGAGACCCGATGCGGGGAATGGGATTGTGCGTCCTTTTGGCGTCGGACGGATGCCGGGAGACACCGCACCGGATGATGTGAATTTTATCTGACGGTGCGCCCAGGTTCTCCAAAAATTGCTGGTTGAACTGCGAAATCGTAACGGCCGCAACGGATCGCTCGACTTTTTCCGGCAGCAGCCATCCTCGCTCGAACAAATCGTTGGCATGGGATGTGAAGCTGAATCCGATGCCGGCCATTCGGGCGGCATACATGGCGATATCGGTGGGTACATGGGCAAAATGGGCATGGATGTGGCGGCACGCATTTTTTTCGAGAATGCGGGCCAGTCGGGCGGCTGCCAGAAAACGGTAGGTGAGACCCGCGGCGTTTCGGGTGAACACACCGGTGCGGCGGATGTCGGATATCCACATTTCGAGAGCGGACGCCGTCCGGACCGGGTGCCGAACGATCTGAGCTGCCAGCCCTGTCAGAAATGACGACATGCCGGGTTTGTACAGACAAATGGCTGCCGATTGCAGGCGAACGGCAGCCGCATCCAGGGCGGGAACGGCCGGAATCAGCACCGAAATCGGCAGGATCGTAAAACCGCGTTCCTGAAGTGCCAGAATTTCATGGGTGACAAACGTGGCGGAGAGTGCCGGAATTTCAGGGGCGATATAGGCCATGACGGTTTTCATGAAAGCCTCCCGGCAGCGTCGGCGATGATGTCGAGATAGCGGGAAACAAAGGCCTCGGCGGAAAATCGGCGTTCATACATGGCATGCTGGCGGACCTGCAAGTCATTCCGTTTTTCCGGGTCTTTGAGAAGCGGAGCAATATGGGCAGCAATCTCTTGTGGTGTGGCATCACCGGGGATGACCGCTTCGGGGGTGTCCGGAAGAATTTCGTTCAGGGCCTCGTAGGCCAGCGCCATCACCGGCAACTGGCAGGCCATGGCTTCAATGAGCGTCAAGCCGAAACTTTCTTCCAGAGATGTATGCAGATACAGATCGGCCTGGGCCATGAGTTCGAAAACGGTGCGGCGGTCTTGCCCGCCGGTGAAGGAAAATTGGTCGGTGACTCCGAGATCGGCTGCCCGTGTGCCGATCCGGGCCTTTTCTTCGGAACTGCCGGCTCCGACGATCAGAAATCGGCAGGGGATATCCATTTTTTTCAGTGCGGATGCCACATCCGGCAGCACCTGCTGGTTCTTGCGGCGGTCGAGTGTTCCGACCGTGATGAGGGTCGGTATTCCATCGGATGGCGGCTTCGGCATTCTGGTGACAGCCGGACGGGATATGCCCGGATATGCCAGTTGAATTCGGTCGTGATGGGATTCGGGCACCATGCTGCGGACAAGGATTTCGTTGCGACGCGAAACCGGTACCAGCGTCAGGTGAGGATTATGGAGCACCTTCTCCATTTTGTGGCGCAGCCGGTGGAAGGGGATGCCGTGGGCAGGCAGCAGTCCGGCGGCGGAGAATTCCACCCAGGGTTCCGTCCAGAAATGACAGACCAGAAGGATCGGATATCGTCCGGCAACCGCGGACAAGGCGGCATCTGCTGTCAGTACGTCATGAGCGATGACAGCGTCGATATCGTGGGCTTGAGCTGTGATGTGCCCTTTCAGCTTGTGGATTGTCAGCAAAAGACCTGCCAGAAATACAGCGGGGGATTTCGTGAGCTGCCAAAACCGATGGAGGAGGCGGAGGAAGATATCCCGATCGGCGATTCCAGTGCTTTTAGGTGTGATCATCCGGACGGAATGTCCGGCATTTTCCAGCAGCGCTCTCAGTTCCTGGGCGATGGTGACGACACCATTGCGATCGTGTTCCATATTCAACAGCGATGTCATCAAAATTTTCATGGATGTGCCGATGTTTCCGATGTGAGGTTGTCCGGCCGAACCATGATGAGGCTGTCCGGATACGCCCGATCGAACGCGATCGAGATATTGTCGTTCAACAGGATACCGCTGGCTGTTTTACCTTGGCTGTAAAGCCCCCAGTGGGCTTCACACAGGCTGACGCCGGCGGACCCCCAGTTTTTTTTCGCTTCGGCCACCAGCCGATCATTTTGCAGCAGCATAATCCCTGATTGATCGACTTTGACCGTGATGGTCACCCATTCTTCCATCGGGAATGGAACGGAGGCATATCGGATAAAATCGCCTTTTCCAAATTCCGGAACATGAAAAAGCACCAGACAATCCCGGCCGTTTTCATGTCCGAGATTGACGCCGAAAAGGTCTTTCCAGCCAGCCTGAGTGGAATAGGTGGCAAAGCTTATCCAGCCCCGTTCTTTGGAATGGGGCGGCAGATCGGCCCATACACTGAAGGAGGACGAATAGCTTCCGTGGTAACATTGCTTCAGTGCAAACACCGGGTACAACCGATGACTGTCGGCCGGTGACGAAGCCGGCCGGGTGATTTCACTTCTGAGAACCAAACCGTGCCCAGAGCCGGTTGGATCGGAGATAATGGAAAGGGTGCCGGTGGGAAACTCCCGCATGCGCCACCAACTGTATTCCTCCAGATTACCGGTTTCATGCCGCGCCTGCCAGAAGGCATTCCCTGTCGGGGAAACGGGAGTGATTATTCCGGCAGATGATGGCTGAATATGTTCGTTTTCCCGAGCGGACGTTGTCTGTATGATCTGGATAGCCACCAAAACGATACCGACTGCTGCAATGAACAGAAATAACAGCCTGTACTTTATATTTTTCGGAGTAGTCTGCACGGTGGTTCACTGCCGCTGTCTGTGTTATGGTCTGCTAATTTTCTGAATTTGTAAGGAAATAATGAAAAGAAGTGAAACTGGCCGCCATATACGATTTTTCTTCGTTTCTATAACAGGAAAGTGGTGATGTCAATCATTTGTGCTTATTAGACCGGGGCGTTTACTCCATAACATACACCGGAAAACGGGTCGGTTAAACACCTGTTGACAGGCAATTGGGCAGGGTGATAAGTCACACAAA
>CAZBUL010000020.1:8345-12793 GCA_964495045.1 uncultured Desulfobacterales bacterium | reverse complement strand
CGTTCTCTGTCTGGTGGCCCTGCTGATCGCCCTGGGGCTCAGTATCGCTCACAAATATCATCTCTTACCGCCGGACAGCGTCTATGCCCATCCGTCTCTGCCGCCCATTATTCTGGCATTGGCGTTGTCCCCGCTGATTTCGGGATTCGAGTCCAACAAGCTGGCTCTGGCCCGACGTAAACTTGAACTGGGACTGGTTACCCAGATCGAACTGGCCAGTCAGTTCTCGGCCCTCTGCTGCATGCTGGCCTGGGCGTGGGTGGACCGATCCATCTGGGCTTTGGTGGCCGGTGCGCTGGTATCGATCGCCGTGCGGGTCATTCTCAGCCATACCTTGTTGCATGGCCCGAAAAATGGCATCGCTTGGGATCGGGAGTGCTTTCGGGAAATCATTGGATACGGCAAATGGATATTTCTGTCTTCCATCCTCGGGTTCCTGCTGGCCAGCGGCGATCGCCTCATGCTGGGCGGGCTGGTCGATGCCAAAGTTCTCGGTCTGTATTCCATCGCCTATCTCATGGTGTCCTCCATTCAGCAGGTGGTCGGAAAACTGATCGACAACATCTCGTTTCCGCTGTTGAGTGAGGTGATCCGGGATACGCCGGATCAGGCGTGCAGCAAATATTACAAACTGCGGTTACCGGTCGATATCTTTTTGCTGCTGCTGACCGGCATCCTGTTCTTTTCCGGCCATGTAATCATCAACTTTCTGTATGACGGCCGTTATGCAGCCGCCGGCCCGATGCTTCAGATTTTGTCGGTGGCGCTGTTCGAAAACCGCTTCGGCGTCACCGGCCAATACTATATGGCCAAAGGTGTTCCGCGGGTGCTGATTCCCCTGATCGGCAGCCGGATTCTGCCGCTGTACATTCTCCTGCCCCTGGCTTTCAAATACTACGGATTCGATGGGGCGCTGTGGGTGATCGCCACCAATTCATTTTTCAGCATTCCCGTCACCTATTACTATAAAAAAGTGAACGGCATTCTCGATGTGAAACGTGAACTCATCGTGCTGCCGGCGCTGCTGGTCGGGGGGCTGATCGGCAAAGGCATTGCGATGCTGATGGGGTGAACATGAAAACAGATTTCGACCGCACCATTCATGAAAAACCGGCGGCCAGTGTGGTCATTCCGGTTTACAATACTGCCGCGTATCTTGAAAAGGCGGTGGATTCCGTTCTGAGGCAGACGTTCACCGATTTCGAGGTGATCCTGATCGATGACGGCAGCACCGATGGATCCTCGCACATCCTCGATCGCTATGCGGCGCAAGACAGTCGGTGCAGGGTCTATCACCGGCCCAACAGAGGGATTATCGCTACAAGAAACGAGGGCAACGGGCTGGCCGAGGCCGATATCCTCATCCTGATGGATTCCGACGACATCTGCCTGCCGGATCGTTTCGAGAAGCAGATGCGCTATCTGAACGAGCATCCAGACTGCGTGGCCGTGGGTTCCCGGATTCTGCTTATCGATCCGGCAGAACGGCCCATTACCATCATGGGCGGCTGTTTCAGCCATGAGGAAATCGATTCGACCAACATGGCCGGGGTCGATGCGGCCTTTTTCCAGCCCACGGCAGCCATTCGGAAATCGGCAGTCGAGCAGGCAGGCGGATACCGGGAAGCATATCCCAGTGCCGAAGACTTCGACCTCTTTCTGCGTCTGGCCGAGATCGGCAAGCTGACCAATCTTCCGGAAGTTCTTCTGAAATACCGCCAGCATCTGTCCAGTATCGGATACCGCCAGGGAAGCCAGCAGGCCGATTCAGCCCGCCGCGCCATTCAGGATGCCTGCCGGCGAAGAGGGATAGACTGCCCCGCTCAGTCGGACCAAACCCAGCCATTGCCAGACCGGCGGGATCCTGTGGACGCATATACGAAATGGGCCTGGTGGGCATTGAAAGCCGGTTATCTTCCGACCGCCCGGAAATATGCCTGGAAAGTCATGACATCCCGGCCGCTGCACATCGAAACCTGGCGGCTTTTGGCCTGTGTTCTGCGGGGCCGCTGAGTCGTCCGACAGCTCCGCAACATGTCCATATCGTCCATATTGTCCATTCTGTCCATCAAGTCCATTGCCCAACAGCGTTCCTACCGTTGCACAGAATGCCTGTCGAAGCCAGAGCGCACCTGCCAGTCGGCCAGTGAACCCGTGGCGGCTTCCCACTTCCCGGAAGCGGAATTCGGAAAACGGCAAAAATTATTGTCGATGAGCAGGTACGATGATCCCGGCAAAGGATAGCCAAAACAGCTCCAGTCGCCGCTGCTTCCGGAATAGATGACGGTGTTGCCGGTGCTGATATGTTCCGCACCTTCGCCGCCGAGAGTGAGCGCTGTCTGATTGATCGAGCTGGATAGACGGATCAGGTTGTTTCTTACGATAATATGGTTCATGGGCGTGTCTTCGGCACCCCGCTCCCGATCCGGAACGGCGATGGCGGTTGTTGAAAACGGGTTATCCTGAATAATCCGGTTTCTTTCGATCACACAGTCTGTGCAGGCGTTCAGGCCGATGCCGACATTGCCCATATTCTTGATGACATTTCCCCGGATCACCAGCCCGGAAAACCCTTCCGCACCGGCATATCCGGTATCCACGGCGATTGCCCAGCAGTCCTGCCCGGCCGTACCTTTTTCCTCCTGCAGGATATTCCGTTCGATAGTCAGATTCTTATGCCTGCCATGGACAATCAGAGAGACGCTCCGACAGGCGTTTGCGACCATGCCGGATCGTGTCAGGGTGTTGCCGATGATCCGGCCATTGCTGCTTTCGGCGGCGCCGTCCCAGTAAAGATTGTGAAAAAAGACCTCTCCCCGATACCCGTTGTTGTCGAAAATGTTGTTCAGGATGGCGCAATCGTTACAGCTTCCTTCAAATCCCTGGGCGGCATTGTCGTGAATCCGGGAGTTCTTGAGGATAATCCGCTCATTCTGGCCGTCGCTGCCGGGGTTGGGCGGATTGCTGCCCTGAATGAGCACCCCGATATCGAAGCTGCCGATGATCAAATCCGTCAGGATGACATCATCGATATCGTTGAAAAAAAAGAAACCCGTGCCGGTTCCGTTGGTGCCGCGGACTTCGAGGTTGGAGACGGTATATCCTTCCTCGTGATCGGCGTTGGCACTGTCGGTGAAGGAAAAAGCGGTTTCATTAGCCGGACAGAGAATCAGGGCCCGTTGCGTTTCGCTGTTTCCCCATGCCGGCACATAATCGGTCAGGGTGCACGGGGTTTCTGCCCGGCAGTTATGGTTTTCCCAGTCGTGACCTTTTACCGGAAAAACGCCTCCCCGGCAAAAAGCGATGGTATCGCCAGCCGACAGACCGGCAAAGGCCAGCCGCGCTTTTTCGATCGTTTTCCAGGCCGTCGCCGGGGTGGTTCCCGCAGCATCATCATTCCCGGCCACACATGCCGGATCCGATCCAGTGCCGCAGTCGCAGACATAACAGGTCGCGCCGGATGCGGCCGTAACAAGGCGGCTGTTCCCCGTCAATATCGCCGTAAGCAAGACCATGAAAAGTATGCGGTTGATGATCAGTGAATAAGATTTCATAAAATGATCATATCGTCTATATCTCCGGCAGCCGCCTCAGTCCGGAATATTCCAGAAGCGCGTTCAAGTCCTCTTTGGTTGACCACAGCATGTTCTTTTCTTTCATGAACCGTTCCGCCTCAGCCGTAAATCCGCTGTATGAAAAAAACCAGACCCGCAGCCGTCTCAGCCCTTCTCCCCGAAACAGGCGAACCTGTTCCGATTTTTGATTCAGTATCTGCACCGCATTCAATCCAACGGTTCGGTTCGTCCACCATTTGCTTTCGGCGATCCACAATTCAGAACCGGCGGCGGCATACACATCGATTTCCATATCCGAGCCGCCCCCCAGGCGAAAGCGGTGCTGAATATATGAAAAATGCCAGGGGATGGGAATATCGCCATCCACATGAAAATATTTACCCGGAACCGATTTGTTTTGAAGATTCCACAGCACCTGAGCCATATAAATTTCGGCCAGATAACCGATATGATCCCCGATTCGGCGTTTGATATTCTGATACCGCTCGATCAGGCTGTCCCGGACATAAGAAACCGGTGTGCCCTCCACCTCAATTTTTCCCCATACCTTCAAAAACTCCAGCAGAATCGGGTCCTGAACCTTCCGAAACCACCCGCCCAGCTCCATGTAATCCAGAAGGTCTCCACGAGACAGTTTGATCAGCACATCCCGGATCACCTCAATGGGTACATCTTTGCCTTCTTTTTCGAAGATCTGCTGACGGATCCGATCCAGATCGATTTTATCGCCTTCTTCCAGAGCCGACAGATACAGCACCCATTTGGTGATGCTGTGTTCGTTGATGCGGGCAATCCACCGGCTGACCTGGTCACTCAACTCGCCCCAGATGAAGCCGGACGACAAATCCACCGCCAGGATTTCATTCAATACGG
>CAZBUL010000020.1:0-8245 GCA_964495045.1 uncultured Desulfobacterales bacterium | reverse complement strand
ACCGCGTTCAATGCGGCCTGAACCAGATAGTCCAGGTGTTCTTTCCGGTCGGTGAAAACCGGTTCGGGCACGATGGGACGGATGGCGTATCCAGTCAGACGGCTTGGATTCTTCATGGTAATTTTCCTGCGTGAACGATTGTTGCTACCGATTTCGGATGACTTTGGCTGGAATCCCGGCGGCGATGGCGTTGGGCGGAATATCTTTGGTCACGATGCTGTTAGCGCCAATCACAGCGCCGTCGCCGATGGTGACACCGGGAAGAATGCAGGCTCCCCGGCCTATCCAGACGTCGATGCCGATCCGGATCGGGCTGGCCTCGTGCGGCTGTTGATAGATCGGTATTCCGGGAACGATACCATGATTGGCATCCCGGATCGAAACGAACTCGCCGATCAGTGTGTAATCGCCGATGGAAACTTCCTGGTAGGCGCAGAGGGTGGCGCCGCGGTTGATCCGGACTTCCGAGCCGATCCGGATGATACCGCCGTCGTGGGTGATGAATTCGGCCAGATCACCGATCCGGGATTTTTCACCGATGCGGATATCGGCGGTTCCAATGACCGCAATACTTCCGTCGAATTGTACTGACGGATCCAGTCCTCGGATATAGGCTCCGGCCCGGCCCGAATTCCATATCCGGCCCCAGTAATAGCTCAACGGCTGGATGAGACGAAACAGCAAAGAAACCAACCCGCATGCAATCGAGAGAAATATCTTTTTCATAAACACCACTCGTTGATCCTGCCGGTTTAAATTCCCGGCTTTCGTTATTCTGTTATCAGGATACGTTCCAGCATGTCTGCCGAGCGCTCCCACGAAAAATCGTCCGCCCGCCGCAGCGCGGCGATACTCATGCGAATCCGAAGCTGCGGGTCGGACAGTATGCGCGAAACCCGGTCGGCCAGAGCCTCCGGATCACCGACGTTCACGATATATCCTTCCACTCCGTCGGCGATGATGTCTCGAATCCCCTGGTTGTCGGATGAGACGATGGGGCAGCCCAGAGATATCGCTTCGAGTGCGGGCAGGCAGAACCCCTCGGTGCTCGATGCCGTCATCCAGACCTTTGTGTCCAGATAGGTGCGGCGGATGCTTTCCTGAGAAGGTGTCCGCTGAAACCGGACTTCATGGAAAGGAAAACCTGAATATTTCACCCGATCCGGATGATCCGATCCGAACATGGCGATGTGGATGCCGGGATGCCGCTTTCTGAGGATGGTCAGCGCGTCGATGGCCACATCCGTCCGTTTGAGGGGCACCGATGAATACAGAAGCCCCACATCCGATGATCGGACAAGGCCTTCACCGTCGAAAGTCGAGAGAAAAAAATCCCGCCCATTAGGAATGACCGGAATGTCGGTTTCTCCGGAGATCTCTGCCACAAGGGCTTTCAACCAGGTGGAAATCACGATTTTTTTGAATGGCAGCCGAAAGGTGGCATCCACCTCCGCGCCATTTCTGGCAAAGACTTTTTCATATCCCTGAATGAGATAGAATTTCTTGCCGTTTCGTGCCGGCAGTTGAGCCGCCGCCTGGGCTGTCTGAAAAGCGGTGGCGATGATGGCGTCTCCGTCAGGGATGTATGCCGGGGTCATGGCCGGCACTTCGCGCAGAGTTCCCCGGAAGGCATCCAGATGATCCTTTTCCCGATGGATGATCCGCCGCAGTTTTCGGCGCAGTTTTTCCCGATAAGGCAGATCGCGTTTCGGGTAAACGACTGTTACCCGGTGGCCCCGCCGGATGAGGGCATTGCCGTAGCAGGTTACGACCCGCAGCCCGCCGGCGATGCCTTTAAAGGGTACGAGAAAAGTGATATCCATAATCGCTTTCTCCTAAATTTCTGGGATAGGATGCCTGGGTGGTTTCCCAGGGGCCATATTGGATCAGTCCCTCACTGATACCGAGGATGACATAGAAAAACTGCACGGTCTGTGTGCCGGAATAGACGGTTGCCTGCGTGAAGAGCGCGGTCAGGATGCTGGCGATCATGCACCAGGCCAGACGGATTTCCTTGCGGGTCGGGTCTCCCCGGATCGCAAAAAAAATCAGCCGGATCAGAATCCAGAAAATGCCGGCCAGATAGGCGTAGAGGGCCGACTTGCCCGACACCAGCACCATCCACAGGTATTCGTTGTCCACCGAATCCTGCCCTTTGACCACCGGAACGGTAAACCGACCCCACCCCAGCCACGGTTTTTCGGCGATCACTTCCTTGTAATTGTCCATCAGTTCATTCCGGTACGCGGCATTTCGCTGGTCTTCGGTGACGGCGGTGGCCCGGTCCACGTTGATGTAGGCAATGGCCTTGGGAATGATGAAAATTCCGGCCATAATGCCCACGCATGCCAAAACCATGGTGGCCATGCCCTTGAACTTCGACCAGCCATACCAGATCAGGATCAATCCCAGAAAAATCCCGATGATCGGCGCGCGGGAGATGGACGTGATGCCGCCGACGATGCAGATGAGCGTAATCCGGAAGCCATATTTGCGGGTTTTGAAATAGTCGTTTTTCCAGAGCCATATCGCCAGGGGAACGAACATGGTGTAGTAGTATCCGGCACAGATCGGATGCCCGAACGGGCCGGACGCCCGTTTCCAGCCGCCGCGCTTCATCCCGCCGGACCAGGCGACCGATTTGGGCCAGATTCGCCGGATAGGTTCGTCGAACACGTTGACCCAAAACCGCATTTCGATGGCTTGAAAAACAGCCACCACGGCACCGGTCAGGATCATGACCCGAAACATCCGGATGCGGCTTTCCGGGTCCATGAACCAGGCCCGGATCATGATGAAGGGCAGCAACCGGATGGTCAGATCGTTATAGAGCACTTTCTGGGCCTCTTTGTAAGTGCTGTTGTGCCACTGACCGGCGAACACGAAGAGCAGATGAGACACCACCAGAATGTCTGCCAGCGAAAACCGGTATCCTTCGGCATGATCGTTGACCATCCAGGCGACCGCGATGGGCAGCAGCACCGCACTCCAGAAACTCAGTTCGGGAATGCCGGGGATGATCTTGGTTTCGTAATACACGGGCATGACGGTCAGAATCGGGAGAAAGAACGTCACAAAAAGCTCTTTGGGATCTTTCTGGGTGAGCAGACCCATGGTGAACAGCAGAAACAGCAGAATGATCTTGTCCATCCGGATATCACCCTTTCCGGAACAGGCGCCGGATTTTCTCCTGCCCTATCATCAACAAGCGGTCTTTTTTCTCGTGTATGATCTCGAACAGGCGCTTTCTTTTCTCCCGCCCCAATGTGTAGAAAGCCTGAATGCTCTTCCGGAGATAACCGCCCCGGATGAATCCGACACGATTCAGAATGACCGAGATGACCTTGACGCCGCAGTTGTCTAAAATGGTGATGGAGCGCATGAGTTCCCCCCAAAGTGAATGCCGGGCGAGGACCGACACGACGGCCACATCGGCGATGCCGGTGATGGACTGGGTGTCGGCAGACAGCAGAATCGGCGGCAGGTCGATGACGATGATGTCAAAGGATGCTTTCAGCTCTTCCAGCAGCGTTTTCAAATCTTCGGTGGAATGGGCACGTCCCTGCACGATAGCCGATGCGCTGGGATAGAAGACAAAGGGAAATTCGTCGCACGTGCTGTCATGAAACCCCTGAAGGGGGATGTCTCCAAAAGCGGCGGTCATGATGGATTTCAGCGGTTCGCGGCTGCCGGCGGGAATGCGGCTGTTCAGGTCGATGTATAGCCGGCGGTCTCTGGGTGCTGAGCTCATGGCCAGGATGTTCATGGCCAGCAGGGTGACCCCGCAGCCGTCACCGAGCCCGGTGAAGGCGAAAACCTGTGATCCGTGCTCCAACCGTTCCCGGTCGATCTTGATGACCATCTCGGCCAACTGCTGGGTCATGAAGGCGCCGGGATGGCGGTAATGCAGGCTGTACAGGTCTTCGTGAGGAATATTTTCCTCACTGCCCCGCAGCAGGAAACCGGTCAGCGGAAAACCGAGCAGTTTCTCCATGTCTTGCGGCCGTTTGATGCGGCTGTCGAGCAGATCCCGGCCGATGACCACCCCGACGCCGGCCATCAGGGATACGATGAAGCAAACGGGAATCAGTTTGCCGCGGGGATCCACATTGGGGCCTTCGGGTTTCTGAGCCCAGGTGGTGACTTCGATACGGCCTGGGGAGGCAAATTCCATCTGAATCTGGTCGGTGCGGGCGTTGATCCGGGTCAGGGTTTCCAGAAGTCGCTGATTTTCCTGGCGGCGAGACTGAACCCTGAGTGTGGCCGTGTTGTAGTCGAGAATCTCCAACTGCGCCCGGTCGATTTCGTTCTTCACCTTTTTTTCGGCATCTCTGGCGGTCTGATACTCGACCTGTGCATTTTCGAGAGCGATCTGGTTTTCATCCAGCAGTCTGCCTCGAACGATTCCCTCCTGCTCTTTTTGTTTTTCCGCCTGCAGGCGCGACACCTGCTCTTCCATTTCCTGCTGACGGCGCTTGAGCAAAGGGATTGCCGGATTGTCTTCGGCCAGCCCCACCATTTTCTCACGGATTTCCTGGATGCGGCCTTTGATCTGGTCGATGAGCCCGCCTCGCCCGGTCTCGATGCGTTCGGCGACATATCCGGGAAACGGCATCCGTTTCAAAGTTTCGGCTTTGGCTTCGAGTGCTTTCATGCGGCTTTCGGCCAGAATCCGGTCTGTGACCAGCTTGTTGTAAACTTTTCTGAGGTCTGCCAGGGTCTCGAAGTAAATGTAGAGATTCTTTTCTTCGGTGATGGCGGTTCCGGACTTGCGGGAAATGTCCTCCAGCAAGAGATAGCCTTCATCCAGTTCTTTCTGCACTTTCTGCCGCTCCCGATTCAGCACATCCAGCTTGAAGGTGTCCTGATTTCGGGTGTATGCCTCGGAAGAATGCATATAGCCTTTGATGATGCTGTTGATCATCTCGGCCAGACCGTCGGCGCTCATGCCCTCCATGGTGATGGAGATGAGCTGGGTATCCCGGATCTGCGCGATCTTGATCCGGCCGTTGAGGCGGTTGACAGCCGCCATCATGGACTCTTTGGGCAAAACCCATTTGAACCCCTGGGCTTCGTAATCGGTGATGGCCCATTCCATCACCGGAAAACTGGTGATGATTTTTACCTGGGTGCGCATCCAGTCTTCAAATGAGCGGATGAAATTGCTGTCTTCGGTACCATACAGAATTTTGGGAAGATAGGGATTGATATTGAGAAGACCTTCCGTTCCGTATTTCGGCTTTTTCTTGATGATGACCACCGGCACCGTGAGCAGGGTGCCGATCACCGTAATGGCTACGAGGATATGCAGATACTCGATGATGGCGCCGAGCGGATTGAAAGGCTTTCTGAACGTGCGCTTGGGCGGCGGGGCCTGAGGGGCGGTCATGTCATTTCTCGAGGGCGTAACCGGTGATGAACAGTTGGGTGAACGGATTGATCATCCGCAGGAAGTAATTGAAATTGGCGATTCCCTTGCGGGGAACGAAGATGATGTCGTTTTTGGCAAGCATGATATTGTTGGAAAAATCGGCTTTCCGGATCATGTTGTTCAAATCGATTTGAATCGGCTGACCCGGTTCTCTGCCGCGGTTGCGGATCAGCAGAATGCTCTCGGTAACAGCGTTTTCCGTGGGGCCGCCGGCCTTGGCCACGGCATCGAGAACGGTTTTGGTGACCGCCACATCAAACGCCCCCGGCCGGCCGACTTCGCCCATGATATAAATGTTTCCTTCTTCGCTGTCGGGGATATAGATGATGTCATCTCCGGCCAGATCGAGATTGCGCTCGGCGGTAGCGCCATTCAGCATTTCATCCAGCGAGACCCAGAGCATCTGATCTTTGCCCCGAATAATGGCGCAGCTTCTGGGCGGACGAATCTGGAGATTCCCGGAATATGCGCCGGCTCGGGAAATGGCTTCAAGAAGGTTGGGCCGGCCGCGAAACTTGATGGGCCCCGGGGCGTTGACGCGTCCCAACACATATACCTGATTGTTTTCGAAAGATTTGATACGAATCGTCAATGCGGGGTTGTCATAATACCGTGCCAGGTTTTCCTTGACGATCGTTTCGGCTTCGTTTCGGGTTTTCCCGATAACCTTGATTTCTCCCAGCGGGTAGATCGTCATGTGTCCATCCGGGCTGATGGTTTGTTCGCCGGCGATTTCGGGCATCAGCGGCGCAACAATTTCCACCACATCGCCGGGGCCCATCAGATATTGCCGATTCAGACCGGCTTCGAACGCCTGCAGGATTTCCGGCGGGGTGACGGATATATCGGCCTGATCGGAAGACGACTTCACCCCTTCAACCGGCAGGGGGGTCATCGGTGGGATGCCAGCGCATGCCATTGGCAGCAGACAGAGAAATAACAGGAATGCCCGGCGCATGCCTGCCATGATCATGCCTTTCCTTCGTTCAACTGTTTGACCATTTTGAGGCGCTTGCCTTCAGGAATATTTTCGAAATAGACGTCATCCATCAGACTTTTGATGATGAATATGCCGTAGCCCCCTTCGGCGGCATGATCGAAATCGGGTGCGGCGACGGTATCGAGGTTGAAAGAAGCGCACTGATCCGACACGGAAATGATCACCTGCTGCTGATCCCACGTAAACTCCAGGCGAACCTGTCTGCCGGTGCGGCAATGCCGGATCGCATTGGTCAGGGCTTCGCTGGCAGCCAGCGACAGGTTGTAGCCCAGTTGGCCTGGCAGGGAATCTCCCAGAATTTCTGCAATGACCGCGTCGGTGAATTGGGCGGCAACGCCCAGAGACTCGAGTTCGGCCGGTAATTCGATTGCTTTGGTTTCCATGTTCAAACGGCTGCCATGGCGGCTTGGGTGGTGTCGTAGATATCGAAAATTCGGTGCAGACGGGTCAATTCGAAAATGGTGTACACCTCGGGTGTCAGTGCGGCAATCCGCATGTCGCCTCCTTCTTTGGCGATGCCGCGCAACGCACTGATCAAAGCGCCCATCCCGGAGCTGTCAACGAAATTGACCTGAGCCATATCCAGAATAATCCGCATGTTCCTTGCTTCCATCAGTTGAGTGATAATTTTCTTGAATTCACGGGTGCCGATGGCGTCGAACCGGCCCGACATGGAAATAACCGTAAAAATGCCGTCCTGGCGATATGTAATGGACATCTGCTGAAACCTCCTGTGTAAACACTCCCCTCAAGACGTCTGTTTTGACCGTTCGATGGCAAGCAGTGAAATGTCATCTTCAAATGTGTCACATCCCCGGAATCGGATGATCCGTTGTCGAATCTGTTCTATCTGCTCGTTCAGCGGCAGATTCCTTCCTGTGTGAATGATGTCCTGAAGTGCGTCCATGCCGAACATCGTATCGTTCTGGTCGAAACATTCGGTGATGCCGTCTGAAAACAGGAAGAGCCGGCCGCCGGGTTCAAACTGAAATGTCACATCCATATAATCGGCATCCGGCACCAGCCCGATCGGGAATCCGCCGCTGCCGATGGTCTGGATGTTTCCGCCCGGTGGTTGATAGATCGGGGGCGGGTGGCCGGCCTGAGTCAATTTGACGGTGTTGTTCTGAAGATCGATCGTGCCATAGATCATGGTAAAATATTGCATGTATTCGTCATAGCTCATGAACCGCTTGTTGAGTGCCACGGCCACTTCAGCCGGAGAATTCAGGGCGATCATCGGGTTTTTCCGGCGGTCGAAGGCCGGATTCGCGGCCTGTACCACCGAACTGTACAGCGGGATGGCCGACTGGGGAGAAAGCACCCGGCTGAGTGTGGTGGAGAGCAATGCCGCCGGGATTCCATGACCACTGACATCGATGAGATAAAAGTTCAAATGGTGGGCGCCGATCTGAAAAATATTGAAGATGTCTCCGGCGATGAACGTGGATGGCAGAAAAAGCCAGTCGAAGTGGTAGCCTGGCAGGGAGACGTTTCTGTCTGGCAGCAGGGTTTTTTGTATTTGGGCGGCGGCTTCCAGATCCATTTTGATGGATTCGTACATGTCGTTCAGCTGCCTGTTCTTTTCGTCCAGTTCACGGTTGACATGAATCAACTGCTTTTGCAGATCGATCAATCTGGCGGCGGCCTGCAGCCGTACTTTGAGCTCTCCGGCATCGAACGGCTTGGTGATGAAGTCATCGGCGCCGGCTTCCATGCCGAGCACGAGGTCTTGTTTCTCGTTTTTACCGGTCAGAAGAATGACGTAAATATATTGTAAGAAATCGGAAGACCGGATTCTTCGGCAAAGTTCG
>CAZBUL010000019.1:23280-24487 GCA_964495045.1 uncultured Desulfobacterales bacterium | reverse complement strand
ATCTCCTCCCTGCTGCCTTGCGAAATGAATTTTCTGAAAGTCTATATTTCAAAATATGGATGCTTTTTTTCTCACCTACCGATTCACCCTCTCCTTCAGTTCCTTTCCTGCCTTGAAAAACGGCAACTTCTTCGGTTCTATTTTCACTTTTTCTCCAGTTTTCGGATTTCTGCCGGTATAGCTTTTATACTCTTTGACATAAAAACTGCATAATCCCCGGACCTCCACCCGGTCCCCCCTGGTAAGGGTGAGCACCATCTGATCGAAAATAAGATCAACCACCGCTGCCGCTTCTGATTTGGATATATCAGACTTTTGTCTCAACGCCGCTATCAGTTCAATTTTATTCAATTTGTCCTCCCATAAGTCAGATTTGTTTGCCCCTTATCTATTTCATTCCCGCTCCCGTTGTCAATTTCAAAGATCAACCGAATCGGTGTTTTCATGCCTTTTGTGTTTATGAAATATCATAATCTTTAAAGAGGAACGATGATTGTTGTTGACTTCACCCGATGATATTCATAAAGGGGGAACATTAAGTTTATCGGTTATGAAGTCAACAGGATATTTTCTGACTGATCGGGTTATGAGAAATCAAATGCAGAAGGAATACCACTGCGCAAATGGATAATTCATCGACGTTGATATGGGGTGTGATATTTGGCTCGATAGGCTTGGGGTTTTTTGTTTATGGCAAAAAACAAAGAGCTGCAGTTCCACTTTTTTGCGGTATAGATCGGTAATACCTGGCCATCCGGATACCATACAGAATTATCACCCACGCCCCTTATTGTCATCGATCAACTCGGTCAATACCCCGTTGAGTTTTTTGGGGTGAAGAAAGGCGAACTCGCCGTTTCGAAAAGGTCTGGCGATTTCTCCGCGAGAATCAGGGATGAAGGCGTAGTCTTTATTTTGAAGCTCGTCGATAGCCTTACGCGTGTTATCGACGTTGAAACTGATCAGCATGACGCCTTCGCCGTTTTTTTGAATCCATTCGGCTACCGGGCCGTTCGCTGATGTCGATTCCATCAACTCGAATCCCACCTCACCTATCCAGTATCGTGCCACCCGTATCTGCTCCGGTATATCTTCATAGGCGTCATCTGGGGCCGATTTTCCCAGGACAGGCTCCCAAATTTTTCGAGCCATTTCCAGGTCTTTGACAGCAATGCAGATATGATCCACTTTATTGAGTTTCATGGGC
>CAZBUL010000019.1:0-23180 GCA_964495045.1 uncultured Desulfobacterales bacterium | reverse complement strand
TCAGTCCATATCCAGTTTTGTCTTGCACCGGTTGCAGGCGCCCGCCCCCCGAAAGAGTTTGTTGCCGCATTCCGGGCAGACATATCGGGCCTCTTCATCCGCGATCCATTTCTCGGTGCCGAATTCCCGCCAGTAAGGGATTGCCCGGAGAATCACTTTTTTACCGACGGTCATGGGGAAATTTTCGATGTGGTCGCAGGGGAAATCCGGACACTCGTGACATCCGGTATAACCTTTTTCTTTGGCACAGGAGCGGATTTCACATTGCTGGCAGTGCATGAACAACTCGTCAGACATACAGCCTTTGCATTTGATCTGATCGGCCGTGAGGTTTTCACTGCCCGGCAGGGTGCCCTTGCCGGACATTTCCCCCCGGTAAAGAGCGGCCAGCCTTTCCTTGAATTTTTGGTTGTTATCCCGATGCGCCATATAAATGGCGCAGACCCCGCAGTACAGACCACACGGTGAAACGAAATCAGGATTGATCGTCATAAGGCTTGCCTCATATCATTATAGAATAAGTATATTATTTCAAAATATTACGATAATTGATATGCTCTGAAGCAGACAATCCCGTTCCGGGGAGACCGGCGGTGAATCGCATGCCATTTTTGCCAAAATTCAGCGTCAAACCATTTTTGCCAAAAGAGATCGAAAATCCACCTTTAGACAAATTCAGGTACAACAAACCGGGAATGATAGAGATTCTTCGATGAAATCTAACCGTTGGCACTTCGACCTCCATGTCTTTAATCAGTGATTGAGGACTAAACGCTTATGAATCATGCCTGGCTTTGCCCCCCAGCATGAAAATGGTATTCGCTGGTTCCCAGGCGGTAACTTGTGAAACCGCCAATTGCCCGACATCCCCCGTTGGGGGAGGTAGTGAACGTTACATATTCTTGTCTTTGCCGATTGACAGATATCCCCTTCCGCCGCTGCTATCAGATATTTTCAATAAAAGCAACTTTTCCATACCGTCTCGTTGCAGCGCAAGATTTTATTAACTATTAATAATTGTTTTCAATAAACTTGATCAACTCGATTCTGTTACCAGGCTTGTGGAGTTGAAGATACCGCCCAGTAACCGATTTGAAATGTTATCAAGACAAAGAAAAGGTCAATACAGCATTCACTTTTCGCCCCGGCATCGTGTGATGCAACAGGAAGAGATGCACGCATAATATAGACCTTCAGGAAATTCATTTCGCAAGGCAGCAGGGAGAAAATTATACTGTAGTATATCTCCGAGCGATAATACCGCGAAATTATTTTTCTGACGGCTATATAAATCTCAAAATAAATGTTGGCAAAACGTAACTGATATGAGATTATAAGAAGTTATCATTATTTCCATCTCTCACAGGAGGGAACGAGATAATTTAAAGCTGTTTTCTCACCGGGTTTCTTGCCCCAACGGCGGCCTTCACCGGCTCAGTCCCCCGTTTACCAGAATATCCTGCCGGATTATTTGAGCGGCACAGCATATCCGCTGGCAGTCCTCAGAAAGCGTACGTGTAACAATAATGAGTTTTACCCTTTTTAATCTTCACCCCAGTCTTTTGAAAAGTGTTTCCGATCTCGGATTCACCACGCCCACACCCATTCAACGAGACGGCATTCCACCGGCTATAGAAGGCCGCAATATTCTGGCCTGTGCGATGACAGGAAGCGGCAAGACCGCAGCCTTCGCACTGCCGATTTTGCAGCGTCTCATTGGCACAAAACGCGGCACTACCCGCGCATTGGTTCTGGCTCCCACGCGGGAGCTGGCCGCTCAGATTGTCGAGGTTTTTAACGATCTGGCCAAACATACACCCATCAGGGCTGCGGCTGTATATGGCGGCGTCGGCATGGAGCCCCAGGAACGCGCCCTTCGCCGCGGAGTGGATATCATTGTGGCCTGTCCGGGCCGGCTGCTCGATCACCTTCAGTATCCTTATGCCAAACTTTCAGGGATTGAAGTGCTGGTGCTCGATGAAGCCGATCGCATGCTTGATATGGGCTTTCTTCCCGATATTCACCGCGTGATGAAACAACTACCCCCCATTGCCCAGACCCTCTTTTTCTCAGCCACACTGCCGCCAGCCATTCACGAACTGTCCAGGCAAATACTGAAAAATCCCGTCAATCTGAATATCGGGCGTCCTTCCGCTCCGGCCACCGGCGTTGAACAGGCCATCTTCCCGGTCCGTCAGGATCTGAAATCTGCGTTACTGCTTGAATTGCTGAGAAGAGACGGCATCCAGAACGCACTGGTTTTTACGCGTACCAAACACCGGGCCAACCGACTGGCAGATTTTCTGGGCCGACACGGTGTTTCCTGTGACCGCGTCCACGGCAACCGCAGCCAGGCGCAGCGCACCCAGGCCATGTCCAATTTCAAAAAAGGACATTCCCGAGTGCTAGTCGCTACAGATGTGGCGGCACGCGGCATAGACATCGAGGCGCTGTCTCATGTCGTTAACTTCGATGTGCCGAATATTCCCGATGACTACATCCACCGTGTCGGACGCACCGCACGGGCAGGATCTACCGGTGAGGCATTCACTTTCGTCTCACCGGAAGAACAAGGCGCGCTGCGGGCGATCGAACGTGCCGTTGCCAAACACCTGCCGATCCGGACCCTGTCCGGATTCAATTACCAGGTCAAGGCCGCTGAAAACCTTGAAATCCCACTTGAAGAACGCATTGCTGCCATTCGCGCTCGCAAGACTGAAAAACGGGCCAGGGAAAAATCCACTGTGGAGAGAAGTGCCCTGCCCCCGTCCTATCGCGTGCCATCCAGGCCATTATCGAACAGGAACCGGCAGAGACGTTCGCCAATAGGTTGAATTCACTTGCATTGACCTACGATTAAGTGCGCTGTAGCATTCAGAATATTTTTTTTACAAAGCAGCAGGTCGGAGATTATACTGTCGTATAGCTCCGACCGATAACGCAGCGAAATTATTTTTCTGAATTCCATCACCCCAGGGTGCCTGTCATGAATTTACCGGACATGATCGATTCTCTCCGACAAAACCCGGCAGCCTATGCCGCTGAATGGAAAAAGTCTCACCCCGGCAATGTCGTCGGTTTCATGTGCTCATATACCCCCGAAGAAATTCTCTGGGCTGCCGGCATGCTGCCATTCAGACTGTTGGGCACCCACCATGCCATCGAACGGGCCGATGCCCATCTGCAGACTTACTGTTGCAGTCTGGTTCGAGGATGCCTGGAAGAGGTGCTGTCCGGCCGGCTCGATTTTCTGGACGGCATGATCTTTCCCCATACCTGTGATTCGATCCAGCGGTTGTCGGACATCTGGCGCATGCGCATCCCGCGGATGTTTCATGCTGACGTCGTGCTTCCCGCCAAACTGGATACAGCAAGCGCCCAAGACTATCTGATCGCAACCCTCCGAAAACTGATCACCGACCTGGAACATTGGACAGGACGGCGGATCACCGATGACCGTCTGCGAGATGCCGTCTGCCGGTACAACGAAATCCGCTCCCATCTCAATACACTGGCTGCATGGAGACAAACCCACCCCGGAATCATTTCTGGCAGCGATTTTCATACCATCGTCCAGGCAGCCATGTGGATGGATCGGGAGGAATTTTGCCGGATGCTTTCCGGCATCGTCCAATCGGTAATATACATGCCGACGGATCAGCCGTTTTCGGGAAAACGCATCGTTTTGTCGGGAGGGGTTTGTGTTGTACCGGATATCTACAGCATAATCGAATCTGCTGGGGCTGCTGTCGTGGCTGAAGACGTCTGCACCGGAGACCGTTTTTTTCAGGGAATTATCGATCTCGAAGGAGACATGACCACCCATATCGCCAGGCGGATGATCGACCGCATCGTCTGCCCGGCCAAACATCATGGGATTTTCAGCCGGGGGAATTCCCTGGTCGAAACCGTACGGAGCACCTGCAGCGACGGCGTTGTTTTCCTGTTTCTCAAATTCTGCGATCCTCACGGATTCGACTATCCCTATCTTAAAGACACGCTGGATCGGGAAAACATCCCCAGCATGCTGGTTGAAATCGAAGACAGTCATTTATCCGAAGGTCAGCTCAAGACCCGGCTGGAGGCATTTATTGAAATGCTTTAACCGCTTCCCAGCCGGTGGAGATGGAAATCGTCCTGCGATAGCGCACGCCGGCAGAGTTCGACCAGATGATCGTGATGGGTAAACAGAAATATCTGGGTGCGCCGCGCCAGTTCGGCCAACTGCGGCAAAATGGCCATGGCCCGCTCGTCGTCGAAGGTGATCAACAGGTCATCCAGAATCAGGGGCATGGGCTCGTGCGATGCAAGATAACGGTCGAGGGCCGCCAGACGCAGGGCCAGATAG
This sequence comes from uncultured Desulfobacterales bacterium, assembly GCA_964495045.1. Classification (GTDB taxonomy): domain Bacteria; phylum Desulfobacterota; class Desulfobacteria; order Desulfobacterales; family Desulfatirhabdiaceae; genus RAAP-1. The sequence goes on along the minus strand of CAZBUL010000019.1, from coordinate 18,832 downwards.
AGCTGATCGCGTGAGCCGTCGCTCATTCCGGATACCGGCACCTTCGATTGATCCGGGCGCACCCCGACCAGGATCGGGATATCGTCGGAACTGAATTCCGCCCCCAGCCCGGTAAACGCTCCCCGCGTGATGTTGCGATAGATATGGCCTGATTTTTCCAGCAACGGCCCCTGATTTTCCTTCCGGAACCGCTCGATCTGTGTCTGGAGAAAATGCACGGCCAAACGCAGCCGCACAAAGCGGGCAGCATCCTGCCTTACCCGCGTGGCCACCAATTCGGCCTGCTGACGAAAGTCGGCGGCGGCATCTCCGGCCGACTCCAGGAACTGCTTGCGGCCGTTGAGATGGGACAGCTCATCCCGAACAGCCTGAAGCGATGTTTCCGCATCGCTTTTCCGGCGCATCAGCACCGCCTTTCTCTGGGCCAACGTCTCGACATCTTCAGACCGAATCCGTGCCAGAAAATCATCTACGGACTGACCGCGGGCCAAACCGCTCAACGTATCCCGCAGCCCGGCGATCTGAGACAAAATGTGCTCCCGCGCTTCCAGATCAGCCAGCAGCGGCGCCAGCGCATCCGGTGAATCCACTCCGGCCTGACGGGTCAGGAACGCGAGGGCATCGACCGCCTGGGCGTGCGCGGCCTGTCGATCCACCCGATCGCTGTTGGCCTCATCGATCTGGATTGCCAGATGATCGTAACGGGTTCGGACTTCCCGTGCACGGCTCAGGGATTCCCACAACCGCGAAACACTGGCTTCAGTGGTATCGCCCTCGATGCCTAAACGCTTGCGATATGCTTCGGCCCTGGCATCATACTGTCGGATGGCTTCGCGGGTTTTAAGCATGGCGGCGGACGTTTTTTTCCAGGCATCGAATTCGGTCAGAATGTCGGCACGTTCCCGCAGCAACGCCAGGCCCGAACTGGGTGAAATATCCGCCGGCAGGCCAATGGATCGGCATCGGGATATCCATTTTTCCTTCGCCGCCTCACAGGCCTGCCCTGACCGGCGACTGTTTCGATGCAGCGTCTCGGCCTGGTTTTTCAATTTCTGAATCTGCTCGACAATGGCCAACCGCCGCCCCGACAGTTGCTCTTGCTTTTGCACCTGCCGAACCCCCTTGCTGTAAAGCCAGGCAAAACCTTTCTCCTCCAGCTCGGCCAGTACGGCAGCCAGTAGTTTTTCGGCCTGTAGAATCAGCTCTTTTTTTCGCGTCAGTGTTTCCTCGGCCGCTCGCAACTGATGAACCTGTCCTTTGAACTCCTGCCAGGCATCCCGCCATTCATCCATTTCGGAAGGCGTGCGGGGAACGATGCCGCATGGCTGCCAGAGGCTTTCCCATTCGCTCTGAACCGCCAATCGTTTCTCGTCGAGGACATGAATGGATTCTTCTGATTCCCGGTTCTGTTTTTCCCACTGGGATATCTGAAACCGCTTTTCCTCTGCCTGAGCCACGGCTTCCGCTTCTTCCCGGAGCCGGTCTGCAATTTGATCTGCATGGATGACGGCCTCGGGAAAAGCTTCCTCCAGGGGTTTGCCCGGAACGAATTCTTCCACATCCCCGGCACCTTTCCATGCCGCCAACACCAGACGCCACCCCTGATCCCGATGATTTCGGGCAATCGTCAGGGATGCCTCGGTCGGCAATTCACCGCGGCGCTCCAGGCGTTTGAGCTCAGCCTGAATCGATTCGATCCGCTTTTTTCCTTCCCGAATTCTGGATGTTTCTGCCTGGATATCCCGCTGAATACCGGCCAGTTCTTCTGCGAACCGGCGGATGGTGGATTTGGCCGGAACCGGCAGGTCGGCGGTGCGTTCAAGGTCGTCGGGCGCACCGGCCAACTGACGATGCCGTTGCCGGGTTTCCTGGTTCAGCCGGAACACATCGGCTTCGGAAGCCGACAGGGTTTTGGCGGCATCCGTTGCATCCGCCGCAGATGCCAGTGCATCCCGCAACCGGCTCAGGTCGGTTTCCGGGATTTCTTTCAGTTCCGATTCCCGTGTTTCGATCTGTTTGCAGACATCTTCCGTCTTGTCTGAAACACGTTCGAATTCTTTTTCCGCCTGGTGCAAAGCAGCGGCAGATTCTTCGCACTCGAGCCGAATGGCGCTGGTGAGCCGCAGGGATTCCAGTTCGGAAAAATCGCCGCACATAGACATCTTCGACATCCCGGTCCGCAATGCCGATTCGAGACCGGCCAGTTCCATTTCCTGCTGAGTATGGGATTTTTTTCGATCCCCATATACCCGCAATTCCTGATGGAGTCGATCCAACGCATCGGCTTCAGCCAGCAGGTCGGGAGAAAACCGACATTCGGCCGATTGCGCTTCAAGCTTGGCAATCTGTGCCGTCAGGCGAACCATTTCCGCCTGGGCTTCATCGACTGTTTTCCGGGCAGCACGCGCCCGTTCGACAAAATCCACAGATAGATGCGGCAGACCCGACAAAGTTTCCAGCTTCCGCATTTCCTCAGACAACCGGCCGACCGTCGGCAAGGCATCTTCACAGCGGGTCAACCACTCCACATCCCGGCCGATTTCCAGAATCACCGATTCCAGCTCGTTGCGGCGGATTTCGGCGGCTGCCAGTTCCCGTTCGACCTTTTCCCAGACTTCCGGAGCCACCGCCGCCTCCCGGCTTTGACGCAGCAATTCCCGATATCGGCCCACCCCCGGCCGAATAGACACCGTCGCCGATGCCCGGCCCTTGAACAACCGCTCGGATTCTTCCGTCAAGGCCGCCAGCACAAGCTGCACGGGGGTTCCCCCCATACTGGCAGAAAACAGGGCTTCACCGATCTCTCCCTGCCCCCGAAGAAGCTGCTCGGCACCTTCACGCAGTTCCCGTGCCCCAAGTCCGAACATGGCCGAAAAATAGCCCTGATCCACACTGCCCAGAAAAGGCGTCAGCTCCGTATCGGCCAGCGGGTCACCCGCGCCATTCAGCAGGGTGTTTTTGATGCCTTTCCGACGCTGAAAAATCAGCTTATCGCCGTTTCGATTGTATATTTCCGCCAGAATTCGCAGGTCTTTGTAATCATGTTTGAAATTGTCTGGAGACTGACTGTGAATCCCAAAAAGAAGGTCTCGGAAGGCACGCAGGAGTGAACTCTTTCCGGCTTCGTTGGGGCCGTAGATCACATGCAAATCGCCACCGGCCGACGGAAATGCGATATGGAGGTCGGTAAACGGTCCAAACGCCGGAATTTTCAGTCGGTCAAATCGCATGTCGGCCTCCTCTGGTTCCCAGCGCATCCAGAATGATGGCCCGAACTTCATTCAGAATGCCGGATCCTGCACCGTCCGACCAGTCTGATTCGACATCGGTTTTTAACTCTGCCGGCAGAACAGCCAGCATATCCTTGATTTCCATCGGAAACCGATCTGATTGGATTCGGGATTGATTCAATGTATCCAGAACGATCCGGGTCAATCCGTCCCGCTCGGCCAGATGTGCCAAATCATAAACGGGTGTGGTCGAAATTCGGACGGACTCGATCCAGACAGCATCCGGGCCATGATCCTGGGCACGGGCCAACAGTTCAGCCTGCCAGCGGTGAAAATCCCGATGGAGCGGGCCATGCAGCGAGGTGGCCCCGGTAAAGACGATCCGGGCCGCCACCATCCGGCCCGATGCATCCAGAACAGCGCCGCCCATCACATGAGATGCCCGCTCCAAGGCATTGGATTCCGTTTCCACACCGGTCAGATCGATAGGGAGAACCTGCCAGCGAACCACATCCAAATCACGCCAAGCGGCATCCACCACTTCGAGAGAATCATTCACCAAAACCAATCGGCAGCCATGGGGGCCCGTTTCGCGCACATCCCGGCCCTGACAGCTTCCAGCATACACGATCCAGGGCTCCCGGCGGATCACTTCCGGCTGATGAACATGACCCAATGCCCAATAATCATAGCCTTTTTGACAGAGATCCGCTTCGGTACAAGGGGAGTATGTATCGTGTCCGCTGCGCCCGGTCAGACTCGTATGGAGCAAACCGATATTGAATTTTCCGGGTACAGCCACAGGATAATCCACCGACAGATTCTCTGGAACAGCCCGGTTCGGAAATCCCCGGCCGTGAATCACAACCGGATGACCGGGAACAGACATGGATTCGACCGTCCGGGTGGAAAAGACATGGACATTGTCGGGAAATGTCAGTTTTCGGGATATCACCGATGCGGCGTCATGATTGCCCGCAATCAGATAAGCGGAAATGCCCCGATCGTTCAGACGGGCCATCTGTCTGCGAAAAAACAGCCCCGTGCTGTAATCTTTCCAGTCTCCATCATAAATATCTCCTGAAAGCAGCAAAAAGGCGACGTTTTCTTCAATAGATAGGTGAATCAGATTTTCGAAAGCCCGTCGGGTGGCACCCCGAAGGACATCGACAGGAGCCCCATCATGGGCTTCGAGCCCCTTGAGGGGGCTGTCGATATGGGCATCTGCGGCATGGATGAAACGGATCATCGCAAAATCTCCTCGGCAGCTCATCAATAACGCAAAAAAACGAAATGCTTTATTGCTGAGATTTCACAGAAACAGCGTGAACAACCGGTTCCCTGTTCACAATTTGATTGACATCATCCAGTGACAGTAATACAAAATGAAACTGATCATGGATCATTCCGGAGATTCATCCTCATCAACAAAAAAATCTGTAATCATTCGTGTTTTTCGTAGTGAATTTATTTTCACGATCAACGACGATACCATATCCCGTGCAGTAAATCGTACACCAAGGAAACATCTTCATGGACACCAACAGAAGAAAACGAACGCGGGTTCCGGTTCATTTCGATGTCACCGTCACCGTCAATGGTCAACCGGTCAAAGTTTCAACCACCAACATCAGCCTGACAGGCATTTTATGCGCTTCCGATCCGCTGATTCAGGAAGGCGCCTCCTGCGAAATCACGCTGGTGCTCAATGAAGATGCCCGGATTCATATTCCCTCCGCCAAAGTGATTCGAACAGACCCGACCGAAACGGCCATTACATTCACCTCGCTGACAGAAGATGGATTTTATCATCTTCACCGACTCCTGCAGTTCAATGCGGAGGATGCCGATCTCATCGATCAGGAGCTGCGTCAGCCGGCTTTCGATTGACCGATTCGAATATTCACCGCACCGGCGAAAATATCGCAAAGATAATTTTTCTGTATCATCTTCTTTGCGCCTTTGCGGTGAAACAAATCGTGGCCATCTCCCAAATACCGAATGGTTACGGTGCCGGCCACCCCATGATCGGCACCGTGCTGATGCTGTTCTTGGGGCTGCCCGAAATCAGCCGGTCGCTGTATGCCACATACACCAGCACATTACGCTCCCGGTCGAAGAATCGCACCACCTGAAGTTTCTTGAACACCAGGCTCCGGCGTTCGTCGAACACCCGCTCTCCATCTTTAAGGTCTCCCACAATCCGGATCGGACCGATCTGACGGCAGGCGATACTCGCGTCACTCGTGTCTTCGGCCATTCCCATCTGTCCCTTGATCCCCCCGGTTTCTGCACGGGAAATGTGACAGGCAACCCCCTGAACCTTGGGATCGTCAAATCCATCGATCACGATTTTGTCATTCGGCCCAAGCCAGCGGAACTGTGTATTGACCGATCCAGTCGTACCGCGATCGGATCGGCCGAATATCCACCATCCAGCACCTCCCACAATCAGAAGAACGATGACCGGCACAACGATTTTTTTCATGGTGATACCCCTTTTAATTGCCGTTCAGCACATCGATCATGGAAAACACTCGTCCGCAAATCCCTGCTTCGACTTTTCCATGCAGATACACAACCGCATCCAAAGTGCCCAGGGCATAGACATCCCGGCCATTGACATTGTGGGTGAATTCGAAGGTGACAGTTCCATCCGCAGAAGTCAGCGTGTAAGTGTGCCAACCATGGCCGGAGATAAAAGCCTCGGGAATTCCCCATTGGTCTCGCTGGTTATCGGGTTTACGCTCCATCTTGATGTCTTTTTCCGTAAACGGAATACCCATCCGGTTGAAGTACCCCACAATGGATTTCGCCGTTCCGCTGGTATCCGCCTTGCCTTGTTGATGACTTTCCCGAACCTTCAAGGTGTAGCCTTTGTACAAATCCGGAAAGTGCACAGCCCCGTATTCGAGCATGGCCTGAAGCCCGACAATCTGCTTAGCCATGTTGGGAGCAATCACCGCAGCGATAGATGACCCCGTCACCGTATTTTCGAGAGCTTTCCGGTCTCCGCCTGTCGTTCCCATCACAAAGGGCAGCGCATGGCGAACATAAAACACGGCATTGTCGCATACAGCGGCAGGATGCGTGTAATCAACCGATATCATGTGAGGATATATTTTCAGGACATCCTCGATGAGGGTCTCCCGCCGATTGGGATGCAGCAGATGGATCACATCGCTTCCCAATGTGAATTCGTCCAGTGTGATATCCGCACCGGTCAAAGAAAACGGCACCAGCTCGAATCGGTTGTCTCGAACAATATGACCGGCAACAATAGCCGCCATGTTTCCAGGTAAACCATTCACCATCACGCGAATCGGATTCATATTTTCTCCTTTCATTGTATTGTCAGTGGAGATTCGTTTCTCTGATTTCGATCAGTACAGCCGTCATATCCGCTGGAATCGGCGCCTCCAGACACAGGGTCTCCCCAGATTCGGGATGGGTGAATGTCATCCGCCAGGCATGGAGCATCTGACGAGAAACCGTTTTCATAATTTTCATCAGTGGACCAGTTGGTTGGCGATGTCCATAGACCGTATCGCCAATGACGGGATGCTGCATCGATGCGCAATGCACCCGGATCTGATGCGTCCGGCCCGTTTTGATTTCAATTTCAAGCAGTGCAACCGCATCGAATTGTTCTTTCACCTTCCAGAGAGTGCGGGCATCCCGGTTTCTTTTGCTGACAACCGACATTTTTTTACGATCTACCGGATGGCGCCCAATCGGCAGATCGATTTCACCACTGGTGGTTTTCATTCGCCCCAATACCAGTGCCAGATAGATTTTCTGTAACGATCTGTTTTTGAACTGAGCGGCCAGGTGCGCCTGAGCCGCCGCCGTTTTCGCCACCACCAGCAAGCCTGAGGTATCCTTGTCGAGACGGTGCACAATACCGGGGCGGACTTTACCGCCGATCCCCTCCAGGGATGGGCAATGATGGAGGATGGCATTCACCAGCGTTCCGGAATGGTGTCCAGGCGCTGGATGAACGACCATGCCCGCTGGCTTGTTGATCACGAGGATATGAGCATCTTCATGGACGATACAAAGCGAAATGGGTTCAGGCTCACAGGCAATGGATTCGGGGGCGGGAATGCAGCCGGAAACGTGATCTCCGGATTTGACCCGATAACCGGGTTTTTTAAGTTCATCTACAATCCGAATTCGTCCTTCACGGATAAATTGGGTGGCCATGGAGCGGGAGCATCCGGGAACTATAAGTGCGATGACGGTGTCGAGACGATCTCCGGCATGTTCATCCGGAACGATAAAAGAAAAAGGACCGCGGGAAGACATCAGGGAGAAATCACTGCACAGTGGCCGTCTCCTGGATAAAGAGGGATTCAATTTCCAGCAGAATTGAATCTTCGGTAGCTTGTCTGGATGTGGAAATTTCTTTGATCAGAAGCATCTGGGCAGTATCGTAGAGTTTTCGTTCACCAAAAGACAAATCTTTTGTTAGCTTGAGAAGATAGAGGTCGCGAAACACCTCGGCAACATCGAAGAGGGAACCTGTCTTGATTTTTTCCATATAATCACGATAGCGGCGGTTCCATGTTTGGGTTTCGGTTGTCGATAAATCCTTTTGATTTCGCATCAGATCGTAAATTTTGGGGATTTCGTGTTCCTGAATAATGTCTCTCAATCCAACGGAATGGACATTCCAGGTGGGGATCATAATGACCATACCATTTTCGAGAATTTTCATGATATAAAAATCATGTTTCTCTCCATTGACAACTTTACATTCGATGGCATCGATACGTCCGACACCGTGAGCAGGATAAACAGCTAAATCACCGACCCGGAATTTCTTGAGGGAGATTGGGGGAAGTTGAACCTTGTCTTTAATCTTCTTGTCATAATGTTTCATATCAACCATGTATGCCATTATCGGGGCTTAAACATCGGAACATCGGATGAGGGAAGTGGATGAAAAACAGGGCAACCATCAAACTACATACTTTATAGTGTATATCATACGACGACTGAACAAGCAATAAAAAAGGATTGGCGCCTTGCGGCGCCAATCCTCTAAGAACGACTCTATAGAATAGAAAGCAACAGAACTACATCAAGAACGGAACCATCAGGAGTGCTACGACGTTCAGAATCTTGATCATCGGGTTGATGGCCGGACCTGCGGTGTCTTTGTAAGGATCGCCGACAGTGTCACCGGTAACAGCGGCTTTGTGGGCATCGCTGCCTTTTCCACCGAGATGTCCGTCTTCAATGTATTTCTTGGCATTGTCCCATGCAGCTCCACCGGTGGTCATGGAAATGGCCACAAACAGACCGGTGACGATGCTGCCGATCAACAGACCACCCAGAGCCACTTTGCCCAGCACGAAACCAACGATCAGCGGAGCGACAACCGGCAGGATGGCGGGAACAATCATTTCTTTCAAAGCAAACTTGGTAACGATATCCACGCATGCACCGTAATCGGGTTTTGCGGTACCTTCCATAATCCCCGGAATGGTGCGGAACTGTCTGCGAACTTCTTCAACAACGGCCCCACCGGCATTACCAACAGCTTTCATGGCAATGGAGGCGAACAGATAGGGCAGCAGACCACCGATGAAAAGGCCGATAATGACTCTTACGTCGGACAGATCAAACTTGATCGGGGGAGCACCTTTTGCAGCATGGAAAGAAAATTCCTGAACATAAGCGGCAAAAAGAACCAGAGCGGCCAAACCAGCGGAACCGATGGCATACCCTTTGGTAACGGCTTTGGTGGTGTTTCCGACGGCATCCAGCGGATCGGTGACCGCACGGACACTTTCATCCATTTCCGCCATTTCGGCAATACCACCGGCGTTGTCGGTGATCGGGCCGTAAGCATCGATGGCGATAACCATACCGGTCATGGAAAGCATGGACATGGCGGCCATGGCGATGCCATAGAGACCTGCAAAAAAATAAGCGGCATAGATCGCGACACAAATGGTGATAACCGGAGCGGCAGTAGCCTGCATGCTGACGGCCAGACCGGCGATGATGTTGGTACCATGGCCGGTAGCGGAAGCATCGGCAATGCTTTTGACGGGTCCGTATTTACCGGTGTAGTATTCGGTGATGATAACGATCACGACGGTCAGAATAAGACCGATCAGGGTTGAGTAATAAATGGACATTGCGGAAATCGTACCCAATCCGCCCATAAATTTGACACAGACGAAATAGAAAGCGAAAGCAGCGATAATGGCTGCGCCGAACATACCTTTATAAAGAGCGCCCATGATGTATTCGCCTTTGCCAAGTCTGACAAAGAAAATCGCAATCATGGAAGCCACGATGGAAATAGCGCCAAGTACCAGCGGGAACTCGGTTGCCATCTGAACTTTGGGGAAAAGCAGACTGCCGATCAGCATGGCAGCCACTGCGGTAACCGCATAGGTTTCAAACAAGTCGGCAGCCATACCAGCACAGTCACCGACATTGTCACCGACGTTATCAGCGATAACAGCCGGGTTTCTGGGATCATCTTCGGGAATACCGGCTTCGACTTTACCGACAAGGTCAGCACCGACATCTGCACCCTTGGTAAAGATACCGCCGCCCAGTCGTGCAAAAATGGAGATCAAGCTGCCGCCGAAACCCAGGGCAACCAGAGCCATGACGTCGTGAGTCAAAAAGTAATAGCCAGAAACGGAAGTCAGCGCCAGACCAGCTACCATCATACCGGTAACCGCACCACCTTTGAAAGCCAGGGCCAGACCGGCGGCCAGACCTTTTTTAGCAGCTTCAGCGGTTCTGACATTGGCAATAACCGATACTCTCATGCCGACATAACCGGCAATAAAAGATGCCACTGCGCCGATCAGAAAGCCAATGGCTGATTTCTGACCCAAGGTAGCAAAAATGGCGATAAATATGATCGCCCCGACAATCGACATACTTTTAAGCTGACGATTCAGGTATGCAATTGCACCTTCTTTAATTGCAGCCGCAATCTCCTGCATTTTCTCGTTGCCTGCCGGAGCGACTTTAACAACTTCGGCCAGCCCGATTGCAAAAATGACACCAATTAAACCCACCATCGTACATACCAATGGGATATTCGCCACTACGTAGTCCATTAGTTTCCTCCATCTGTTGTTTGACTTGAATTTGTAATTAACGACCGATTGAAACGATTCATCGCATCCTTTACACCATTGCAAAGGACAGTTACTGTCGCATCCCGTGCCCGGGTCATGATGTGTTCCAGCATTCTGCCCTCTTCCATAGTAAAAGCCGACAGAACATGATCCACGGCATTCATTCCAACCTCGGGACGCCCGATGCCCACACGGAGGCGGGCAAAGTCTCCTCCGCTGAAAGCATCCATTAACGACTGAATACCATTGTGTCCCCCGCTCCCTCCTTTCTCTTTGATTTTAATTCTGCCAAATGCCAGGTCCATGTCGTCATGGACAATCAACATATCTTCACAGGTTAAACCAAAACAGTGAGCAAGTTGGAAAACCGGAATGCCGCTTCGATTCATATAGGCCATCGGCTGCACCAGAAGAGCTTGCCTGCCGTGTATCTTGCCGCAACCAACCCTGGCATCGACAGGTTGCACCTTGAGGGGGATGGCAAATTCACGGGATACGGCATCGACGACAGCAAAACCGATGTTGTGACGGGTGCCTGCATACCCGATCCCCGGGTTGCCGAGACCGACGACCATGAAAAAGGATCGCGGTTCGCGCGGCTTCCGGATCACTTCGGATACACATTCAGCCATCCATTGTCGTCCGGCGGTCTAAATGCGTTGGGTTCATTTCTTTCCGGCTGGCGGCCCGGATTCTTCAGGGCCTCTTTCTTCGGACTTGGTACTGAGAATGGTTAATATTGTATCATTCTTGTCGCCCGCAAGCTCGATATTTTCGGCGGCTTTAATATCTTTGACATGGATGGAATCGCCGATTCCCAGCTCGGTAATATCGATAGAGATGGATTCCGGAACTTCGAACGGCAGACAGAGCACTTCGATTTCCCGTTCGATGATCTGCAACATGCCGCCGTCTTCGATACCTTTGGCCTTGCCTTTGACAACGACCGGTACGTTGACTGTAATTTTGCGATCTTTGGAGATTTCGTAGAAATCGACATGCAGGAAATTTCGGGATATCGGGTGAATCTGGATTTCTTTGATCATGGCGGTCCGGTTTTCGATGTGTCCATTCTGGATCGCCATGTTAAAAATGATCTGATTGGAAGACGCCTTTTTCAAAGCATGTTCTAGATCCACCGAAGCAATGGAAAGGTGAATGGATTGGGATTCCGGCCCGTAAAGTACGGCAGGAATGTTTCCTTCGCGCCGGAGTACCCGTGACGGGCCGTTTCCGGCAGATGTTCTCGTGTTGGCAGTAATTTCAAGCAGCTCCAAAAAAAACCTCCTTTGATCTATGCTTCAATCCGCAAGACTCCGATGCGGATAAGTTTAAACAAACAGGGATGTAACGGAATCGCCCCGGTGACTGCGGATGATCGCCTCGCCAACCAGCCGGGAAATACTGAGTACCTTGAATTTGTCACAGGCAGCCGCATCGCTTTTGAGCGGAATGGTGTCGGTGACGATGAAACTTTTCAGTTCGGATGCCTTGATCCGCTCTACAGCCGGACCGGACAGCACCGCATGGGAGCAGCAGGCATGTACCTCCCGCGCCCCTTTTTCCATGATCACAGCCGCCGCCTGTGTGACGGTTCCGGCCGTATCGACCATATCGTCGAGAATGATGGCCGTTTTTCCGGAAACATCGCCAATGAGCGCCATGGCCTTGGCTTTGTTGGGAGATTCCCGCCGTTTATCCACGATGGCCAGCCCCGATTTGAGCCGTTTGGCAAAGGCCCGTGCCCGTTCGACCCCGCCGGCGTCGGGCGAAACAACGACCAGATCGCCTTCGAAACGGTTCTTGATGTCTTCCAGAATAACCGGAGCGGCGAAGAGATTATCGACGGGAATACTGAAAAACCCCTGAATCTGACCGGCATGCAAATCCATGGTGATAACCCGGTTGGCTCCGGAAACAGTGATGAGATCGGCTACAAGCTTGGCACTGATCGGCACCCGCGGCGCCACTTTCTTGTCTTGCCGGGCATAGCCGAAATAGGGAATGACCGCCGTAATTCTTCGGGCGGAGGAACGTTTGAAGGCGTCGATCATCAACAGAAGCTCTACCAGATGATCATTTACCGGTGAGCATGTGGACTGGACAACGAATATATCTTTGGAACGGACATTTTCGTCGATCTCAATCTGAAGTTCCCCGTCACTGAACGTTTTGACCTTGGCGCCGCCAAGGGGCATCTCCAGAAATTTGCATATTTTCTGTGCCAGATCAGGATTCGAATTTCCTGAAAAAATCGAAAGCCCGTTTGTCGCAAACCAACTCATGGAATCATCCTGTGCTGTCCTGATGAGACATCTCGTTGCAGCCGTTTGTGAACCGACGATTTCCCGGATTGTCAACGATCCACAATAAAAATAATTGGCTGGGGCGGGAGGATTCGAACCTCCGAATGCAGGAACCAAAATCCTGTGTCTTGCCGCTTGACGACGCCCCAGTGTTAAACACCGATCATACCAGAAGCCGGGTTAAAAAACATGATCCGAATTTATCGGGAATCAGGGAATTATATGCCTTCCGTGCCTGTACGGCATTGGAAAAAACGCCAAATACCGCCGGACCGCTTCCGGACATCAATGATCCCATGGCACCCAGTTTTGTCAGAGTTTTTTTGATTTCCGAAATTTCCGGAAACCAGGAAACGGTGACGGTTTCAAGATCGTTGCACAGATGGTGGATCGGATCAAACCCACCGTTTAAAGGCAGACTATTAAGCTTTTGTTCACAATTTGTCAATCCCAAATTCAGGCCGTTATACACGTCGGCTGTCCGGACTCGTATCTGAGGATGAATCAAAACAATTGGATAAGGCTGAATCTCCCTGAAAAATGAAAGTTTCTCTCCCACACCGGTCGCCACCGCCGGCCGGCAGTGAAGAAAAAACGGCACGTCCGCACCAAGCTTCACGGCTTGGCTCGCCAGTTCCCCATCGGAAAAAGGGAAATTATAATGGGTGTTCAATGCCAGCAAGACAGTGGCAGCATTGCTGCTGCCGCCCCCCAAGCCGGCCGCCACAGGAATATTTTTTTCGATATCGATCCCCACCCCTCCGGAACGACCCCAGGCCTCAAAAAAACCAGCGGCCGCACGACAGGCGATATTGCTGTCATCCTCTGGAACATCCGGGTGCGAACAGGAAGCGTAAATACGGGCTGCCTGAAAATCGAGGGTCAGCACATCATTCAAGGCAATTCCACACATCAGCGAATGGATATCATGGTAGCCGTCCGGCCGTTTACCAGTAACGCAGAGAAATAGATTGATCTTGGCAGGCGAATTGATTTTCATGAAAAGCTTCCAAAATTCTGTTGACAAAGTTGGCGGAGTATAGATAAAGTCAAACGAAAAATAAAGAATGAAATCGGAATATCTTTACATGAGAAATATTTTAAATACAAACATGGCAGTCAATAGACGAGGATGGTGGCGCTGGCAGCTTATATAATGGGCGCCGACGAACGCATTTCTGACACATAGCAGTCTTATTCAAGGATCGTGGGCAGCCCGAAGCCCGCGATCCTTTTTTGTTTCTTCAGGGGATCGTGGAAAAATTTCACGATCCCCTTTTTTATTTGCATAAGGAGCGGTCATGATTCTTCAGCAGTTTCCTTCGGAGGATGAATTCAATCGATTGGCAAAAGATTACACGGTGATTCCCCTGTGCATCGAAATTTTGGCAGACACCGAAACACCGGTGTCCCTGCTCAAAAAATGTCTCGATAAACAAGGGCCTGTGTTTTTATTCGAAAGTGTGGAAGGCGGGGAAAGATGGGGACGCTACAGTTTTCTGGGGTTTTCTGCCCGCTCTCATGTTACGGTATTTTCCGACCGGGTGGACATCCAGGATATCCACGGCACACAGTCAATTGCTCACCAGGGGAACCCGCTGGAACCCTTGAAGCAGATCATGAAAAAATACCGGCCCGCCGATATTCCCGGACTTCCCCGGTTCTGGGGAGGGATGGTGGGGTATTTTTCCTATGAGATGGTGTCTTTTTTCGAAAAAATCCCCAATCGTCTGCCCGACACCACCCCCCTCGCCCAACTGATCATCCCGGATCAGCTCATGGTTTTCGACAACATCCGGCATACGCTGCTGGCCATTGCGATCACCTTTCTGGACAGTGATACCGCGCCCACCGATCATTACCAAAAAGCGGCCGACACGCTTCAGTCCATCGTGAAACTGGTCGAATCCCGCATGTCCGAAATCCCGAAGCCGGTCCATCAGCCTGCCATCCGGCTGATGCCGTCCAATCCGGATGAGACATACCGTCGCCAGGTTCAGCAGGTGAAATCCTACATTCATGCCGGCGATATCATTCAGACCGTCCTGTCTCAGAAATTCGTCTGCGAATCCTCTCCGGATCTCTGGATGCTGTATCGGGCGCAACGATTCATCAATCCCTCCCCCTATCTGTTTTTCCTTCGCATGAATGGTCAAACCTTGATCGGTTCATCACCGGAAACCATGGTGCGCCTCGAAAATGGCATGGCCACGCTCAGGCCCATCGCCGGCACCCGGCCCCGCGGAAAAACCGAACAAAAAGACCGGGCCCTCGCCAGTGAACTGCTTGGGGATGAGAAAGAACGGGCCGAGCATCTCATGCTTGTAGATTTGGGCCGCAACGACCTGGGACGGGTGGCGGAAACCGGATCGGTTCAGGTAACAGATTTGATGGTCGTGGAGCGCTATTCCCACGTGATGCATCTGGTCTCCAACATCACCGGCGATTTGAAGACCGGACTGGATGCCTGGGACCTTCTCAGAGCCACATTCCCGGCCGGAACCTTGAGCGGCGCGCCCAAAGTTCGCGCCATGGAAATCATCGATGAACTCGAAGCCGAACCCCGCGGCCCTTATGGCGGTGCGGTCGGTTATATATCGTTCAGCGGAAACATGGACCTGGCGATCACCATTCGCACAGCTGCCATCGAAAACGGCAAACTGACGGTACGGGCGGGTGCCGGCATCGTGGCGGATTCGAACCCCGAACGCGAACGCATCGAAACCGTCAATAAGGCCAAAGCCATCGAAAAAGCCTTGCAACTGATCGGCGGATGATCACCGACCATTAATTATGGAGAGACACCATGATCGTAATGATAGACAATTATGACTCCTTTACCTACAATCTCGTTCAATATCTGGAACAGATCGGCACATCCGTCCGGGTCGTCCGAAACGATGCGGCCACTGTCGAAGAAATCGCTACATGGAACCCGGCCGGCATCGTCATCTCACCGGGGCCCGGCCGCCCCGATTCCGCCGGGATATCACTGGCCGTCATCCGCCGTTTTTCCGGAAAAATTCCGATTCTGGGGGTTTGTCTCGGACATCAAGCCATCGGTATGGCCTTCGGCGGCAATGTCGTCTCCGCCAAAAAACTCATGCACGGCAAGACATCGGCCATCCATGCCGACGGCAAGACCCTTTATGCCGGCATCAAGCAGCCGTTTCAGGCCATGCGCTACCACTCCCTGGCCGTATCCCGCGAGGGTTTGCCGGAATGCCTGGAAATCAGTTCGGAATCCGATGATGGTGAAATTATGGGAATCCGGCACAAGGAGCACCTGACCGAAGGGATCCAGTTCCATCCCGAATCCATTATGACACCGGTCGGCAAGCGGCTCCTCAAGAACTTTCTGAAAATCACCGGAACGATCCATTGATATTAGGCCGTGATCATCAATTCGCCCAAACCCTGTGATTCATAAAATGATATCACCGCAAAGACGCGAAGACCGCAAAGAATAACGATAAAAAAAACAGGTTGTTGCTTTGCGTTCTTTGCGTCTTTGCGGTAAATTCAGTGCTGATCATCTGGCCGAAACGATGATCAATGCCTATTTTACTCACACCAAAAAGGAAACAACACATGTTTAAAGAATCCCTGAACAAAATCGTGCATCGCATCAATCTGAGTGAATCCGAAATGGCGGATATGATGACCGAAATTTTTTCCGGTGAGATCACCGATGCCCAGATCGGTGCATTCATGGCTGCTCTGGCCACCAAAGGCGAAACTTTCGAAGAGCTGGCGGGTGCCGCCCGCATCATGCGCCGAAAAGCTGTCCGGGTTCAGACATCGGCCGAGACGGTGGTCGATGTCGTAGGAACCGGCGGCGACGGGGCCCACACCTTCAACATTTCCACCACAACCGCTTTTGTGGTGGCCGGTTGCGGCGTGACGGTCGCCAAACACGGAAACCGTTCCGTCTCCAGCAAATGCGGCAGTGCGGATGTGCTGGAAAACCTGGGTGTCAACCTGAACTGCGAACCAGAACTGGTCGAAGAAGCCATCCGGGAAATCGGCATCGGATTTCTGTTCGCGCCCTTGTATCACAGCGCCTTGCGGTATGCGGCCAAGGCGCGCAAAGAGGTTGGTCTGCGCAGCATTTTCAATATGCTGGGGCCCCTCACCAATCCTGCCGGTGCCAATTATCAGTTGCTGGGCGTTTATGCACCGGAGCTGACGGAGATGTTCGCCCATGCCCTGCGGCTGCTCGGCGCCAAATGCGCTTATGTGGTGCATGGACATGACGGACTGGATGAAATCTCCGTGTGTGCGCCGACCCGGATTTCCGAACTTCGGGATGGACTGATCCGCACCTACGACATCAACCCGGAGCAGTTTTTCGGGCAGTGTGCCGCGCCCGACACCATGACCGGCGGAGATCCTGCCGAAAATGCCGCCATCACCCGAAGCGTTCTCAGCGGTGAAAAAGGCCCACGCCGCAATGTGATTCTGATCAATGCCGGGGCAGCACTTGTCGTGGCCGGAAAGGCCGGTAAACTCGACGACGGCATCCACCTGGCGGCTCAAGCCATCGACAGTGGTGCGGCTGCAGGCAAACTGGACAGCCTGATCCGCTATACCACTTCATAAAGGCTTGAGGGAAATACCATGACAAGCCATATTTTAGATGCCATTGTCGCTCAAAAACATCGGGAAATTGCAGTGCTGCTCGAAAAAACTCCTGAAACAACACTGAAGGAACTGGCCCGCAGGCCCCGCGAGCACCGGCCGTTTCTGGAGCGGCTCCGGCAACCGGGGCAAACAGGCGTCAACATCATCGCGGAGATCAAGCGGGCATCGCCTTCCAAAGGCCCCATTTGCCCCGATCTGGATCCGGCGGCCTTGGCAATGCGCTATGAATCCGGCGGTGCCGCCTGTCTGTCGGTATTGACCGACCAACATTTTTTTCTGGGCAGCCCCGAAGATTTGAAGGCCGCCCGATCCGCCACGCAACTGCCGGTTCTTCGGAAGGATTTTCTCATCGCCCCCTGTCAAATTTACGAATCCTGCAACCTCGGAGCAGATGCGGTGCTGCTCATTGCCCGCATTCTCTCCGAAGCTCAACTGAAGGAACTGCTGGGCCTCAGCCGCTCGCTCGGCATGGATGCTCTGGTTGAAGTGCATTCGGAACCGGATGTGGCAGCATCCATCCGTGCCGGCGCCACCCTGATCGGTATCAACAATAGAAATCTTCAGACGTTTCATACGGATATCGCCACATCCACGCAACTGGTTTCCCGACTGTCACCCGATCAGATTCCCGTTGCCGCCAGCGGGATTCAAAACCGGCAGGACATCGAGCGGCTGTTGAAATTCGGCATCTTCAATTTTCTGATTGGCGAGAGTCTGGTTCGGTCTCGCGACCCGGCAGAGGCAGTGGGGTTGCTGATGAATCCAAACAGGAAAGGAGTGTGACATGAAACTCGTTATCGGCTCGATTGCCCCGGATTTCAACGCCATGGGAAGCGACAGCACCCCTGTGCAACTTTCATCCGCCCTGAACGACAAGAATGCGGTTGTTCTCGTACTGTTGCGAAGTTTCAGTTGACCCTTTTCCCGCAAGCATCTGGGTCAGATGAAACAAGACATCGCACAATTTACGGAAAGAAACGCTTGCATCATCGTCATGGCGCCTCATGACGAAAAAAGTGTCAAAGATTACTGGGAAAAAGGAGATTTTCCATTTACGGGAATTTCCGATCCGGAAGGCGCCATTGGAAAACGCTATGGACAGGAATGGAATCTGCTTAAACTGGGACGCATGCCGGCACTGTTTGTCATCGATCGAAAAGGCATCATCGCCTATACACATTATTCCAAAAGCATGGCGGACATTCCTGAGAACAAACAGATATTTCCCGTACTGGACGGGTTGATGGCGTGACCGATTCCGTATCGTTACAAAACAAACGATACGGAATCATCAATATTTTTTTTGGCGTGCTCTGGCAGACAATCCTCCCGTTCAATCGTTATTGAATGCTTTCGCGGATATACTGCAGGGATGTCCGGAGCACTTCCAGCGCATTTTCGACCAACGGTTCTCCATGACCGAAATAGATGGCCTTGACATCTCTTCTACATAGTTTGGTCATGGCCTCATAGAATTCATTTTCATACGAACTGTTGACAGATCGGATCACGACCGGCACATCGCCCACAAACA
>CAZBUL010000018.1:2325-26131 GCA_964495045.1 uncultured Desulfobacterales bacterium | reverse complement strand
AGACTTCCGGTTGTAAATGACAGGCTGTATCTTTCGGATTTCATTGCTGAAGGTTATATCTTTTCCGGGGATCATATTGTGAAATTGATCGCGAACTTAACCCGTAATTATATCCTCATCTCAATCCGAAAGCCATCACCAGAACAATCATCACCAATTTTTTTATCATGTCCCTATCCCAGACATTCATTTTTGAAGGATTTGGAAAGCGATGCATCCATCACCGCCTCATATCCGGTCAACGTGGCGATGACGGCATGCCGGGCATCCAGAAACGTAAAGTCTCCCAGCATCTTGTTGCTGCCGACATCTCGAATTTCGAGCACCGCCATCACTCCTTGCTCGGGAAACCGGTTGCAATACTGACGGTAGCTGGCGCCGAAGCTCGGCAGGGAAACCATGCCCTTCTGCTCGAAGCACCAGACAATGGCCATTTGAAAGGCGG
This sequence comes from uncultured Desulfobacterales bacterium, assembly GCA_964495045.1. Lineage (GTDB taxonomy): Bacteria > Desulfobacterota > Desulfobacteria > Desulfobacterales > Desulfatirhabdiaceae > RAAP-1. Next base: position 25,686 of record CAZBUL010000018.1, on the reverse strand, counting down.
CGTCCAATACCAGCGGGTCTCCGATCCAGCGGCTGCGGAGGGGTTCGGTTGTCCATTGATCCGGCGGCGGGGCGGAAACCAACTCGGCAACCATGGACTGGGGAGACAGCGTGATAATGCGTTGCAGACCTTTCAGTCCGTTTCCATGAAAAAGAATCTTGTCATAGACTTCTTCCATGGAGCGTGAATAACCATGATTTCCATTCAGGTATCTGGAAAAGTCGAATATCGGGGGCAGGAACAGCTCGTTTGACAGCACGGCACGGGCACGCGTGTGGATGATTTCTTTTCCGTCTTTGAACCCATCCCGGATCTCGATGTCCATTTCGAACTGAGCGCCGTTTTTCCGGGTTTTCCCGGTCATCAGGCGGATGGTTTTTTTGCCGTCATCCAGCCGGATTCCCTTGAGGATGCGGATATCGTCGAGGCCGGAGAACTGAAGCCCGGGGTTTTCATGAAGCGCTCCGTGTCCCAGCCATTCCGTGATCAGTGCAAATGGCACGACCGGTTTGCCGTTTAAAATATGGGATTCCAAGATGGGATAACGATCGATGTCGATTTCCCGCCGAATGCTCTGGGTCAGCGTGTCGGCAGGCAGTGACGGCCGGGTTTGTAATGCCGGCGGATGAAACTGTCCGGAGCCGATTACCACTTCGACCGGGCTGCCGGGGCCTGCCTGCATTTCCTGAATCATACTGCGGGCACCGGCACGCAGCGGGATCAACCGGACATGATTGCGTTCGAATTCCCGCCGGAGGGTATCATCGACCATGCCGCCGTCCCAGGGCCCCCAGTTGATGGCGATCACCCGGCAGTCTTTTCGAAGGGTGGATTCCCGATGGGCCATTTTGTTCAACACCTCGTTGGCCATGGCGTAATCGACCTGTCCGCGGTTGCCGATGCGGGCGGAAATCGAGGAAAAACAGACAATATATTTGAGCGAATCGTTCCGGGTGGCATCGAGCAGTGCCTGAAATCCGGCCACCTTGGTATCGAATACGGCCTGAAACTGCTCAGGCGTTTTGTCGAGAATGAGCCGGTCTTCCAGCACGCCGGCCCCGTGGATAAACGCCGTAATGGGCCCGTAAACAGATCGAACGGTTTCTAGAATATCCGACAGTGCTTGGGATTTTCGGACATCGACGGCATGATAGGCAACCCGGCTTCCCCTGGCGTGAAGGGTGTTTATCGTCGTGAGGATTTCCCGGTTTGCCATAAACTTCCGGTAGGCGGTTTCCAGCTCTTTGGGGGTGGCATGGCCGGAGAGTTCGTTGCGGAGAATGGCCTGTTTCATGGCTGCGGGTTCCTGGGCTTGAACCAGCCAGTCGGGTTCAGGAACCGGCAGGGGAGATCGTCCGAGCAGGATCAATGTCGGGCGGCAGGCTTCGGCCAGGGCGATGGCGGCCTGGGCCGTTACGCCGCGGGCGCCGCCGGTGATGACCACCACGTCCTCGGCATTGAGGCGGATCGATCCGACCGGATAATCGGCTGGTTCCAGCTTCAACCGGTAAACCGAATGGGCAGGCAAATCCGGGCAGAGGCCGATTTCCATCCCGTTTTCGGCGTTGTCGGAACACAGGGCTGCATAAATTCGGGTGGACAGATCATCGATATCCTGCCAGTGGGCGTCGATGTCGATGGCCCGGCACATGACGGCAGGCCATTCGATGGCAGCGGTTTTGACCAGTCCGGCCAATCCGCCGGGAACCGGACGGTCGATATTTCCCCGCAGGCCGAAGGCCCCGTCCAGGCTGGTGATAGAAGCCAGCAGTCCGCCGCCGTGAGCGGCCGCATCCTGCAAGTCATTGCCGAATCGTCTGGCCAGCAAAAACGCTTTTTTCAGAAAATCCATGTCCGCTGCGTCTGCATGGCGGAGTGGGGCATCCGATGCCGGTGCCATGATGATCAATCCGGCGGGATGAATGACAAATGTATCCGAAAGAAGCTCATCCACAGAGGCAACCATCGCCTGATGTCCTTTGGATACAATGGCATCGGCGATTTTTCGGCATCGGTCCGTGCCGTCATCGGTAATGACAATCGGCCGGCCGGCCGCAGCCTGAAGCCTGCCGGTCGATGTCAGATCGGCGGGAACGGCCGATAGAATCCGCCGTTCCGGCGAATCCGATCCTTCAGGCGATTGGGGAACAGGTTCCGAGGGGTATGGTGCTATCGGGGGGAACGCCGTTTCATCTTTTTTTTTTAGAAATGCGGCGATCTGCCCGAGTGTTTTGAGGGTGCCGAGGGTATCGGGAGGAATAGGCGGCAGCCCCGGCATTTTTTCTTCGAGGGTGGCCAGGATTTCGACGCGTTTGATGGAGTCGATGCCGAGATCGGCTTCGATATCCATGTCGAGCGCGAGCATTTCGACCGGATAACCAGTGAGCTGGCTGACGACTTCGAGCAGACAGGTTTCGATGTCCGCTTGTCCGTTGGGGTGAACCGTTGCGGTGGCGGACGGAAGAATTGTCTGGCTGCCATGAGAAGGCTGCGTCAGAAAACCGCAGATCTGCCCGAGTGTTTTAAGGGTGCCGAGGGTGTCGGGAGGAATGGGCGGCAGCCCGGGCATTTTTTCTTCGAGGGTGGCCAGGATTTCGACGCGTTTGATGGAGTCGATGCCGAGATCGGCTTCGATATCCATGTCGAGCGCGAGCATTTCGACCGGATAACCGGTGAGTCGGCTGACGACTTCGAGCAGACGGGTTTCGATGTCTGTAGGGGTCATGACCGGCTGAGAAGGCTCGACGGTGGGCGCAGCCGGGTGAAGATCGATGCGGGTCGTCGGGTTGGCAATAATCGATTCCTGAACCACGGGAGCGGGTTGATGAATATTTACAGACAGGCTGTCGGATGACGGTGGCGGCTGAACCGTGTTGGTTTTCATTTCCTGCACATGATGTTCAACCGGCCGGCGGGTTTCTGCGGCCGGTTCCCGGTATGCGGGCGGGGTGATGGCAATTCCCAGAGACGCTTCGGCGATCCGCCGGGTGTGTTCCATCATCTGTTGCAGGGTTTTGCCGGCTTCGGTTTGCGTCTGAAGAAAAAGCTTATGGGTGTCGGCGGTCTGGAGCTGCAGGGCCTGCATGGCCCGGAGCCCTTCCTGAACGGTCTGAAGGGCGGCCGAGACGGCATGTGAAGCGGGGGCGGGCGAGACAGCCGGTGGTTCGGCGAATACATTTCTGGGGTTCGGGCTCATGGGCACTTCCAATGGTTCGACCCGTTTCCGGGAGGGTTGAGAAGGTTGCAATGTCGGGGTTTCCGAGGGTTTGGACAGGGAAGCAGGCGTTCGGAGGGGGCGGATGAACGCAGCCCGCGTTTCAGGATTCTGGTAGTTAGCGCCGGACAGAGGCACTTTCATCCGGGGCTCCCGAACGGGGCCGGTGGTCTCACCGGCTTCCCAGGCGGTCAGTTGCACTGAATGTCCGATAGCGGCCAGTCTGCACAGCACTTTGGCCAGATCCCGCATGGCGGATTCCTTGCCGGATGAGGCATCCAGGGCAAGGGCGGTGACGGCACGGTTTTTCAGGATGGAGCGGACCAATCCGGTAAGGATCGACCGGGGGCCGACCTCTATAAACGTGCGGATTCCCCTGTCATAGAGATGTTCGATGGTGCCAAGAAATTGAACGGGATGGGTGATCTGTTTGCCCAGCAGGGCCTGGACGGCTGCCGGATCATCCGGATAGGGCGCTGCCGTGACATTGGCGATCACGGGAATGGCGGACGGCCGAATGTCAATGGATGACAGGAATTTTTGGAAAGGCTCGGCGGCATCCTGAACCAGCGGGCTGTGAAATGCGGCGGCAACCGGCAGGCGGACCGATGAAAACCCTTTTTCGAGACAACGCGCTTCCGCCCGGACAATCGCATCGTGTGATCCGGACAGAACCCCTTGCACCGGACTGTTGATGTTGGCCAGTGTGATGGAAAAATCGGCATTTTCCACCATGGAAGCCAACGCGTCGATGGGCGCTTTGACGGCGATCATGCCGCCGGCATCGTGGTTACGGCCGGCCGCTTCCATGAAATAGCCTCTGGCCGCGGAAAGTTCGAGAAACGTTTCCGGAGAGATCCAGCCGGCGGCGGCAAGGGCCGTCAGTTCACCGAAACTGTGACCGCAGGTGACATCCGGGTGAATACCGAATCGTTCGAGAATCTGGACCATTCCCAGGCTGATCGTGCCGATGGCGGGCTGGGCGATGCGGGTGGACTGAAGGGCCCGTTTATGAGACGGGTCGGCGGCGCCGACAGGATAGATTCGGCCGCTGAGTCTGGGGGGGGCTGCTTCCGGGTTTGGCATCGCGCTATGGAAAGCGGAGAACACACGGTCGGCGGTGTCGATGGCACCCAGTGCTTCCGGAAATGTGCAGGCCAGTTCCCGGCCCATGCCGACATATTGACTGCCCTGTCCGGGAAAAAGAAAGGCGATGGGTTGCGCCGAAGCCCCCCTGCCGAAAAACAGCCGGGATGTGTTCCAGAATGGCTGTTCTTTATGGGTTTCCAAAGACGCCAATGCTTCGGTGCAGGCCGGCTGCATGACATCTGCCCATAATCCTTCCGGGTCGTTCAGCTCCAGAAGAATCAGCAGGCGGCAGTTCTGTTCGGCGGAGAAATCAGCGCGGGATTCGGCCGCAAGTTCACAGAAACGGTTGTTCGACAAGCCTTTGGCCGATTGGCTGTGCCATTCCGCGATATCATTTTTCAGGGCATCGATGGCGGGTGCGGACAGTGAAACGATTTCGATCGTTCCGTCCCACGCAGTTTCGGATTTGTGGGGACCGTATTCTTCCAGCACCGCATGAAAATTGCTGCCGCCGAATCCAAAGGCGCTGACGCCGGCCCGTCTGGGGTGGCTGCTGGAAGATGGCCACGGCCTGGCTGCGGTGTTCAGATAAAACGGGCTGTGTTGGATATCCATATCCGGGTCGGGCGTTTCGGCTTTGAGGGTCGGCGGAATTACCTTGTGGTGCAGCGACAGGGCCGCTTTGATGAGACCGGCTGAACCGGCCGCCGCCTTGGTATGGCCGATCATCGATTTGATGGAGCCCAGAGCGCATCGCTGGAGAGGGATTTCGTCTGAAGGGGCGGATTCGGTGAAAACCTGCTTCAACGCTGTGAATTCCACCATATCTCCGACACGGGTGCCGGTGCCGTGGGCTTCGACAAGTTCGATTGTCGAAGGATGGATATCGGCCTGCCGATAGGCGGTGCGCAGCGCTCTGGCCTGACCTTCGGCACGGGGGGCGTAGATGCTCTGGGATTTGGCGTCGCTGGCGGTTCCCATGCCTTTGATGACAGCATAAATCCGGTCGTTGTTCCGTTCGGCGTCGGCAAGACGTTTGAGCACCACCATGCCAAGACCTTCGCCGAGCAGGGTGCCGTCGGCATCTTTGGAAAAGGGGCGCACATCCCCGGATGGGGAAAGAATATGGGTTCGGGAAAAGCATACATGCATGAAAATGTCGTTCAGGGTATCCACCCCGCCGGTGATGACCATGTCGGATCGGGATGTGGCCAGTTCCATCAGGCCCAGATGGACGGCACTGAGTGAGCTGGCGCAGGCCGCATCCACGACGCAGTTGGTGCCGCCCAAATCGAGACGGTTGCATATCCGTCCGGCAACAACGTTTCCCAGGAGTCCTGGAAAGGAACTTTCCTGCCAGGGAACGAAGCCGCCGGATATCCGTTCCATGATTTCGGCAACGGTGTCGGGCGGCAGACCCGAGTCGGTCAGCGCTTTTCGCCATACAGGATGGCTGAGCCGGGCGCTGAGCGGAATAACCAGTTCCTGAGTTCCGGTAACCCCAAGAATCACGCTCGTCCGGTGGCGGTCGAACGATCGGTCGGGGCCGTAACCGGCGTCGATCATGGCCATTTGGGCGGTGACCAGTCCCAGGAGCTGGGAGCTGTCGGTGGCTTCCAGAATCGAGGGCGGAATGCCGAATTCCGATGGATCGAAATCGATGGGAGACAGAAAGCCGCCCCGCTTGCAATATACGTGATCTGGTGTTTTGGGGTCGGGGTCGAAGTAATCTTCCGGAGACCAGTGGGTCGGGGGAACATCGGTGATGGCATCGATGCCGTGAACGATCAGCCGCCAGAAGCCTTTGGCCGTGGGAGATTTGGGGAAAATACAGCCGATACCGATAATGGCGATCGGCGGCATCCGGGCGGGTTCGGAATCCATAAAATCGGTTGGTTTGTCTGTTTCTGTCATCAATCGTCTTAACGGGAGCGGATGGTCGGCGTCCAGGGCCGGTTGATCATGGGAAAAAAGCAGAGCGTTTCCCTGCAAAAAAACACAAGGATCATACATACCATGCTTGTTCAATAACCATCAATAGATAAGAACACTATCGCAGATGTTTTACAATGACATCCAGAGGCAGCGGAGAAAAGTCGTCACTATGTGGAGGCAGGAGCACGCCCTGGGATCGGAGCCATCCGGCCCGGATCAGAACGCAGGCCCCAAACAGCAGGTTCATGGCAACGGTGACGGTGCAGCGGTTTTCAGGCTTTTCCAGAAACGATCCCCGCGTCCAGGCGTTGAAGGCCCCCATGGACGGGCCGCACCATATCTGATAGTCCATTTTCCGGGACGGATCGCCGGTGGTCGCCCACCGGGAAGACTGGCCGAGATAGGAGCGAAAGACCAATGCCATTTTATGCCGGGCATCCTGTTTGGCCCGAGTCACCTGTTTGGGATCCCGGTTCAGGAAGAATGCTTGGGTCCGCTGCCATTCCTCATCCAGCGGACGTTTGAAAATATCCCGCTCCACCTGTATCCGTATTTTTTCCGGAATGTTCTCGATCCGCTCGTAGGTTGAATAAAGGTCATAAAGCCTGGCCGCTCGCTGGGCGAACATGGTGCCGCGTTTGAGCACCTGAACTTTTCCGCCCATTTCGAACATGTCGGCGGCCGGCGCCATGGCCACATCGGCCTGCCTGGCTTCAGCCAGGAGCCGGCGCACATCTTCCGAGGTTCCGGATTCCACACAGGCCTGGTTGACGGAACCGGTCAGAATATAAGCTGCGCCCATGGAAAAAGCGGCCGCCGCCGCCTGGGGAGTGCCAATACCGCCGCCCAGACCCACCGGAATGGAGTGGGGATATCGGTACGTGGCCATCATTTCGTTTCGTAACGCAATGATTGTCGGCAGCAGGGAAATAGCCGGCCGGTTATCGGTATGGCCTCCGGAATCGGCTTCGGCGGTGAGGCTGTCGGCCATGGGAATATGCCGGGCCAGTTCCGCCTGTTGCCGGGTCAGCATCTTGTTTTCCACCAATTGTGCCAGGATTTTCTCGGGCGGCGGAGCGAAGAACCGCTGAGCGACCTCTTCACGGGAAACCTTGGCCACCACCTGATTGGGACAGACGATATTCCCCTGACTGTCCTGATGAATGCCCGACACCCGGTAATGCACCAAAAAAGGGGTAAGGTTCAGATAGGCCGATGCGCAGACCTTGCGGATGCCGTGTTTGAGATACAGGCTGGCCACAGCCGCTTCCACATCTGGATCACCGGGACTGTGAATCAGATTGAATCCGTAGGGCAGATCGCCAAGCTTTTCACGGACTTCGAAAATGGCCTGTTCGACTTCTGCCGGTGCCAGTCCGGCTGCACCGTAAAACCCCATCATCCCGGCTTTTCCGAGAGCTTCGACCATGGCGGCCGATGTAATGCCGTTGGCCATGGCCCCGCCGATATAGGCGTAGCGCAAATGGTAGCGTTTCTTGAATTCGGGGTCTCCGAGATTTTCCGGGGGAAGGGGCGGTGCGAAGGCCAGCAGCGGACAGGCGGTTTCGGAAAGGGCCGCATCGGACGGCGGCTGGTCGGCTGCCGGGCTTCCGGAGAGGTCGTAGGTCAGGCGGCCGCTGTTGGCAGCGGCGGTCTGCCCCTGTTGGTCCACGAGAACGATCGGGCGGTTCAGTGCGTAGAGCCGATTTTGAATATTTTCGGAGCCGCTGTGGGCGGGCGCATTTCCCGGCGTCCACCAGCGGCTGCATCTGGCATGATTCAGCGTATCTGTCATGGTTGATGCCGTCGGATATCGTGGTTGAATGGCATTTTCATGGCGCAATTTTTAATCAAATTATCGGCGGGTGTCAAGAAGGATAACCCGGCAGGACATCCCCAGTGCTTTTGTTGAAGATTCCTGAAAAACTCCTTGACCTGAACGGACAATTTTCCTAAACAGATAAATCCTGGTGGATGGAATATGACTTTTTCCCTTCACATCCTTTTTTGTGTTATTCGTGTATTTCGTGGTTAACCGTATTTTTACGCTAAAGCGAGACGAGTATGATTCAAATTACCCTACCCGATGGAAGCCAGAAATCTTTCGAAGCCCCGCCGACCGGCACAGACATCGCCATGAGCATTTCCGAAGGCCTGGCCAGAAACTGTGTGGCCATGGAAATCGACGGCCGGCTGGTGGATATGGGCACCCCAGTTGCAGCCGATGCTTCCATTCGACTCATCACCACCCAGGATCCCCAGGCGCTCACCATCATGCGGCACAGTGCGGCCCATGTGATGGCGCAGGCCATTCTGCATATATACAAGGATGCGAAGCTGACCATCGGCCCGGTGGTGGAGGACGGTTTTTATTACGATATCGACATGGGGCCGGTGTCGGAAGACGATTTTCCCAAGATCGAGGCGGAGATCCAGCGGATCATCCAGGCGAAAATCCCGTTTTGCCGGCGCGATGTGTCCAAGGCTGAGGCTCTGACAGTTTATAAAGATGAGCCCTATAAGCTCGAACTGATCCAGGGCCTGCCCGACGGCACCATTTCCCTTTATGAACAGGGGGATTTTACGGATCTCTGCCGGGGCCCCCATATCCCCCATACCGGTTTCATCAAGGCCGTCAAGCTCATGAAGGTGTCTGGCGCCTACTGGCGGGCCGATCAATCCAGGGCTCAGTTGCAGCGGATTTACGGCACGGCGTTTTTCGACAAGAAAGAGCTGAAGGCCTATATCCAGTTCATCGAAGAGGCCAAAAAGCGCAATCACCGAAAGCTCGGTGCGGCCCTCGATCTTTTCAGCTTTCATGACGAAGCGCCGGGTATGCCTTTTTTTCATGCCAGGGGAATGGTGATATGGAACGCGCTCCTTGAATACTGGCGGATGGAGCACCGGGCCGCCGGTTATGTGGAAACCAAAACCCCCATCATGCTGAACCGGGGACTGTGGGAACGCAGCGGCCATTGGGAGAATTACCGGGAAAACATGTACACCAGTCAGGTGGATGAGATCGAATATGCCATCAAGCCCATGAATTGTCCGGGCGGCATGCTGCTTTACGGGCTGAAACCCCATTCCTACAAGGATTTGCCCATCCGTGCCGCGGAAATCGGTCTCGTGCATCGGCATGAACTGAGCGGTGTGCTGTCGGGACTCTTCCGGGTTCGGGCCTTTCATCAGGATGACGCCCATATTTTCATGACCCCAGATCAGATCGAAACAGAAATTCTGGGGGTGCTGCGGCTGGTGGAGAGAATTTATCACACTTTCGGTCTTGGATTTCATCTCGAACTTTCGACGCGGCCGGTCAAATCCATCGGAACGGACGCCCAGTGGGAAGAAGCCACCAACGGGCTCAAATCCGCATTAAACGCTTACGGGAAACCCTTCAAGATCAACGAGGGGGACGGCGCTTTTTACGGCCCCAAGATCGACATCCATATCAAGGATGCTCTCGGCCGCACCTGGCAATGCGGCACCATTCAACTGGATATGGCGCTTCCCGAGCGGTTCAATCTCACTTATGTGGGCAAGGATAACGATAAGCACCGGCCCATCATGATCCACCGGGTGATCTATGGCTCCATCGAGCGGTTTTTCGGCATTCTCGTCGAACATTTCGCCGGGAAATTTCCCTTCTGGCTGGCGCCGGTTCAGGTGGCCATTCTGCCCATCAACGACGAGCTGGTTTCTCATGCCGAATCGGTCCGGGATGTTTTCGAGAAACAAGGCATCCGGGTCGAGATCGATGACCGAACCGAGAGCCTCAACAAGAAAATCCGGGAGGCGCAGATCACCCATATTCCCGTGATTTTAACGATCGGCGCCAAGGAAAAGGAGAGCCAGACCCTTTCTGTCCGAACTCTCGATGGCACGGTGCGTTACGGTGTCGCTGCGGAGGTGCTGCTCGACAAACTGTTGACTGCGGTACGAAACAGGCATTCCGGCCAGAACATCCTGGCCGACGAAACGAGCTGATCTTCCATGCCCCCCCGGTTCAGGCATTTTCTGATTTTTTGGATGCCGGTCTGTCTGTACTGCGCGGTGATATTCATCCAATCTTCCTATCCTTCGGTGGCACATCTGCGCGATGTGCCATTCGGGGATAAATATATGCATATCCTCGGCTATTCCCTGCTGGGATTTCTGTTTTTCAGAGCATTTAGATCATCCCGCCCCGGAACCCGCCGCATGGTGCTTTCTCTGCTCAGCATTTCCGCATCGACCGCTTACGGCATCAGCGATGAGTTTCATCAGTATTTTGTGCCGTACCGATCGGCAGATGTGTTGGATGTTATAGCGGATATGATCGGCAGCGGCTTCGGGGTGATGCTATATTTTCTGCTGGCAGATAAATCCGACACCCTGTTTGCCGGGTGTTTCTGGTTTGAGAAGGTGAGGCGATATTTATAGATTATAGATATATGCGATCTGGAGACATCGTCTCGAGCCGGAGAAGGGGCTGTAAATTATGAAAATATCCTTGGAAACCAGGAGCCAGGAAAATCTGCACCCTTATGAAATGGAAATCTTCTGAATCAATTCGTCAATGTGGACGGGTTTGGTCAGATAATCGACGGCCCCGAGGCGCATGGCCTCGATGCCGTCCCGGATCGAGCTGTGGGCGCTCAGCAGCAGCACGCGGATGTGGGGATATTGGTTCCGGATCTGCTGCAACAAGACCAATCCCCCAACGTCGGGCATGCGGACATCCAGAACCATGGCGTCGGGTTGTTCATCGTCGATCTGGCGCAATGCCTCTTCCGCATTCAGGGCGGTTCGGACGGACAGCCCCCGGAGAGACAGTCTTTCCGCCAGCGTGGTGACAAACTCAATTTCATCATCGATCAGTAGAACTCGGAGTGGTTTCATCATATTTTATTCATAGATGTCGGGGCGGGCACATACAGGATGGTTCCGGACCGAAGTGTTCCGCAAACGAAGGCATCGAGCACGCGTTGGATGGAGCCGATTACGGAATCGAGTACGTGGATGCGTTTCCATGTCAAATATTGGTAGAATTCCTCTTCAATGCCGCCGCAGATAACGGTGTGGATATCTCCGGTCAGAATTATATGACAGAGTTCTTCCGCCGAAGCCCGCGGCAGCACCACGGATTTTTCGTCTTCGATGCGGTTTTCCGGGCCGATGGATGCAATGAAGACTTCGGTGGTCAGATCGAACCGGGGCGCTACATCGTTACCGTAAAGGCAAATCAGTACTTTCTTGATCATTTTTCGTTGTCCGCCAGCCGGTAATATTTCATTTTTCTCCATAATGTGCTGCGTGCCCAGCCCAGAATTTCGGCCGCTTTGCTGCGGCGTCCACGGGCCTTCATCAGGGCATCCATGATCATCGATCGTTCGGCGGATGCCCAGTCCTTTTCAGGTATGCCGGGGGGTGGGGGAGGCAGCGTGACGGCCGGGGGTTCGGTTTTGGCCTCTTTTTCCCAGCCGGAGGCTTCGGGATCGGTCAGATAGGCCGGCAGATGCTTGGTCAGAACTTGCGCCTCTTCACAGATATTGACGGCATATTCGACGATATTACGCAGCTCCCGGACATTGCCGGGATAGGAATATTCCAGCAGCAGCCGGAGCGCCCTGGCGGAAAACTCCTTGGCGGGTTTTTTGAGCCGGCTCAGATACGAACGCAGAAAATGATCCAGCAGCAGGCGGATGTCATCTCCCCGCTCCCGAACCGGCGGCAGATGGAGGCGCACCACATTCAGCCGGAACAGCAGATCTTCCCGGAAACTACTTTCCCGGACCATCATCCCCAGATTTCGATGGGTGGCGGCGATGACACGGACATTGACCTGAAACCCTTTGGTGCCGCCCAGGGGAAACACGATCTTGTCGTCCAGAAAGGTCAGGAGCTTGACCTGGAGGGGCAGGGGCAGGTCGCCGATTTCGGTCAGATACAGGGTGCCATTGTGGGCCATGCGGAATCGGCCGGGTTTGTTTTCCACAGCACCGGTGAAGGCCCCTTTCTGATGGCCGAACAGCTCGGATTCGAGCAGGGTTTCCGGCAGGGCGCCGCAATTGACCTTGATGAACGCATCTTTTCCCCGCTGGGAGCCCTGATGAATGGCTTCCGCCAAAAAGTCCTTGCCCGTTCCCGTCTCACCGGTGATCAGCACCGTGGAGTCCGACTGGGCGATGACCGGCAGAATGCGGAAAATCTGCTCCATCTGGGGGCTGCGTCCGATGATTCGGCCAAAGGCATACGCCTGGTCATCCTTGCCGTTCAGGGATCGCAGCAGCCGGATATCTTCGACGGCCTCCAGGTACCCCACCGGTTGACCGGCAAGATTCCGGATGACGGAAAAAGTGATTCGCACGGGTATTTTCTGGCGGTCCCGGTTGATGATATTGGCTTCGGTGCAGACGGCGTCGGCGGTGTCCCGCAACGAGAGTGCCGGACAATTTTCCAGACAGGCATTGCTGCGAAGAATGTACGCACAGGGAATGCCGCCGGCTTCTTCCCGGGAGTAACCGGTCAGGGCCTCGATGGTTCGGTTCAACAGAACGACCTGCCGTTCGATGTTCAGTACGGCCAGGCCGATCGGGATTTCGTCCAGAAAAGACGGCAGCGCGAGCGGATGGTCGAAGAGACCGGCGATTCGGGATGGGTAATTATCTGACGGATCGATATCTTTCATTAACAATCGGGAAGCCTTTTCAAAAAAACGATTCACCGTAAAGACGCAACGGACGCAAAGAGAAAGATTGATGATGCGGCATCTTTCAATGGGTTTTCAAGCCTGCAGGTCAAAAACACACAAGGTTGCCCTCTATATGGCAGGCTTGATGGTCACGGCCCGTTTTTTCTTTCCCTGCTTCGGTAGGTGTGAATGTTTCAGCATTTTTTCGATTTTGTCTTTGCCGGTCTGAAGGAATGCCAGGTATGGTGACTCTCCAAAAATCGTTTTGCCATGATGATCGATGCTTTTTTTGAAGTATTGTTCTATGGCTTCCTTTTTTTCAGAAAAATTGCCCTCATACATTTGCTTGAGGGCTCTGAGGTAATCCGATATTTTTATGGCGACATATTCGTTTTTCGATTTGCATTCGTATTTCATCAGAAACAGGCCCAGAAAAGGCTCGATAATCATGGTTTCACCTGTATCGAAGTCGCTTCCCATTGCCGGGGGTTCCAGTTTGAAAATTTTTCCAACTTCGAAATCGATACTGCTTTCCAGCGTGTCTTCGGTGGCCGCTTCAAAGGTATAGTGGATAACTTTTTCAATATAGGACGGATCATCATCGATCCATTGAAGAATATCCGCAATATGTAACAACTCGTGATGGATGGCCTGTTCCACCGAATAATACTGTTTCAACTGTTCAAAGGTTTTCTGCGGTTTGGCGATGACCGGCAAGTAGAAATAATCCAGGCTGTAGTCGCCAATGAACGGAAAAATATTTTCTTTTTCCAGTGGTATTCCAATCATGATGCTGGCAAAGTATCCGATACGGCCTGTCTCATAATCAACCGTCACCAGAATGTAGGGCAGCATTTCATCCTCCACAATTTCGAAATGAGTGCCCTGAAGTTTCTCCCAGTCACCGGTGTCCTTCAGCAGTTGGAGGAGACTGTTTTCATTCTGCCTGTTCACAATTTTTCGATAAAGCTCGATATAGTTCATCATTGTCCCTTTCGGGTTTCATTTCACCCTTTCACTTTACATTCTTCTTCCGTCTTTTTAGCACAATATTCCACTACCATCCCAAGAATCTCATCCCCATAGGTTTTGCCCTTTTTCCCACCCAGGCCCTTGATGGCAGCCAGTTCCGAAGGGGTTGCCGGGAGCTGGTTGGCAATTGCCGCCAGGACCGCGTTGGACAGATCACAAGGCAGCAGGGAGGAGATCATACTGTAGTATATCTCCGACCGATAACGCCTTAATATTATTTTCGGAAAGTTTATAGAATGTGATTTTGATCGTGTTTAGCGCACATCAATCATCATTTTTCGCAGATGATTTTCGAGGGACACTTTAACTCTCACAACGGCCTGATCCGGTTTCAAACCGTATAAATGCACGGTCACGTCCGCTTTTTTATATGACCGGTTATAATAGCTGATATCCTTCTTTATTTCCCTCAGATAATACGATCGCTCTTTTCGCGTCAGACTCTTTTGAATCGGCCTGGAATCTTTGTCAAAGAATATGATTCTATCAAGGATGGTCTCTGCATCATCAGTAAGAACAACAACCAGTCCTTTTGATTTTTTTACCAATCGCCCGTAACTTTCCATCAGACCGCTTGGCGGTAATGCAATTACTGAATTCCAACTCTCCTGTTGATCAAGAAGATGCTTTAACGCTTTGGCTGCCTTTTTTCGAAAGGAATGCATGCTCCCTAACTTATCCTGCAATCGTTCAATCGGCATGGCAAAATACCGTTCGATCTCATCGTCAAGATCATAAAAAGGCAGCCCAAGCAATGCTGCCAATTTGGGGCCGATGGTTGATTTACCCACACAACTGACACCTACAAGAAAAATTTGCATGTTGATTATGATTTCAGGTGGATATAAAAAGTACGTGCTTTTCCCGATCCGGATATTCGCGATGCGCCGGTCAAGTTCAGCAACGACCGCACTATTGCCACCCAGTTCGACACGCCAGACGGACTCCTCCGCGTCGGAATTCGTACGATACTGTTGCCAGAATATCAACTACTTTTAGGAATTGCCATGTCCCAGAAAACCAATAGTCTTCAATCCAATGAATTCTGTTCATTGGATTGAAGACATCTTTTTTTCTTGACTTATGGTCATATCCTGCCTATTAATCATTTAGTAGTCACAATGTGATTAAATTGTGATTATTAACTGATATTTTTTGTAAAAATGTTATAACCACGAACTGCACGATTCTCAACACGATTCTTTCTCATATCACAGAAAGGAGTCCATAGAATGAAACTGAAACAAATATCCATTTCCATCGAAAATTCTCCGGGCCGGTTGTATGAAATCACCCGTATTCTCGGAGAAGCAGGCATCAATCTGCGGGCATTGAATCTGGTGGATAGCGGCGATTTCGGTATGCTTCGGCTGCTGGTGTCCGATCTTCCCAAAACCCGGCGGATCATGATGGAGCATCACATGCCGGCGCGGATCGACGATGTGGTGGCCGTCCAGATCGAAGACAAACCCGGAAAACTGTCTGAAGTGCTCAAATTCCTGATGGATGCCCGCATCAATGTCCTGTACATGTATGCATACATTGGCATGTCGGCCAACAATGCCGTCATGATTTTTCGTTTCAGCGACAACGACCGGGCCATCGAGATTCTGTCGGCCAATGGGATCAAACTGCTAAATGCTGATGCTTTCGGTATTCTGATCACCGAAAGCTGATATTTCGATATCGAAGGGGAGGATAATTCATGGATGAAAAACCGGCCTTCAGCCCAAAAAACTTTGCGGTAATCGGGGCAGGACCTGTAGGATGTATTGTCGCGGCTTTTCTGACCCGAGGCGGATATGACGTCACCCTCTGTGATGTCATTCCCGCATTGATCGAACCCGCCGTCAGCCCCGGCATTCTGATCGAGGGCGCGGAAAATCTTCAGCAGCCCATCACCCGGGTGTGCACTCAGATTGACGAGTTGGCCGACAATCCGCCGGATGTTATCATCATTACGGTCAAAGCCAATGCACTGCCGCTGATTTCGTCTGCCATCGAATCGTTTTATCGGGAAGGCATGTATGTGATCAGTTGGCAGAACGGCATCGACACGGAACTGGAAATTGCCAAGGTGCTGGGCCGCAAGGCGGTCATGCGCGCGGTGGTCAATTACGGATGCGGGCTGGTCAAGCCGGGCCATGTCCGCATGCCGTTTCATCACCCGCCCCACTATATCCAGGAAATGGATCCGGTTTCCAAACCGGCGGCCATCGCTATTACCGAAGCATTCAGTTCAGCCGGTTTGTTGACACATCATACCGATAGCATCATATCGATGGTGTGGCGAAAGGGCATCCTGAATGCCTGTATGAATCCGGTCTGTGCGGTGACCGGTCTGACCATGGCCCAGGCCATGGGAGACCCCATTGTGTTCCAGATTGTCGATGCCCTGATCAAGGAATGCGTGAAAGTGGCGCGCGCCAATGAAATCAATCTGGGGTGGGACTATTATCCCGGTGCCATCGAATATATGAAAAAGGCCGGTGATCACAAGCCTTCCATGTTGATGGACATCGAAAACAAGCGCCGGACCGAAATTGATTACATGAACGGCAAATTTATCGAGTACGGTGCCCAGGCTGGCATCGAGACACCCTATAACATTATGATCCGCTCGCTGGTCAAAGCGATCGAATCCAAGCTTTAGATGTTTCAGAGGAATCATTTGCCCCCACCCCGCTGGGGGAGGGAGGCAAAACGCTGTTCCCTGTTCGTTATTGGGTGCGGATAACTTTTTCAACTGGATGGAATCAATCGTATGAACACGAACAAACGGGCTTATGCCGGCATCGATGTTGGGGCATCGCGCACCAAGGCGATCATCATCGACGGGGATGAGCGGATTATCGGCCGGGCTGTGATCAAATCGGGTACGGACTTCGATGAAGCCTCCAGCCGGTGCTTGAATGAAGCCCTGGAAATGGCGGGGTTGACTGTCGGAGAGATCACCAATGCCATGTCCACCGGATACGGCAGAAACAACGTGACCATTGCCACAGATACCAAGACCGAAATCAGTTGTCATGCCAGAGGCTGTTATTATTATTTCCCCCGCGCCATTTCGATTATCGATATCGGCGGGCAGGACAACAAGATCATCAAACTGGATGCTTCCGGCAAACGCCTCAGTTTCAAGATGAACCGAAAATGCGCGGCCGGCACGGGTGCTTTTCTTGAGGAAATGTCTCTTCGGCTGGATATTCCGCTGGAAAATCTGGATGGCCTGGCTCGGCAGTCCCAGTCCATGGTGGAGCTGGGAAGCTTCTGCACGGTGTTTTCCGCCACCGAGGTGCTCGAAAAGATCCGTCAGGGTAAAAAAGTGACGGATATCGTCAAAGGCCTCTTTTATTCGGTCATCAAGCGGGTCATGGAAATGGATTCGTTGTCGGAGCATGTTGTCATGACCGGCGGGGTCGTTGCTCACAACAGTTATTTGATAGACATGACGTCCGAGATGATCGGCCGCTCCGTACTCATACCGGAGTTTCCCCAACTGACCGGTGCCTTGGGTGCAGCCCTGTTTGCCCAGGAATACAGTAATGAAAGGTAAAGATATGACAGAAGAAAAAAAAGTGGTTCGAAAGAAAATCGAAGCGGCGGTTCAGATGAACCGGTATATGTCGGATTATTTTTATGAATTGAACGAGGCGGACAAGTCTCGCAGCCGAAAAATTGCCTGGTGCACAAGTGTGGGGCCGGCCGAGATTTTGAGAGCCATGGGCTTTCTGGTGCATTTCCCGGAAAACCACGGTGCCATGCTGGGGGCCACCCGTCTGGCCACCGACATGATTCCCGTTGCCAATGCCAGCGGCTACTCGCCAGAGATTTGTTCATACCTCACCGCCGATGTCGGTGCCTACATGAAAGGGGTGACGCCGCTGTCTCGTGCCTATCCGGGAATCGACCGGGTTCCCCGGCCTGATGTACTGGTTTACAACACCAATCAGTGTCGGGATGTGCAGGACTGGTTTGCCTGGTATGCCGCCGAATTCAAGGTGCCGCTGTTGGGAATTCACACCCACCGGGGGGTGAAGGATGTCGGCGAATCCCATGTGGCCTCGATTTCCAGCCAGATGAAATCCATGGTTTCCGATCTGGAAGAAATTTCCGGCACGTCATTCGATATGGACAAACTCCGCCAGGTGCTGGCTCTTTCCAAGGAATGTTCCGAATTGTGGAAAAAGGTGCTGGATACGGCATCCAACAAACCGTCGCCAATCACCTTTTTCGACGGCACCATTCACATGGGCCCGGCGGTCGTGCTCCGCGGCACGCAGCAGGCAGTGGATTATTACAAGCTGCTCCTGACCGAACTCGAAACCCGCGTTCAGAACAAGGTGGCCGCGGTTGAGCCCGAACGCTTCCGGCTGTACTGGGACGGCATGCCGATGTGGGGACGGCTGCGGGATCATTCCGAGCTGTTTTCCCGGGCAGGGGTCAATGTGCTGGCATCGACCTACTGCAACAGTTGGATATTCTCGGCTTTCGATCCGGACGATCCCTTCAGCAGCATGGCCAGAGCCTATACCGAGCTGTTCATTGTCCGGTCCGATGACGCCAAGGAAGAATATATCCGGCGCATGCTCGAATTTTTCAAGGTCGATGGCATCATCTATCATGACGCCAAAACCTGTCCGAACAATTCCAACTGCCGGTACGGCATGCCGCAGCGGCTCGAAGCGATCACCGGCATTCCGAGCCTGACCATCAACGGTGATCTGAACGATATGCGGCTGGTGTCCGATGAACAGACCAAAACCAATGTCGAGGCATTTATCGAACAACTCGAGGAGAGATGATATGCTGGAGGCCTTATTCAGACCCAGATCCGTTGCCGTAATCGGCGCATCGGCCAAAGAACTGTCCATCGGCAACCGGATCATCAAAAACCTGATCGATTTCGGATATACCGGTGCCATTTATCCCATCAATCCCAAAGCCGCCGACATCCGGGGGGTCAAAGCCTATCCTTCGATCTTCGATGTTCCCGGAGAGATCGACCTGGCACACATGGTGATTGCCAGCAAATTTGTGCCGAGTGCGGTGGAGGACTGCGGAAAAAAAGGCATCAAGGCCATCATTATCAATTCTGCCGGATTTACGGAAGTCGGCCCGGAAGGGGCGGCTTTGCAGAAAGACTTTCTGGCACGCGCCAAAAAATACGGCATCCGGATTCTCGGTCCCAATTGTCAGGGTATCATCAACACAGACCCGACGCTGAAAGCCTATTGTAACTTCACCTTCACCAAGCCCGAGCCGGGATTCATATCCATCGTGGCCCAAAGCGGCGGGGTCGGTGAGCTGATTCATCAGGGATTTTCGCAGATGGGTATCGGCACCCGGATTTATGCCTCCAACGGCAATGCCAGCGATGTGTCCATTACCGACATTCTGGAATATTTCGGCAGTGATGAAGGCACCCGGGTCATTGCCCTGTATGTGGAAAGTCTCTCCGACACCAAACGATTCATGGAAGTGGCCCGGAAAGTGTCGGCCGAAAAAACCATCCTGGCCATGAAGGCCGGCCGCACCGCCGAAGGCGCCAAAGCATCGTCGTCTCACACGGGCGGTCTGGCCAAGACCGATATCGCCATCGAGCTGATTTTCGAAAAACTGGGCATCTTGACATTCCGGGATGAAGGCGAGCTCTGCCAGGCGGCTTCAGCCTTTGCCGCACAGCCCATCCCGGCCGGCAACCGCGTGGGGATCATCACCAATACCGGCGGGCCGGCGGTGATCGCAACCGACGTGTTGGTGGATGCGGGAATGCAGATACCGACGCTGTCGGAAAAGTCCATCCAGGAACTCAAAGGGAAACTGTATCCGGAGTCCGCGTTCAGCAACCCTGTGGATGTGCTGGCGACTGCCGACGGGGGCCACTTTCGGGCGGCCATGGATGTCATGATGGCCGAAGACCAGATCGACAGCCTGTATATCAATTTTGTCACACCGTTTTTTGTGGACACGGAAAAAATCGCCCATCAGATCGCCGAAGTCAATAAACTGGGGAAAAAACCCATTGTCTGCAATCTCATGACCGATCCCCGTCAGTGGATGGGAACGGTCGATATCCTCAAATCTGGCGGCGTTCCCTGTTACGGATTTCCCGGAACCGCGGCGCGGGCGTTGGCGGCGCTGAGCCGGTATGGGGCGCTCAGATCACGAAGCATCGGAGAGCCCGGGCGGTTTACGGATGTGGATGCCGCAGCGGTGGCATCCATTCTGAAAAAAGCAGTCGAAGCCGGACGCAGCCTCTTATCGGCAGGTGAGGTCTATCCGATTCTGGATGCGTACCGGATTCCCTGCACGGCCTGGAAGATGGCGGATACGGTCGCCGAAGCTGAAGCGGCTGCACATGCCATCGGCTATCCGGTTGTGGTCAAAGCCGATGCCGCATCGGTGGTTCACAAAAGCGATGTTGGCGGTGTGGCTGTCAATTTGCAAACTCGTGAAGCGGTGCAGGAAGCGATTTCCACCATGGCAGCCAAAATCGATGTGCCCGATCTGAAGTTTCTGATACAAGCGTATCGGCCGGGCGGTCGGGAAGTCATTGTCGGTGCCAAAGCCGAACCCGGACTTGGTCATCTCATCATGTTCGGGCTGGGAGGCATTTATGTGGAAGTATTGAAGGATGTCTCGTTCAAAATCACGCCGGTGACCGAAGTTGAAGCCGGTGAAATGCTCGCTGCACTAAAAACGTCCGCACTGCTGGACGGCGTCCGCGGACAGGCGGGGATCGACAAATCGGGCATGATCGATGTCATTCTTCGGCTGTCGCAGTTGGTCTCGGATTTTCCGCAGATTCTGGAAATGGATTTGAATCCGGTCATGGCCTTTTCGGATAAGATCGTTGCAGTTGATGCCCGCATTGCGATATAAGCATGATGACAGGAATGCCGGATAGTTGGATCGGTTGCTTTTGGACAGATTTCGTATTCACCGCAAAGACGCAAAGTACGCAAAGAAAAAGGATGAAATCGTTGCGGTGAAACGATGAAGGGCCGTCCTCACATATTTTTTAATGAAGGAGACTACAACCATGGGAGATCCCACGTCTTATATCAAAGGCAGGCATATTCTGGCGGTGGACGACGAAGAAGATGTCCTGGAAACCATTCAGGATATTCTGGATGGGGCTATTGTGGATTGTGCCAAGGATTATGAAACTGCTTCCCGGAAGATTCAGAACAATGTCTATGATCTGGCGATACTGGATATCATGGGCGTCAATGGGTTGCAGCTTCTCGATGAAACCGTGGCCAAAGGCATTCCCACCGTCATGCTGACGGCGCATGCCATCAATCCGGAAACCCTGATGACGTCTATCCGCAAAGGCGCCATTTCCTACCTGCCAAAGGAAACGCTGTCGGAACTGGACATCCTCCTGAACGAACTGTTGGATGCCGGCGCTCAGGGAAAGCCGCCCTGGCGCCTCTTGTTCGATAAGTTGGGAAACTATTTCGATGAACGGTTCGGCAAGGGCTGGAAAGATAAAGACAAGGCGTTCTGGTCTGATTTCAGCCGAACCTACCAGATCGGAAAGGGCATCAGCGAACGGTTGCAGCATGATCCATCGATTTTGGGAAAAGGTATCTGATCAAAAACAGACAGAACGGATAACATGAATTTTTTATGGAGCTGGACGCCGATTCTGGTGTTGTCTGTTCTGGCGGTGGGCTTCAAACAGTCTGCGCTGGCACTTTCGGTTTATGGCACGATTTATAGTCTGGTATTAACACTTTGGGTCTTCCAGACGCCGGTTTCCGTGGCGCTCATGGCCGGTCTGGACGGCGTATTCACCGCATTTCCGCTGCTGCTGGTCATCGTCACCGGCATTCTCCTCAGCCAGATTCTGATGACAACAGGTTCCCTGATCCGGATCGTCAACTGGTTCATGCAGGGGGTTACCAGCGTATTTCTACGCAATCTCCTGATCACCATCGGGGTCGGCAATTTCATGGAAGGGGCCAGCGTCATCGCGGAACCGGTGGTCGCTCCCATGCTGCGGGCCAGCGGGGTGCAGCCGGTGGGGGCGGCGGCGCTTTCCATCATCGGCTATTCCGGATTGATGACATTAGAGCTTTCCGGCATGATTCTGGCGGTGCATTCTGTGATCACCGCCCTGCCTATTCAGACATTGGCCGTTCCTTCCGCATGGCTGTCCATTCCCGCCACGCTCCTGATGGCAGCGTGTATCCCATATTATCTCAAAGGCTCTGAAGACGACGGCATCGATTTCGGCCGTCAGATGGTGTTGTCTATGGGGTCCGGGCTGATTGCCTCTGTAATTGCATTGATCACCGTTTATCTGGCGGGCCCGTCCCTGTCGGGTATATTCGGCGGGTTGGGATTGATAGTGATCCTGATTCGCATGGGGCTTCGAAAAATGACGGTGAGCCGGCAGATATGGATGGACCTTTCCCCATTTGCCTTTATGATGGTTTCCTTGTTTCTGGTCAACACGATTCCGCCGCTCAAAGCCCTCACCTTCGAACGCCTGCGCATTTCGTTCAAAGTCATTCCTGTCCATACATTGGTGCTGACACCGTTTTTTTCCGGCTATCTCTATCTTCTCCTTGCCGCGGCGCTATCGGCCTGGGTGTTTCGACTGAACCGCGGGCAGATCATCCAGGTGATTCAGGTCGGATTCAAGAAATGCTGGCGGGCATCCATTGCCATGTCGCTTTTCGGTGCCATGGGGCAGATCATCGCCTATTCGGGTTACAGCGAAAACTTTGCCGTGCTGAACCATCAGATGCATATTCCCTGGGTGTTATCCGAAGGGCTCAAGCATTATACGGGCGGGTTATATCCGATATTCGTTCCCATTCTGGGATGGGCCGGCACTTTTTTGACGGGATATGGCGTGGCATCCCTCATGTTGTTTGGTCAGCTTCAGATTCAGGCAGCCGGGATGCTGGGGATTTCTGCGGCCTGGCTGTCGGCAGGTCTGGCGGTGGGGGCATCCGTCGGATCCATTTCCTCACCCTTCAAGGTTGCCATTGCCGCGCTTATGTGTGGTGCCGTAGGACAGGAGGGTGTTATTCTGCGATGGACGATTCCGATCGGTATTGTTTCATCCATTGTGATCGGAATCATCCTGCTGGGGGTGGTGTAAGAATTGAAATTAAGATTTTGATATCTGTCACTTCTTTTTTGGGATGACGCTGACAACTTTCAGTATCTGCTCCCCGGTAAACTGCACGCCATCCATTGTCTCACCTGAGAAAATGACAATGTTGTCGCCAATGATGAGGCTCGCCTCTGTTTTTACAACATCCATCGCAAACTTGGCGACGAAATAACCTCGATCGTCGGATTTCCACCATGAAATGGGAATGCCGTTCAGTGAGACGCTGGCACCTGCCACAATGGAATATGGCAGGTCTGTGTGAACGGTGACGATATC
>CAZBUL010000018.1:0-2225 GCA_964495045.1 uncultured Desulfobacterales bacterium | reverse complement strand
GATGCCAAGAGCCGCCATTTTCCGCATCTGCATCTGAAATATCTGGGCGGTAAAAAATGCGTCGGCTGCGGCATCGTGGCGGTAGGATGCTTTGAGTTCGTAGTGCTTCATCATGGCGTCGAGCGAGATATCCATATCCGGCAAACTATCCCGCTCTCTGAGCCACTGCTCAATCAGGGCGATGTCCAGACTCTTTTTTTTGAATTTCACCCGGCGTTTTTTAAAGCTCTTTTTGAGAAAAGCGATATCGAATTCAACGCAATGGCCGATCAGAACTCCGTCGAGAGCGCCAAAAATTGCATCCGCCATGTCCGCAAATGTTGGTGCTTTGCGCAGATCGTCCGGGCTGATGCCGTGGTATTTCATGGCATCGATCCGGTATGTCGGGGGCTTGATCGATGTGTGGAAGGTGCGGCCGACCTGAATTCGCATCTGTCGGATTGGAATGGCGGCGATGGCGATAATTTCGTCTTTTTCCGGATTCAATCCGGTGGTTTCGAGATCGATGGCGCAGAATGCGGCTTCTTCGATGTGCATGAGGCCACTATAGCTGACTGAACAAAACATTGCGGTGGATGTCGTATTTTTTCGTCAGGAAATGCTGAAATTCGGAGACCACTTTCAGGGATTCCTTCAAAATGATCAAGTCGATTTTAGACAAGTCCTTTCCTTTGATCAGGTTGTCCGGCGGGGAATGACTCAATACCGACTGGGCATGGTGCCGCAGCCTTAGATCCTGTAAGAACCCATAGGACTCGATCAGATCATGGCTCAGTTGGCTGCTGATGGTGTTTTTTTCACACAGGGCCTCCAGCCTTTCCCGGGTGTTGGTGATTTGCAGAATTCCGACATCCAGCGCCAGCGCCCTGGCCCCATTGGCAATGGGATAAATGCCGTACGTCTTGATATCGATCCCTTTGTGGAGACCCAGCACCCCAAATACCCCGATCGGCGGTGTGATCTCGATGGCATCCAGCGCCAACTGTGTGATGGCGGCGTCCGTTATCAGGGGATCGATGGCGGTCAGCAGCTTATCGTACAGCGCGGTGTTTCCATAAATCGGCCGCATATCCAGAAACACGGAAAGATATCGGGTGTGATCCGGATTGGGATCGGAGAACCATTCCCTGAAACGATCGATCCAAACCGTCAGAGGCAGGCGCCATGCGTCGTTCGATGCCATGAAATTGCCAGGGCATTTGGGAAAACCGATCCGGCTGAGGGCTTCGTTGATATCGCCGGCCAATTCCGCAGGGATGTCGTCACCGCAGATCATGGCATTGTCCTGATCGGTGGCGATGATCTCTTCTTTTCTGCCGGAGCTGCCCGTATGCACCCAGACAAAGCGATCGGGAGCATATTCACGGGCGAGAATTTCGATCACTTTGGCAACGGCCGCATCGTGCACTGTGGAAAGCATTTGTGTCAAATCGAAGAAATTGGGGCCCGTCATGGCTATCTTGGCGATGGACAGCCGCAGTGAATCGAGAACGGTTTGCAGCTCATCGATGGATGCGGCCTTACGGACTTTCCGAAACAGCTTGACGATGGAAAAAGATGGTTCCAGGTGAATCTGAATATCTTTGCGTGTGATGACGCCGGACACTTTTCCGGCTCTTGTGACGACCAGATGGTCGATGCCGGCTTCGACCATAGTGGTGAAGGCATCGAAGATCGTCGCTTTATTGGGGATCGTCCGGACGGGTGAGGACATGAATCTGGAGATGGGATCGGTTCGCTCGCCATGCACGATAACTTTTCCCAAGTCTTTGTGGGTGAGAATACCGATGGGGTGGCTGTCCGGATTTACCACGATGATGGAGCTGATTCCGTGTCTGTCCATTTCGGATGCGGCATCGGCTACCGTTAGATGATCCTGGCAAACGACCGGTTTCTTGTAGATGATGCGTTCGACCTCCAGAACGAAAGACGCTTCCTCGGCGATTTTTCTGTCGGATGCGAGGGCCTTGAACGATCGGAATCTGCGATTGATGAAGGTGGTGAAAAACGAGGCGAATCGCTCATTGGCATCAAAGACCCGCTTGAATGCGGACATGGCCACCAGGTAGCAGACAGTGTCTTCCATAGCACGGGCCGTGGTGTTGATGGGGCTGCCGTAAATGGACAGGATGCCGAAAATCTCTCCCTTGGACAGATAATCGACGGCAGCCTCTTCGTCAAACAGCCCGATGAGTCCGGAGAATATTACATAGACGTATTCCGAT